>NZ_FONF01000005.1:0-292561 GCF_900112835.1 Marinobacter sp. DSM 26671 | reverse complement strand
CGTGGTCATGGGCGGCGGCCGTCGCCACTTCCTGCCAAATGATGCCAGGTTCAACAGCCCGGATGCGCGATCCAGTGTCGAAGGCGACCGCACCGATGGCCGCAACCTGGTCACCGAGTGGCAGGCTCAGTATCCACAAGGCGTATACGTGTATGACAAGGCCGGTTTCGACAGCGTCAACGCCGCAACCACGTCCAGGTTGTTCGGCCTGTTCAACGAGTCGCACATGCAGTACGAGGCTGACCGTGGCAACGATGTTGCCGGTGAGCCGTCACTGAGTGAGATGACTGCCAAGGCCATCGACATTCTGGATAACGATCCGGACGGGTTTTTCCTGACCGTCGAAGCGGGCCGCGTTGACCACGCCCACCACGCCGGCAGTGCCAATGGCGCCTTAACCGATACCATTGAACTGGCCGAAGCCGTAAAAGTGGCCGCGGATCAAACCAACCCGGAGGATACCCTGATTATTGTCACCGCTGATCACAGCCATGTGTTCACGATGGCCGGTTATCCCAAGCGCGGCAACCCCATTCTCGGTAAGGTGGTGAGCATTGGGGCGGAGCAGCCTGAACTGGCGTCGGATGATCTGCCATACACCACCCTGGGGTATGCCAATGGCCTCGGCATGCGCGACTATGGAAGCGAGACCGATGCGGACCGTACCTATGGCGACCCCATCAACGCCGGCCGAAAGGACCTGACCAACGTTGACACCACCACGCCGGGCTTCCACCAGGAGTCATTGGTGCCACTGGGCAGCGAGACACATGCCGGTGAGGATGTGGGCATTTATGCCAGGGGGCCGGGTGCCCATCTGGTAACGGGCACCAACGAGCAGAACATGATCTATCACATAATGGATTATGCCTCGGATATCAGCGGGGCTGCCAACCTGGCTGTGCGATAAATCCCGGGATTAATAGCTAAAAACGCGCTAAACACCGCAAGCCCTGCCCACTTGGTAACAGAGTGAGTCGGGTTTGCGGTTTTTTGTTTCAGAAACCCCTTTTCCTGCCGATAAGCCAGTTACATACACTAAAGTATGAGTTATAAACTCATATCAATTTATTAGTCTCCATGATGGCCTTAAATAACAAAATATTGGTAGAAGCAACGATAAAGAAGAGGTTCCTATGGGGTTGCTGGATCGGGCTTCAATAATATTGGGGGTGGTGAGTGCTGTTGTTCTTGCGGTCATCAGTGCAGTGGTGGCGCCTTTGCTAGGCCTTGAACCGGCATCAATACTGGTTGGACTGGTGGTTGGCCTTGCAGCCGCCGCCGGCTTTCTGGTCATCCGGGTGCTGGAGCCTGCCGAACGCGGTCTCAGGGCTCTGGATAAGGGCACCCTGGCAGAAGATCATCCGCTCCGGGCCCATTGCCGGCAGCTGCTTTCCGATGCGAAAGCCGGGCGGGCTCTGGTGGAAACCCTCTCCGGAAGCGCTGACAGGAACGCTATTTCCGCCGCCCAGGTCTCCTTTGCCGCAGACCAGCTCAAGATCCGGCTGGACCGTCAGGTTGAAGAAACCGCCCAGATGGCCGATTACGCGGGCCAGATTACCGAGACCGTGCGGGAATCCTCCGAGCAGGCGACCGATGCCGCCACCATGGCTCTCCAGAATAAGCAGGTCAGTACCGAGGGGCGCGAAGCGCTGGTCTCGGCCATCGATAGTGTGCGCGCGGTACACCAGCAGTCCGGTGAGAATCTCCGGCTGATCCAGGAGCTGAACGAGAAATCCAACAAGATCCAGGGCGTGACCGCCACCATTCAGGGTATTGCCGAGCAAACCAATCTGCTTGCACTCAATGCGGCCATTGAGGCCGCCCGTGCGGGTGATCAGGGTCGCGGATTTGCCGTGGTGGCGGATGAGGTGCGTCAGCTGGCGGGCCGCACGGCCCAGGCGACCGGTGAAGTGGCGGAAACCCTCGAGGAAATACGGTCCGATACCACACTGATTGTATCCCGCATTGAAGATCTTGCCCGCAGCATTGAGGAGGGCCTGACGTCTGTGGAAAGCGTGGGTGAGCGTCTGGAACAGATCAGCGAACAATCTGATCGGGTCCAGCAGCAGGTTGCCCGGATAGCCGAAATAGATCAGAACAACGAGCAGAGTCTGGCCCAGGTGTTCTCCGCCATTGAAACGGTGCGTGACCAGATTTCCGAGAGCGATACCAGCGTTTCCTCGCTGGCGGAGCAGGCTGCTACTTTGATGGAGCTTGCGGAAAAAGCCAATGCTTCATTTGCCCTGAACAGCGAAGCCAGTTATCACCGGCCGTTCTTCGATCAGGCCAGAGCGGGCGCTGACCAGATCGGCCAGATGTTCGAGCAGGCAATCCGGGATGGCAAGCTCTCAGAAAGCGCGCTGTTCGACAAGAGCCGGACTCCCATCCCGAACACGCACCCGCCAAAGTACTCAAGCAGCTTTGACAAATTTACCGATCAATACCTGCCGACCATCCAGGAGCAGGTGAAAAACGCCCATGAGGCCATTGTCTTTGCCATAGCCGCTGCGCCTGACGGGTATGTACCGACCCACAACAGGGATTTCGCCCACGCACCGACCGGAGATCCGAAGGTGGATCTGGTCAAGAGCCGGAGCAAGCGGCTGTTCAACGACCGAACGGGCATTCGTTGTGGCACGCACACCGAGAACATGCTTTTGCAAACCTATCGCAGGGATACCGGCGAAATCATGCATGATCTCTCCGTACCTATTTATGTGAATGGCAAGCATTGGGGCGGTTTCCGCCTGGGCTACCGTCCGGACAATCACTGACCGCGGCGGGATTTTCGGCCACGGGGGCTGTGGTAGACTCCGATTAATAGATCAATAGGAGACTTGTCTTGGCTGAACCGGAGTTTATTCCTGCCGACACGGACCCCGCCTCCCGCCGAAGTGATCCGGCGCGTAACCTGGCGGTGGTGGTCTACATCCTTCAGGCGCTGTCGTTTTTCGTAGGAGGCATTACCGGTCTGGTGGGCGTGATCATCAATTACGTCAAACTGGACGACGTCCGTAATACCTGGGTGGAGCGGCACTTCCGCTGGCAGATTCGCACCTTCTGGATCGGCCTGCTCTGGACCGTGATTGGCATAGTGACCACGCCGATCATCATCGGATGGTTTATTCTCCTTGGTATTTCTATCTGGATCATCTACCGGATCGTGAAAGGGGCTCTGGCCCTGAATGACGGCAAGGCGCCCTCCTGAACGGGCGACCGTTATCAGTCTTCGGTCACTTCCTTCAGCCCCATGGCACTGAACATCCCAGCCAGCCCCATCAGGCCCAGAACGATGATGACCGCCACTTCTGAGATCATTGACACGAGGGCGGTGAGGCCGCCGGTAACAAGCAGCAGAACACCGATGACCGTGTTGCTCACCGCCGTGTAATCGGTACGCTTGTTGCCCCCTGCCATGTCCACCAGATAGGTTTTACGCCCCAGCCTGACGCCCGCATGGGCAATGCTCAGTACGAAAAACGCAATCGGGTAAAACCAGACGCTGCCGATTTCCGTCCCGATAAACAGCGCGGTGAAGCCGACGATCAGGCACACACCGCTGGCCATTGCCGCCCCACGGATCATGACTCTCCGACTGGAGGTGTCTGCAGCCCAGCCCCAGAAGCTGGCACTGAGCGAGCTGGCGAGGCTGCTGGCCAGCAGGAAAACGCCCAACATCCAGCCAATGTCGGATTCTTTCTGTGCCAGTACGACCAAATAGGGTGAAGCCAGTGCCGAGCTGAGCAGCAGGGCCCGGGTAATCACGAAGTTCCGGAACGGAACGTCATCCCGGAGCAGGGACAGGCTTCGAAATGCCTCGTTGATGGCATTTCCGCCGCCACCGGTTTCACCGTCGTATTCTTCCACTCCGGCAAACAGCAGGCCGGCGATCACCCAGAGTGCCGCGGCCAGAAGTAATAATACGGTGTAAAAGGCGAGGGTGGGGTCGCCGCGTTCCCAGAACAGCAGCGCGGTCAACACAACGGTGGCGGTGCCGCCAATGGTGGAGGCGAGCCCGCCGAGCCTTCCCCGGCGGGTTTTCGGGATGCATTTGCCCTGTACATCTTTCATGGATACGGAGCAGAATCCACGGGCGAGGGAAAATACAATAAGGGCTGCAATGATCCCGGAACCTGCGGCATACCCCTCGAAAAACCAGATGCTGGCCGCCATGGCCACAACACTGGCGGCCTGTCCGAAGCTTCCAAGAGTCCAGAACCACTTGCGAACAGGTTTGCGGCGGACCCAGGCCGCAATGACCATCTGTGGGACGAGGGAACCGGATTCCCGGATCGGCACCAGCCAGGCCACCAGCGCGGGTGCACCAATGGCGCTCATCAACCAGGCCAATACGGTTTTGGGACTGATCAGCAGGTCGCCCAGTTTGGTCAGGACGTTGCTGGCAAGAATCAGAAAGAAATTGCGCGGCACTTCGCGACAGGCGTCATCGGAGATGTCGGTACAGACCCGTGCATCCTCTTCGTTGGCAATCAGGCCATAAAGTTGTTCGATGGTGTCCTTTCTGCTCTCAGGCAAACCGCTATCCTCCGGAAAATGTGTCGAAAGGATACCAGTGTGGCGCGGTATCCTTAAGTCCGGATTACGGCAACTGCGAGCGATCAGACCAGATGGTGGTCCCAGTGAACGGATAGATCTGCGAGTTCTCTGGCGGGTTTGCCGGCGCCGAGCCGGATAAGTTTTCCCCGTCCGGAGGAAACAAGAAAATCCCCTCCGGCAAGGGTCTGGATGCCCGCGCAATCGGCGATGTGTGCGCGGCTGACCAGCTCACCGGTCTTGCCCCGAAAGATAATGGCCGTTCCACCAATCGGCGAAGCCGCAGCCACGAGGTCGTTTTCCGGATGCGCAACCACGCTGGAGATGTAGTTGGCCAACGCTGTCCGGGTATCCTCATCGAACCGGTATTCCCGCAAAGTTCCCTCTTCAAGACGTGCCAACAAAGGCGGCGTTTCGTAGAGTGGGCCCTGGTGCTGATAGGCCACATACACGCGGCCATCGCCGCTGACGCTGACATGGCGGGCGCTTTGCTGGTGGTGGGGCGGCCTGAAACGGCCAACGATTTTGCCGGAGTGACGATTCATAAGTACCAGGGCTGGATCCATGGTGTCCAGATTCAGTTTCATGCGGTCGTAATCCGGGTGAGTGAGGATGCCTCCGAGACCGATCACCAG
The DNA here is from genome assembly GCF_900112835.1 of Marinobacter sp. DSM 26671. Classification (NCBI taxonomy): domain Bacteria; kingdom Pseudomonadati; phylum Pseudomonadota; class Gammaproteobacteria; order Pseudomonadales; family Marinobacteraceae; genus Marinobacter; species Marinobacter sp. DSM 26671. The sequence goes on along the minus strand of NZ_FONF01000005.1, from coordinate 287,369 downwards.
GGTTTCGCCGTCGGGGTGCAAGGTCAGCTCATGGGGGCCGATTCCCGCCAGATCAAAGGTTTTTGTCCGCCGATAACCCTTTTCGGCATCGTAGACTGCGATGATCCCCGCGCCCTGATCGTACCGGCTGGCGGTGACGTAGAGGCGTCGGCCATCGGTCGAGAACACACCGTGACCAACAAAGTGTTCGCCCGGCTCGGCTGAAATATGGTGTTTCCGGGCACCTGTAGTGCTATCGAAAACGTAGAATGACCAACCCGGGCGGCGCTCGAAAAACAGGGTCTCTTGCTGGTGCGGTCGGTTGCAGCCGCTATGGCAGCGGGAATCGACAGGCGCCTGCCACACTATCCGGCCGTTGCGGTTGAATGCGCTGACTCCAAAACTGCCATCCGGGAACCCGACGGCGCCGGCATAGCCATCAGGTTGGACTGACGCTTTTCGGGGCAGCAGGGAACAGCCGGTCAGGCCCACGGCAACGCCACCGGCAATGGACGCCTTGAGAAGGGCTCTCCGGTTCAAAAGCATAAGATCAGGTTCCTCAGTCGCCATCGCTCGAGTTGAAGCCTCGTACTACGCCAAGTGCCACTGCCGCCTGGTCATTCACCAGCCTGGTCAACTGGGAAATATCAACGTAAAGGCTCTGCAGAGCCCGGAACTGGTCTTCTTCTTTCAAAGCCGTTGCCAGGGGTAGGTGGGCACCGGGAAAGTTCTGCTGAACCTCGTTGAATTGTTTGCGAATGCGGTCTGCCAGGTCGGACGCCCCCTTTGCTTCCAGCGAAATTTCGAGCCCTGGTAAAAAGTACCGGTTCAGGCCGTCGACAGTCGCCGCGACAGTCTGCAGGCTTTTGCCGCTGCGCCAGGCGTCCGCGATGTAAGGGTTGCGTTTGTTAATGCCGCGAAGACCCATGGGTTGGGCCAGCCTTCTTTCTTCCAGAATTTCCAGTGTTGCCATACCCGCTCGGATAGTGGTGTCGAAGTACTGCTCGGTCTCCAGATAGTGCGGTCTGAAAGCCTGCCAGCCAGCCATCAATGCGTCACTGTTGCTTTTCAAGTGTCCCGCGACGTTCGTTAGCAGCTCGCAGGTCCGGGCGACTGGGAGTGAAGTTTCCCCGGCATTGAACTCTTGGTCGAACAGCAGATATTCGATCATCGGGAAGCCTTGCACAGCGACACCGGACTGATTGATCACGCTCGGGGTGATCGGTTCGTCGTTTCCGATCAGGTAAGCCGCTTTCCGTGCAATCAGATTCTTCGGATCCGGCCAGAACTGGAACTGCCAGGAAAGGTTGTTGTTTTCGACCGGGCCGAAATCGACTAAGCGCACCTTCTGCCAGGCCAGGAAGGCATTCAGCCAGGCGGCTTCCACGTGTTCCCGGCTTCCCTCGGCTGGATTCTGGCAGTAGTCACGGGCGGATTCAGCCAGCTCTCCCGCTTCTGTGGTCAACGATTGATAGCCGGTCGCAATGCCTTCATACCACTGCTGGCGGGCCTGGATGTTGGCATCGCTTGCCCACGCCAGGGGCGAGGTTAGTGTCAGGATAGATGTGCACAGCAGTCTGGTGATCCCTTGCATGGCTGATCCTCAGAGTGAATTCAGGAAATCGATCAGAGCGGATCGATCTTCGGGCGACATCTGGCGGTATCGGTCGGCGGCCGCCTGAGCCTCGCCACCGTGCCAGAGCACGGCTTCTTCCAGAGTTCGGGCGCGGCCGTCGTGCAGGAACCCGGCTTGCGGATTCACCACTTGGGCCAGGCCAATGCCCCAGAGCGGCGGGGTTCGCCATTCATTGCCATTGGCCAGGAATTCATCGCGGCCGTCGGCCAGGGCAGGACCCATGTCGTGCAGCAACAGATCCGAATAGGGCCAGATAGTCTGATTGCTAAGGTCCGGGCGATCGGCAACCTCGCCGGTCTGATGTCTCGGCGTATGGCAGCCAGCGCAGCCACTTTCGTTGAACAGCCTTGCTCCCTGCCGGACGGATTCAGACTCAATATCTCGACGCGCGGGTATTGCCAGACTCTTGGCGTAGAAGGTCACGAAGTTGGCGACCTTGTCGCTTACTTCCGGTTCACCGCCATGGGTAAACCGCTCACAATTCTGCTCGGGCATGCAGTCGGTTTTAGGTTTCAGAGTAGAGGTCAGTCCCATATCTCCGGCGAACGCACCCATGCTTTGCTGGTGGACATCGGGCTCGGCTGCCTTCCAGCCGAATCGACCGGGCACTGTCTGTTCCGTTGCCAGATCCCAGACCTGGTTAAGCTTTCCGGAGATGCCGTTTCCGTCCGCATCATCAGTGTCTTGGAGGGCTTGCAAATCTTCGATGGGGATGGCTTCCAGCAGACCCATTCCGATCATCTGCGGTGCTACCCGGGGCGATACCAGAAGGTCCTCGGGCAGTGGCCCATAATTTGGGTTCTCAATGCGGTACACGGGCTTGCGCAGTTCCACCACCGTCCCATCCGCGAGTGTTTCCTTCACTGGCGTCCATTCGACGATCAAATCAGCCTCTGGTTTGGCTGCAGGAAGCGCGGCTGTCTGGAGCTGGCTGCCATATACTGGCGCCGGTTTAAAACCGTGTTTGCGCAGAATGTCCGCGTCCAGCTCCGGATCAGCAGGGACTGCCAGTCTCAAAAACAGGGAGACCGGCGGCTCGTCGACACCGGGTGGGTGTCCGCGACCATCCTTGATATGACATCCCTGGCAGGAGTTGGTATTGAACAGCGGGCCCAGGCCGTCACGGGCGTCAGTGCTTGCCGGGGCTTCGACCCAGGGGTTCCGGAAGAAACTGTTGCCGACACTGAAGTCCAGACGTTTGGTCATGGACAGATTGCCCTGGGGAAGCGAGTAGGCATTGGTGTCTGACTGTTGTACGGTGCCCTCACCACCAGAGGCCGGAGATGTCTGGATCGGATAGCCCTCGTGAGTCTGGGCACAAACGTGGGCGCTGGCGATCGCCAGCGCCCCGATTAAGGCAAGCGGTTTCATCATGCTCAGGACGCGTGGCCGGCATCATCGGGAGACAGGGCTTCAATGCCCAGGTCGCGCGCAGCCTGCTCAATGGAACCGGTCTGTGCGACCAGCGCCATGATAGCGCCGTTGACGATACGAGTGCCCTCGGCATTCCCGGGTGCAATCATGGTGTCAAAAGCCATGGGATTTTCGCTGCTCTCCGCGCGGGCCTTCATTAGCGCCAGGGCTTCCATGGAGGCGTCCAGCTGGTTGTTAAGACGCGCGTCCAGCTCTGGGTCGCTCTGCTGAACCAGATCAGACAGGGAAGGGCCGGTCACCAGGCTGCCATCCACGCGACGATAGGTACCCGTGTAGACGTTCTGGATACCCTGGCCGTTGTAGTAGTGCGAATTGTGGGTATTGTCGCTGAAGCAGTCGTGCTCGTCCTCATAGGAGTTGGCTTCCAGAGCAACCTTCATTCGCTCGCCGGCCAGCTCGCCCAGAGACAGTGAACCCATGCCGAACAGCATTTTCTGAACACCCTGATTGGCGTCTGCAGCGGTCAATTGCGCCCGGTAGTTGTCACTGTCGCCCGGCGCCCACTGGGCCACCATCCACTCGAGGTCGGATACCAGAAGGTCTGTTACCGCATCCAGGTATTCGCCACGACGCTCACAATTGCCATTGGTGCAATCAGCGCCCTTCGCGTAATCCGTGACCGGACGCTCACCGGCGCCGCTTTCAAAACCGTGGAGATCCTGACCCCAAAGCAGGAATTCAACCGCGTGGTAGCCGGTAGCAACGTTGGCTTCAGAGCCGCCAACTTCGTTCAGATCTGCGAGCAGTGCAGGGGAAAGAGATGCCACATTCAGTGTCTCACCACCCACATTGATCCTGTTGCTTGCGATGATGTTTGCGGTGGCACCGGCGTTGCCCAGCTCGTGCTGGTACCCGTCTGCCTTCACATAATCGATCAGGCCTTCATCAAGCGGCCAGGCGTTCAGCTGGCCTTCCCAGTCATCGACAATAGCATTGCCGAACCGGAACACTTCTGTTTGCTGATAAGGAACCCTAGCTGCCAGCCAGGCTTCTTTTGCGGTCGCCAGATTGGCTTCGGTCGGATTGGCGATCAAGCGGTCAGTTGCTTCGTCCAGCGCGCGGGCGGTGATCAGGGCATCTTCGTAGTTGGCATGAGCCAGATCGGCGTAGTGATCGACCACTGAGTCTTTGGTTGCTGGCTGATAGTCCTTGGTGGACCAGGGATGATTAGCGCAGCCTGCAGTGAGCAGAGCGGTTACTGTCAATGCCAGGGGTGCTGGACGAAACATGGACGTCATTCCTTTTCCCAAGTTCTGTTAATAGTAGTAATAATGAGAAATATTCGCGTTAAATATTATGAGTTCCGTTTTATCGAAACGCAAGCGGGAAACGGACTCGATCGATCAGGTTTGACGATTGTGCTCTTGCCCCGGGCAACCGTGATCGGGCTTAATGGCCCCGTCACCAGGGAGCTATTCTTGTATGTTGAGTTATTTGCACGCCTTCCACGCCGGCAATTTCGCCGATGTCCAGAAACATGGAGCCCTGGCACTGGTCCAGACCATGATGCGGGCGAAGGCCTCCGGTATTGCCTGTTTCGATACCCATGCCGGCAGTGCCATATACGACCTGCGAAGTGAGCGGGCCCGCAAGACTGGAGAAGCCGACCACGGAGTTCAGAGACTTTGGGGCGCCAGAGATCGGTTGCTGTCCGGGGACTGGAAGCCGTTTCTGGACGTGCTGAAAGGATTCAATGCCGGCGGTGGTGAACTGTCCGTTTACCCCGGTTCTCCTGCGTGGTTTCAGCATTTTCTACGGGATGGAGATGCGCTGACGCTGTTTGAACTGCATCCATCTGAGGGCGAGCAACTGGCGGAATGGGCTTCCGAGGCTCCGATTCGGGTGCTCAGACAGGACGGCCTGGCAGGTCTGCTAAGACAGTTGCCTCCCAGACAGCCGCGCCTGCTGACGCTGATTGATCCCTCTTACGAGGTCAAAACCGACTACATTGAAGTGGCGCAAACTTTGGGGAAAGCATGGCATAAGTGCCGTCATGGCATTTTTCTTGTCTGGTACCCGATACTGACCAGTGGCCTGCAGGAACAGTTGAAAGATGCGGTCAGGGGCACTGATGCGCGCAAGATACTCTGCAGTGAGGTGCATCTGAATAATCCGCCGGAGCGAGGTATGGTCGGATCGGGCATGCTGGTGGTAAACCCACCCTGGGGTTTTGACTCCCGGTTTGCCGCAATGATGAGCGATGTTGCCGGGTCGGACGTTTTGAATTTGTCTCACGATATTGGTTGGCTGGTTCCTGAGTAATTGAAAGGACGGCAAGCAAGGGAGCAACGAGGTTGAAGGATAAGCCAGTAAACAAGGCAGGATCCGTGTGGATGCCCGGCGGCCTGATTCCGGTTGAGCAGTGGAAAGTGCCTGAAACGTCCGTGAGACGTTCACTCAAAGATGCGTTGCGCCATGCCCTGGCCCAGATTCGGGCGGGCGTGGTTGCAGAAAAGGAAGTGTTTGAAAGCCTCGATAACCTTCCCGAACTTTCAGCCGCCCGGCTCGAATCCTTTGCACCCCGGCCAGATCCAAGCGTGCTGGCGGAAGTGCTCTCAAGGGCCCTTGAAGAGCTTGGGCTAAACCATGATTCCGGCAAGAGAGTTGCGTTACTGGTGGCTCCACCGTTCTCAGGTATTCGTTCTGCCCTTGAGTGTTTTCCCGAGCTTGAATTGCAGCAAGAGGGCGAGGCGGGCCGGTGGTCGCTGATCCTGCCACCCGAGAATCTGCTTCTTGATGAACAGGGCGCCAGGGAGTGGTGGGACACGCAGGATCTTTCCAGGCCGTGGGTGATTCCGGAACTGGCTGATTTCTGGCTGCGCCATCTGTCCGGACTGGCTCTGGTTCGGGAATTACTCCGTCGGGTTGCCGCGGGAGGCACTGCTCCTGGCGCTATTGGTTGCTCGAGCTGGTGTTGGCAATTCTGGTCCTCTTACTTCAGGGATGCGCACTTTTCGCCGATGACACCTGCGCCGATGGCAGCAGTCGAACTTGGTGAATGGTTTGAATCCCTTGCTGCCGGTGATAGTGATTACTCAATCACGGCCCGAATGGCAGACGATGGCCTATGGGTATTGCCGATGACGGAAGGAAATGACGGGAAAAAGCGCAAACACAGTGGCTTTCTCCGGGATCTCGCCTCAGTAGCAAGAGGTAATCCCGGTGTTGCGCTGGCTATATGGCGACGCGCGCTGAGAGACCGCCCTGAAGAAGAGGCGGGCACGGAGGAATCCGGCCCGGGTTCTTCAGACGGCGGTTCAGTCACCCGGGCCTGGGTTATCCCTTTTGATCAACTGGGTTTGCCAGCGGTCCCCCAGAGCCAGGGCGACAACATTGGCCTGCTATTGCACGCCCTGCTGTTGCACGATGGACTGGACGCCTCTCATCTGCAGTTGGTAACAGGGGTCGCGGAACATGAGGCAGGGTTTGTGCTGGCACGTCTGGCCCGCGCGGATCTGATTGAGCAGCAGTCATCTGGTGGTCGCTGGCAAGTCACCGCTCAGGGATACCCCTCGATTCGTCGGCATTTGCAGAGCTGGGGATTTCCGGTCGACACTTTCTAGGAGATGAGTGATGGGTGATCTTGGCATTCGGGAGGCGTTTTCAGCGATCACGTCGGAAGCGTTGCTGGAATCGTTGATGGTTGTGCTGCTGGCGACGGGCCTGATCATCGTAATACAGAAGCTGTTTCCGAGAATCGCAGTGAAACTCGGGGGCAAGCCCCGGTTTTATATCCTGGCGTCGGTGCCCTTGCTGCGATTGATCATTATCGTGGTGACCATCATCGTTGTGGTTCCGATCCTGGTGGAACCTTCGTTCGAGAACATGGTTGCCATTTTCGGAGCCCTGGGACTGGCTCTCGGGTTTGCCTTCAAGGATTACGCGAACAGCCTGATTGCCGGAATCGTAACCCTCTACGAAATGCCGTATCGGCCCGGCGACTGGATCGAGGTGGACGGGCAGTACGGAGAGGTCCGTTCGATTGGCACCAGAGCCGCGGAACTTGTTACGCCGGATGATACCGTGGTGGTGATACCCCACGGCAAACTCTGGGCGTCCCTCATTGCCAACGCCAACAACGGAACGGATAACCTGATGTGCGTGGCGGAGTTCAACCTTGAACCCCACCATGACGTCAGCCGGGTTATGGCGCTCTTGCGGGATGTGGCCTACACCTGTCCTCTTACCCGCACGTTCCGGCCTGTCGTGGTGGTGGTCTCCAACAAACCCTGGGGCATGTGTTATCGGCTGAAGGCATACCCGATCGAGTTGAAGGATCAGTTCCGGTTTATTTCCGAGCTCACTGCAAAGGGCGCAAGTGCGTTGGCTTCAGAGGGCGTCAGGTTTGTCTCAGTCCCCGTCACCGGAAACCCCTGAGCTTTGCTTGCGGGTTTCCGTTTGCTCAATCAATTGATTCAACCTGCCGAGAATACGCTGCCCGCTTTCACCGGTGCGCTCGAGGTAAATGTCACGCACCGGCATGCTGGCTTCCCGAAACGCCTCGCGTTCTGAATCGGTCAGGCGGACCACTTTCATGTGGCCCCCTTCCAGCATCTGCTCGAGCCGGGTCTGATTTAGCTCCTCCTGAGTCTCCCAGGCGATCTGCGCGACGTCCTTGAGTCCGTTGTCGAGCCATTGTTGCTGGTTTTCGGGCAAGGCGTCGTACCACTCAAGATTCGAGACCACTGAAGCGACGAACTGGGCCGGTCGCGCCAGGGTCATGGTGGTCTGCACTTCGTAGAAATCCATTTCCTCGATGGCGAAAACCGGATTGCTCTGGCCATCGATCTTGCGCAGCTGCAGGTCACTGTATACCTGGGAATAGGGGATCTGGCTGGGCTCGGCACCATAGGCCCGGAAGGTTTCTTCCGCCATGTCGGAGGTCATGGTTCGGATTCGCTGTCCGGTGAAGTCTTCCGGCGACCGCAGCGCCTTGTTAGCTGTCCAGGCCATCCAGCCTTCAGGCACGAAACCCAGCAGTTTCATGTTCTGGTTGGCATAGGGTGATTCAAACAATTCGAGCAATTCTGCGCTGGCCAGAATCTCTCGTGTAACGTCGGCGTCGTCCGGAAGAACATAGTGCAGCGTGAAGAGACCGACTTCGGGGATGGTGTTGGCAAGATGCCCGGGGGAGGCGAACGCCAGGCTTATGGAACCATTGCGAACCAGTTCAGTAAGCTGTGCCGAGGTTCCCAGAGAACCGTAGGGAAAAATATCGATTTCAATCCTGCCGTCGGAACGCTCCTCAATCCGTTCCTTCAACGCTTCGGCATAAGCATGCTGAACGCTACCCTCGATCTCCTCAAGGGCAAAACGCCAGGTAACCGGGTAATCGGGGGGTTCCGGGACATCGGCGGTCTCGTCCTCACCGCTGGTCTGGCTGTCTGAACAACCGGTCAGTGCAATGGCCAATGCCAGGCTCAATGGCCAGAACCTGAAACGGACGGTGGGCATAACGGGAACTCCAGTTTTCTCGATCCTTGGTTGATATTGCCATACAAGGTAACACAAGAATGCGCACTGCCGTGGGTTACGGGGTTGGATTGAATTACACTGTCGACCCAGACGATCAAGTGCATATAGGAGACAGTTCATGGAGTTTCAGTGTTGGGCAGGAGGCCGGGAATGACAAACCAGAAGCAGGCGATGCTCTATGGCCTTGGCACGGTGCTGTTGTGGTCTACCGTGGCAACCGCGTTCAAGCTCTCGCTCAGAGAGCTCGCGCCCGTTCAGATGCTGCTGATTGCGTGCAGTGCGTCGGTGGTTGTGATGGCCGTCATCCTGATGCTTCAGGGGCGCTGGCACCTGGTGTTCTCGCTCAGTCGCAAACAGTATGCCCAGTCTTTTGGCATGGGGCTGATCAATCCCTGTCTGTACTATTTCCTGTTGTTCGGTGCCTTTGACCGACTGCCCGCCCAGGAAGCGCAACCGCTGAACTACACCTGGGCTCTGGTGCTGGCCTATATGTCGGTACCCTTTCTGGGGCACCGGCTACGCAAACTGGATATTGTCGCGGGCCTGATCTGTTATGCCGGGGTCGTGGTGATTGCCACCCGCGGGGCTGTCACTTCGCTGAGCTTCGAGGATCCACTTGGCGTTTCTCTCGCCCTCGGAAGCACAGTGGTCTGGGCGTCCTACTGGATTATCGCCACACGGGATACCCGGGATCCGGTGGTTGGCCTGTTCCTGAATTTCCTATGTGGATTGCCGGTGATTCTGCTCATTTGCTGGTGGACAGAGGGGCTCAGTTTTGCCCCGGGCACGTCGCTGGTTGCAGCGCTCTATGTAGGCGTGTTCGAGATGGGTATCGCTTTCGTGCTCTGGTCCTATGCCATGAAAAAAGCGGAGAATACTTCGAAAGTCAGCAACCTGATTTTTATCTCTCCGTTCCTTTCGCTGGTGTTCATCTACTTTATTCTGGGCGAGCATATCCTGCCCTCCACATACATTGGCCTGGTTCTGATCATGATGGGGCTATGGATTCAGCAGAAAAAAGTGAAGGATCGGGAAGAGGCCCTGAACCTTGGCTGACTGGTTTGTCTACATGGTTCGAACCGCCAGAGGTTCGCTCTATACCGGCATAACCACTGACGTTGAGCGGCGGTTCAATGAACATCAGGGAGGCGCTCCCCGGGGCGCGCGTAGTCTGAGGGGGAAGGGGCCACTGGAACTGGTGTTCAGCGCGCCAGCCGGAGACAGAAGCCGGGCTTCACGGTTGGAGTGGCGCATCAAACAATGGCCCCGGCCCAGGAAAGAGGCCCTGGCCCGGGGCGAGCTCAGTCTGCCAGATGACGTTTGATGTGTTCGCCTGCGGTTTCCAGCGCGGCAGTGGCTCGATCCAGCTGACCACTGTGTACCTGGAAAACGTGCCAAAGACTGTTATAGACCTCAAGGCGGGTTTCCACATCGTTCCGGCTTGCGGCCTCGGCGAGCCGTTCGGCGTCGTTCAGCAGGATTTCCTGGCTGCCTACCTGGATCAACAGGGGTGGCAGGCCGCTTAAATCCCCGAAGATCGGCGAGATCAACGGGTTGGTAAGGGGTTCCTTTCCGGCGTAAAGCCTGGCGGCCTTGCTGGTCCAGCTGGCCTGAAGTACCGGCTCAATTTCCGGCGCATAAAGCTGCTCCTGGGTGAGGTCTATCCAGGGTGAAAACGCCGTCAGCGATGCCGGAAGCTGCAGGCCCTTATCGCGCAGTCGCATCGCCAGGGCAACAGAGAGCCCCCCGCCAGCGGAATCGCCGGCGACGGCAATCTGGTCCGGTTTCAGGCCAGCCTCCAGAAGCCCGTTCCAGCAGGCTTCGGCATCATCCAGCGCAGCGGGAAACGGAAACTCGGGCGCCAGCCGGTAATCCGGCGTAACGATGGCGCAGCCGGTTGTTTTCGCCAGATGCCCGGTTATGCCACGGTGGGTACTCGAGGACCCGATGATGTAGCCTCCGCCGTGGAGATAGAGAACGGCGCCCCGGGGATCATTGCCGAAGGTTGTCCGGGTTGCTGGCACTCCCCCAATGGTTATGTTCTCGAATTTCGCGCCTCTCGGTGGTGTCGAACTCCGATAAGCCTGGCGAACAATGCGTCGCTGAAGTGGCACCGGTACCGCCGGGTTGAGAACCGGTCTGACCAGCCGGTTCATGGTCTGGCGCAACGCACTCTCTAAAACGTGTTGCAACATCTGTGTCTTTCCCCTGCTATGGGTTAGGCCCGCTATAGGTTAGGATTGAAACCCCGAAATAGATAACTCATTCATGACAGGCGTTTAACTCTACGTGTACTGGAAAACGGATACCATAGAAATACCGGATTGGGACAGGCACTCGCTCCTGGACAGACTCGAACCCTTCGACCCGACCCGCTCGCGTGATCTTAGTGATGAAATGGTGGCCTATTGTCGTTTTTATGGGCTGGATCTCTGGGTGGAACATCCGGACGTTGCTTATCATCAGGGTTACGTCAAAGCCTGCGGTCATGAAGTCATGGTGCATTATTTCCGATTGCCGGACCAGTCAACAGAGCGTGGCACGGTGTTCATTCTGCACGGCTATTTCGACCACGTCGGGTTGTACAGTCAGTTGATCGATCGGTGCCTGGGAGCCGGGTTTGATGTGCTGGCCTACGATCAGCCCGGCCATGGCCTTTCCAGCGGCACGCCCGCAGCCATTGGCAGTTTTCTTGAGTATCAGGGCGTTCTGTCAGACGTGATGGCTCAGGTCAGGGACAAGTTGCGTCAGCCCTGGTTCGCGGTTGGGCAGAGCACCGGTGGAGCGATCCTGATTGATTATCTGTTGTCCAACCATCACAGCCAGCAAACCTCCGACTTCCGGAAAGTGGTGCTTCTGGCGCCCCTGGTGAGGCCGGCCGGCTGGTTGGGCGCAAAAATACTGCATAGCATGGTGAAGCCGTTTATTTCCCGCTGGCGCAGGGTATTTGCAGAGAACAGTGGCAACGGTCGTTTCCTCAGGTTCTTGCGGGAGTACGACCCGCTTCAGGCGAGGGCAGTGCATGTCGACTGGGTGAGTGCACTCCGAAAATGGGTCCCCCATATTGAATCTGCGCGGCCGGTCGACTTTCCGGTGACCGTCGTGCAAGGTGAGAAGGATCTGACAGTCGACTGGCAACACAATTTGCGTATTATCCGGAATAAATTTTCCTCGGTTGAGGAACGGAAAATCCCTGACGGACGTCATCATCTTGTGAACGAAGCTCAGGATTTGCAGGCAACCGTATTCAATACCATTATTGATACATTCACGAACTCGGCGGAAAAGACCCGTTAAACCGGGTTGGCTGAAGAAACCAGGCACAGGAGAAAGCTGTGAAGAAGATGATTCTTGTATTTATGGTGGCAACTTTCGGTCTCGGCGGTTGTATGACCTACGACCCCTACACCGGTGAAGAGAAAACTTCGAATGCGACCAAGGGAAGCATCATCGGCGCTATTGGCGGTGCGGCTATCGGTGCGGCAACCTCCAGCAAGAGTGACCGCGGAAAAGGTGCCCTGATTGGTGCGGCCAGCGGCGCGGCCATTGGCGGTGGCGTTGGTTACTACATGGACAAACAGGAAGCCGAGCTGCGTCGCAAGCTGGAGGGCACTGGTGTTCGCGTGGTGCGCAACGGCGATGAGATTGAACTGGTGATGCCAGGCAATATCACCTTTGATCTGAATGAATCGAGCATCAAGCCGTCATTCAGCGGAACACTGGAATCCGTGGCTCTGGTACTGAAGGAGTATGACAAGACCATCATCCAGATTGAGGGGCATACCGACAGCTCCGGCTCTGACAGCTACAACCAGCTGCTCAGTGAGCGTCGCGCCTCATCCGTGCGTGACTTCCTCCTGAACCAGGGTATTGAGCCGAAGCGTACCCGTGCTGTTGGCTACGGCGAACGCTACCCGGTTGCCTCAAATGATACCGCGGCCGGCCGTGAGCAGAACCGTCGTGTTGAGCTGACGCTGGTGCCCATGCAGTAAGCAGGGCGTTCGCAGCCATAAAAAAACCGGAGCACAGGCTCCGGTTTTTTTATATCTGGCCGTTAATCAGAACAGTACGCGGCAGCGAATGGTCCCTTTCACTTTGAGCAGCTTTTCCTGCGCCAGTTCGCCGTACTCTTTGTTCACGTCGACGACAACATAGCCGATGTCTTCCTTGGTCTGCAGATACTGGCCGCAAACGTTGATGCCATTCTCTGAAAACACCTGGTTGATCTCTGACATCACGCCGGGAACGTTCTCGTGGATATGCAGCAGACGGTGCTGATTGGGGTGTGACGGCAGAGCGACTTCCGGGAAGTTCACGGAAGAAACCGACGTGCCGTTGTCGCTGTACATGGCCAGTTTTTCTGCCACTTCCCGACCGATGTTTGCCTGGGCTTCGATGGTGGAGCCGCCAACATGCGGGGTCAGGATGACATTGTCGAACTCCCGCAGCGGAGAGACAAATTCCTCGTCGTTGGATTTGGGCTCAACCGGGAATACGTCAATGGCAGCACCCAGCAGTTTACCGCTGCCCAGAGCATCGGCCAGGGCGTCGATGTCCACCACGGTGCCGCGGGAGGCATTCATGAGAATGCTGCCGGGTTTCATCTGGGCGAACTGCTCGGCCTTGAACATGTACTTGGTGGCCGGGGTTTCCGGTACGTGCAGGCTGACCACATCGGCAATGTTGAGCAGCTCCTGGAGCGTACCTACCTGGGTGGCGTTGCCGATCGACAGTTTTGAGACGACATCGTAGAAGTACACATCCATGCCCAGGCCCTCGGCCAGGACGCTGAACTGGGTGCCGATGTTGCCGTAGCCGATAATGCCCAGTTTTTTGCCACGGATTTCATAGCTGTCCTTGGCGGATTTCAGCCACTCGCCGCGATGGGCCTTGGCGTTTTTCTCCGGGACACCGCGCAGGAGCAGAATGGCCTGGGCGAGAACGAGTTCCGCGACGCTCCGGGTGTTGGAGAAAGGCGCATTGAAAACGGCAATACCGCGCCGGGTGGCCGCCTGCAGATCCACCTGGTTGGTGCCAATACAGAAGCAACCCACAGCCACCAGCTTCTTGGCGGCCTCAAATACTTTCTCGGTCAGCTGGGTGCGGGAACGGATGCCGACGAAGTGCGCATCGGCAATCTTCTCGATCAGCTCTTCCTCGGCCAGCGAGTGAGACAGGTACTCAATGTTGGTATAGCCCGCAGCATTCAGCGTATCAATGGCAGATTGATGCACGCCTTCCAGCAGCAGGATACGGATTTTGCTCTTCTCAAGAGACGTATTTGACATGGGCTTGCTTCCGAACCTTTCGTCACGTGAAATGACCCGTGGCCAGTGATCGTCAGGGCTGGCTCACAGAACAGGGGCGGTATGATACCATAAACAAAGATTTTCACAGCGCGCCGGTTTGCCTGAATCAACTGTCTGTGATTCCTGTTGCAGGATGCTCCGGCCCAAACCTGACGAGACCGAAAAATTCATGAATTCTGAACAGATCATTGCTTCTCTCAAAGACCTGATGGCCACCGGCGACGCGCCCGGCAAGGTGCTGACCGACCCGGCAGATCTGGATACCTACGGCAAGGACTGGACCAAGATCTACCCGCCCAAGCCCCTGGCGATCGCGTTGCCCAAGACCACCGAGCAGGTGCAGGCGCTGGTGAAGTTCGCCAACGAGAATCAGGTGGCACTGGTGCCCTCTGGCGGCCGGACAGGTCTGAGTGGCGGTGCTGTGGCCGCCAATGGTGAGGTGGTTGTGGCGTTCGACAACATGAACCAGATTCTGGACTTCAATGCCAGCGACAGGACGGTTCGGTGTCAGGCCGGTGTTGTGACCGAGCAGTTGCAGAATTGTGCTGAAGACAACGGTCTTTACTATCCGGTTGATTTTGCCTCCGCCGGTTCCAGCCAGCTCGGTGGCAACCTCTCCACCAACGCCGGCGGTATCAAGGTAATTCGCTATGGTATGAGCCGGGACTGGGTTGCCGGCCTCAAGGTCGTGACCGGCAAGGGCGATATTCTGGATCTGAACAAGGATCTGGAGAAGAACAACACGGGTTACGATCTGCGTCATCTGTTTATCGGCGCTGAGGGCACACTGGGCTTTATTACCGAAGCCACCATGAAATTGTCCCGGAAGCCGGATAACCTGACGGTGCTGGTGCTGGGTCTGAATGACCTGACCAACACCATGGATGTGCTGCAGACTTTTCAGAAAAAGATTGATCTCACCGCCTACGAGTTTTTCTCCCATCAAGCCATGGGACACGTGCTGGCCCACGGTCAGGTTCAGGCGCCGTTTGAAACCGAGGCGCCGTATTATGCGCTGCTGGAGTTCGAATCTGTCTCCGATCAGGTGATGGACGATGCTATGGCTCTGTTTGAACAATGCGTGGAGAACGGGTGGGTGCTGGATGGCGTGATCAGCCAGAGCGAAACCCAGGCCCAGAACCTCTGGCAGCTGCGCGAGCGCATTTCCGAGTCCATCGCGCCCCGCACGCCCTACAAGAATGATATTTCCGTGGTCGTATCCAAGGTGCCGGGCTTCCTGCAGGAAATTGATGCCGTGGTCACCGAGCACTATCCGGATTTCGAGATTATCTGGTTCGGGCACATCGGCGATGGCAACCTGCACCTGAATATCCTCAAGCCAGAGGACATGGCCAACGAGGATTTCTTCGAGAAGTGCCAACAGGTCAACAAGTGGGTGTTCGAGATTGTCGAGCGCTATCAGGGCAGCGTGTCAGCCGAGCACGGCGTGGGTATGACCAAGAAGCCTTATCTGCAGTACACCCGTAGCGAGGCAGAAATCGCTTACCTGAGGGGAATCAAGCAGGTATTCGATCCCAACGGAATCATGAACCCGGGCAAGATTTTCGACTGATGCAGGATCATATCGTAGTGCTGACAGGCGCGGGCATAAGCGCCGAAAGCGGTCTCTCCACCTTCCGGGACAACGGTGGGTTGTGGGAGCAGCACAGCGTCTACGATGTGGCTACGCCCGAGGCGTTTGCGCGCAATCAGGAGCTGGTGCTGCGGTTCTACAATGACCGACGCCGCCAGCTCGCCTCTGCCCAGCCGAACCGGGCCCATCAGCTGCTGGCGGAGCTTGAGCAGCGCTACCGGGTCACCGTGGTCACCCAGAACGTGGACGATCTTCACGAACGGGGTGGCGCGAGCAACGTCATTCACCTTCACGGTGAGCTTACCAAGGCGCGCAGTTCAAAATATCCGGAGCTGGTTTATGACATCGGTTATCGTGATATTAACCCTGGCGACACCTGCGACCGTGGCGCCCAGCTTCGTCCTCATATTGTCTGGTTTGGCGAGGAAGTGCCCATGCTGGACAAGGCTGCAGAAGTTGTCCGCACGGCCGATCACCTGCTGATCGTGGGAACGTCTCTGCAGGTATACCCGGCTGCAGGACTGGTTTACGAAGTGGACAGAGATGTCCCCATCACCGTGATTGACCCGGGCGAGCCGGCGTCAGTGTCACGGGCCCGGTTTATTCGCAAGGGTGCCGTCGAGGGTGTTGCCGAATGGGTTGCCCATTACCTGTAGGGTTCAGGCTTTCAGGTACCTTTCCAGTTCTTCCCTGAACGCAGCCTGAACACCCAGCCGCTTCAGCATCCAGTAATGACCGGCAATCATCCGGTCGATAAAGATGCTTTCCACCGGCGGCTTGAAGTAGTCGAGGTATTTGAACACGGTGCTGGTTTTCTCGGCCACGCGCTTGTGGATGTCGGCTTCTGCGAAGTTATAGGGCACCTCCCGATCCTCGAAGGGCACCACCAGAATGTCCCGCCACATAGCGTAGTAGGCTTCATCCACGGCTGGCTGGCTTCCGACACGCGCGCCCAGGTCAATCAGATGACGGTCAAGCGCTTCGTAGTCTTCCTCGAGGGCAGAAACCAGGGCGTTGCGGTAGGCGGCGATGATTTCCGGTTTCAGCTTCTTTACGCAGCCGAAGTCGTACATGACGATGGAGCCATCAGGCCGGTAGGCGAAGTTGCCGGCGTGGGGATCGCCATGGATGCACTGGAAACGGAAAAGCTGGTCCGCCATGAGCATGAAGATCCGGTGACCTATCAGGTTGATGGTGTCCTGGTCGTACCGGTCTCTCGTAACCTTGCTGACGTGATCTCCCTCAACCAGTTCCATCGTCAGGACACGTCGGGTTGAGTGGCTCTTCGCCACGGAAGGGATGAGCACCCAGGGCTGATCCTTGTGAAACTCCCGAAAGAGTTCGATATTTCGTGCTTCGTTCTCGTAATCCAGTTCTTCTTTCAGTCGCTCCCGGATTTCGGCGAACAGCCGGTCGACCGACTCCTTGGGCATTTTCAGCAGGCCGCCCAATCTCAGTGCCATGCGCAGTTGCTTGAGATCTGAATCGCAGGATTCGTCCACGCCGGGGTACTGGATTTTCACAATAACATCGGTGCCATCGTGGAGTCTGGCGCGATGCACCTGGCCGATGGAAGCCGCAGCGTAGGGTGTCTCCTGCAGGTACTCGAAAAGCTCGGAGACCGGTTTGCCCAGTTCCGATTCGATCTGCCCCACGATGACCTCAAAAGGCATGGGCGGGGCTTCTTTCTGAAGCTTCTCGAGCGCGTCCGAGAATTCCTTGGGCAGAAAGTCCTGGGTCTGGGAAGCGATTTGCCCGACTTTCATGACCGCCCCTTTCAGCTCGCCCAGGGTATCGGCGATCTGGTCGGCCATGCGTGTGTAGCTTTCGCTCTGCGCGCCCTCGTCATTTTCTGAGCGGAACAGGCGGCGCGCACGCTGGCCGGCATATTGCCCTGCCACAGAGGCAGTCATGCCAGCGAGTTTGAAGAAGCGACCACGTCGGGAGGTTACCGGTTTCTTTGCCATAAACAGATGTACGCCTTTGACCGGATTTGGGTTTAGCCGGCCCTGCACGTTAAACCACTTTGGTCTCCACGAACAGCAGGTCTTCCAGTTCAAGCGACAGGGTCTGGCCAGAAACCAGCGGGCCCACGCCTTTTGGTGTTCCTGTCAGCACCACATCGCCGGGCAGCAGAGTGAACTGGCTGCTGATGTGAGCGATCAGGGGAATGATGGGGTTGAGCATATCGCCGGTATCGCCGGTTTGCTGGCGGTTGCCATCAATGTCCATTGTGAAGTGAATGGGGGCATCGGGAAACTTATCGGCCGCGACAAACGGCGAAAGCGGACAGGCACCATCGAACCCCTTCGCTCTTTCCCATGGCTGGCCTTTTTCTTTGAGTTTGCCCTGTAGATCCCGCAGAGTCAGGTCCAGTGCCAGACCGTAGCCCAGTATCGCGGATTTGGCTTCGCTGGCTGAAGCCCGGGTCAAGGGGCGACCGATCAGAACCGCCAGTTCGGTCTCGAAGTGAACCGCCCCCTGGTCTCTTGGAAAATCCAGGGGACGGGTGATATGCACCGCCGAGGTTGCGGGTTTGATGAACAGCAGCGGTTCATCCGGCACCGGGTTATTGAGCTCCCGGGCATGCTCGGCGTAGTTGCGACCAATGCAGACGATCTTTCCCAGTGGCAGATGGACGGGTGTGCCATCCTTCCAGTGGTGTTGGTAATCCGGCATGGTCGCCTCCTGATTGCTGTTGATTATTCCCCTTCAAACGAGCAAACAGTATAAACCTGAAGGCCTTCGTCCTGCAGCTTGCGGGAGCCGCCGAGATCGGGCAGATCAATCATGGCTGCCACTTCCACAATTTCCGCGCCAATCCTGCGGATCAGACGGGTCGCGGCGAGCATCGTGCCGCCAGTGGCAATCAGATCATCCACCAGAACCACGTTGTCGCCCGGCTTGAACGCGTCCTTGTGCAGCTCTACGGAGGCAGTACCGTATTCAAGCTCGTAGTCCTCCACCAGCGTATCGAACGGCAGCTTGCCTTTCTTGCGGACAAGTACCAGGGAGGCGTTGAGCTCATAGGCCAGCGCCGAGCCAATGATAAAGCCGCGAGCATCCACCGCTGCCACGGCATCAATCTTGTGGCCGTGGTAGCGGTGTACGAAGGCATCAATCAGTTTCCGGAAGGCAGTCTTGTCTTGCAGTACCGTGGTTATATCGCGAAAAGCCACGCCCGGCTTTGGCCAGTCCGGGACCGTGCGAATGGCCTTTTTGATGCTTTCAGAAAAATAATCCATAAACGTTCCGGTTAATGCCCTGGAGGCGGATCAGGCCGCATCCAGGAAAATGAATTTCAGAACAAACACAACCGCAATGATAACAACACTGGCGTTCAGATCTGCCCAGCGGCCACTGAGTGCCTTCAGAATGGCGTAGGTGATGAATCCCAGGGCGATGCCGTTGGCAATGGAGAAGGTCAAAGGCATCATCAGGGCGGTGACAACAGCCGGGGCCGCGTCAGTGACATCCTCCCAATCAATCAGTTTGAGGCCGCTGGCCATCAGAACCGCCACGTAAAGCAGTGCCGGTGCGGTGGCGTAGGCAGGGATGATGCTGGCGATCGGTGACAGCAGCAAACAAGCAAGAAACAGCGCGGCAACCACGACAGCGGTCAGGCCGGTTCGGCCGCCGGCGGAGATGCCCGCGGTGGATTCGATGTAGCTGGTGGTGGTTGAGGTACCGAGGGCAGCACCGGACATGGTCGCAACCGAGTCCGACATCAGGGCCCGGCCGAGGCGCGGCAGTTTGCCGTCCTTGTCGAGGAGGCCACCGCGCTGTGCGGCGCCGATCAGGGTGCCGGATGTATCGAACAGATCGACGAACAGAAACGCAAAGATCACGCTGATCATGCCGATATTCAGGGCGCCCGCCAGGTCCAGCTGCATGAACGTCGGCGCTATGCTCGGGGGTGCTGAAACCAGACCGTTGTACTCCACCATTCCCAGTGCCATGGCTACGCCGGTAACCGCAATAATACCAATCATGACGGCGCCGGTTACCTGGCGGAAGGACAGTGCGCAAATCAGCACGAAGCCGCCGAAAAACAGCAGGCTCTCTGCCACTTTCACTTCACCCAGCCCCACAAGCGTGGCGGGGTGATCCACAACAATGCCGGCATTCTTCAGGGCGATCAGGGCCAGGAAGAAGCCAATGCCCGCGGAGATGCCGAAGCGCAGGGACATGGGAATGCTGTTGATGATCCATTCCCGCACCTTGAAGATGCTCAGCAGGAAGAACAGGAAGCCGGAAATGAACACCGCTCCGAGCGCTATCTGCCAGCTGTAGCCCATGCTGCCGACGACCGTGAAGGAGAAAAAGGCGTTGAGCCCCATGCCTGGTGCCATGGCGATCGGGTAATTGGCCCAAAGCCCCATGATCAGGGTGCCGATCACGGCTGCAAGACAGGTAGCAACAAAGACAGCCCCGAAATCCATGCCGGTCGATGACAGGATGCTCGGGTTGACCACGATGATGTACGCCATGGTCAGGAAGGTGGTAATGCCCGCAACCACTTCTTTACGAACAGTGGTGCCGTGGGCCTGGAGTTGGAACAGTCGTTCAAGCATGACGGGTGTCTGCCTCACAGGATGCTGAAAGTTTGTGTTTGGGGGTCTGGTCTGGACGGAATTCTTGAATTGCGTGAAAAAACGGCAATATTACCGGCTCAGCCTCCTGAGGCCAAGGGATGATTGACAGTTCGTCAAAGCGAATGTGGCGTTAGTTGCTGTGAGAGTCACGCTGGAGCCGGATATCGAAGCGGACCGCCAACATCCGCACGATGACGATAAAAAGCAGGCCAATGGTCAGCGGCAGGACCTCGTTGTCGAGGAACCACTGGCAGACAAAGTACAGCCAGCATCCGGCAAATGAAATCGAGGCGTAGATCTGGTCTTTGCGAAAAATATAGGGGACCTCGTTACAGAGGGTATCCCGCAGGGCGCCGCCAAAGGTGCCCGTCATCACTCCCAGCAGGGAAGCGACAAACCAGGAATGTCCCAGATCCAGGGCCAGTTGGGCGCCAAGGATGGAAAAAACGCCGAGTCCGATGGCGTCGGGGAACACAATTCTTGACTCCCGCAGCCGCTCAGCCTTTTTCCAATAACTGAAGACAACCGCCATGGCCAGAATCAGCATCGGTTGCTCTTCGTGCTTGATCCAGTAAAGAGGGTGGTTGTCCATGATCAGGTCGCGCAGGGTGCCACCCCCGAGTGCCGTGATGAAGCCGATGGTAAATACGCCCACAGGATCCATATTTTTGGAGCGCGCCACGATCATGCCGGAAATCGCAAACGCGACGATTCCAACCATTTCAAGCACGTAGATGATGTCGATCATGGCGAGCCCCGAGATAGGCCAGGAGTGGCCGGATGCCTAAAGTCGAAGCGCGCAGGATAGCGAAAAAGCGGATGGCTTTCACCTGAGGCCAGATAGGTGTCAGGAAGCGCGGGCCTCCGGACTGTGATCCATAGCGACAGTTCTGAACGTATCTTGCATTCAACTTACCTGTATCCTGTTGTACGGAGTTGCTATGTCCCTGATGCGCCTGGCCTATGCCAGTGAAGCCACGTTTGAAGCCAAACCGGTGGAAAAGGGTGTTGAACCCCACGTTGCACGAATTCTGATGACCTCCCGTAAGAACAATGCCAAAGACCAGTTGGTCGGTGGCCTCTACTACGGAAACGACCGGTTTTTCCAGTATCTGGAAGGTGAAGAGGACGCCGTCCGTCGCACGTATGACAGGATCCTGAAGGATGACCGCCACCGCAACATCGTCACCTTGATAGAAGAGCCCCTGAAGAGCCGAACGTTCAGTAACTGGTCCATGAAATACGTGCCGCTTTCGAGGGACGTTCGGGCATTTCTGGATGATCAGGGACTTGAATCCTTTGATCCGGCCGCGTTCACCTCTGAACAGTGCGAGAAAATGATCGAGCTCGTTCGCAACTCCAGCCAGGAACAGAATCTGTCTACCCGTGATGATCCTAAATCTGTCGGCGACGCGCCTCAGGTGCTGTCCTCAGGAATGAAAACTGGCCTGATTGTGGCCGGGGTGGTTCTGGTTGGCGCTCTCGTGATCGGCGGGACCATGCTCTGAATGGACTCGCTCTGAGAAATAAGCGCCGCTTATGCGCTTAGATAAAAGAACTTTATTTGCTTCATGTTAAGACTCTGTTTAGCTTGACGGATAACAATCACAGGCGCCTGTCGCCTGGAATCCGATCGAACAAAAACGGAGCACTCATGAAAGCCATCCTCTGCAAGGAATATGGTCCGGCCGAGAAGCTGGTCATCGAAGAAGTTCCCAGCCCCGAAGTGAAAGGCCGCGGTGTCAAAGTGCGCGTTAAAGCCGCCGGCCTGAATTTTCCGGACACCCTCATCATCGAGAACAAATATCAGTTGAAGCCAAGCCTGCCTTTTTCCCCGGGTGGCGAAATGGCGGGTGAGGTTATCGAGGTTGGCGACAAGGTAACCCGCTTCAAGGTAGGCGACCGTGTTGCTGGGCTGACAGGTTATGGCGCCTTTGCCGAAGAAGTCATCGTGCCGGAGCAGAATCTTCTCCCCGTCCCCGATGGCATGTCCGACGAGAAGGCTGCGGCCTTCACCATGGTTTATGGGACTTCCTATTATGCCCTCAAGCAGCGCGGCAACCTTCAGCCTGGCGAATCGCTTCTGGTTCTGGGCGCCAGCGGTGGCGTGGGCCTGGCAACGGTTGAGCTCGGCAAGGCCATGGGCGCAAAGGTTATTGCAGCCGCCAGTTCGGCGGAAAAGCTAGCGGTTGCCAAGGAAGCTGGCGCCGATGAGCTTATCAATTATGCCGAAGAGCCTCTTAAAGACGCGGTGAAGAAGCTTACTCACAGCAAAGGCGTGGATGTCATCTACGACCCCGTAGGCGGTGACTTCACCGAACAGGCTCTCCGCGCCATGGCCTGGAATGGCCGCCACCTGATCATCGGCTTCGCGGCCGGCGAGATTCCGAAAATCCCGGCAAATTTGACTCTTCTGAAAGGTTGTTCCGTTGTTGGCGTATTCTGGGGCAGTTTCACTCAACGCGAGCCGGAAGCCAGCGCCCAGAACATGATGGAGCTGATGAAGCTCTATGCCGAGGGCAAGATTGATCCGAAGATCAGTGCCGTCTATGACTTCGAGGATTACGCCTCTGCCCTTGGAGCCCTTACTGAACGCAAAGCGACTGGCAAGGTTGTGCTTAAAGTCGGCTCCTGAGTTTTATCGAAGCCTGAAAGCTTTGGGAGGTTGCCGGTTGGAAGCACCTCCCAAAAACCGCTACGAGCACATCCATGTGCGCTTGGCGTCGGCCATCCATGGCCGCCGACATTTTTGGGAAGTGCTTCCAACCGGCAACTTCTGGAATCAGTGGTATCTCTGAGTATCAAGACTATAACGCAATAGCCCGGTGGTGAGGGTGGGCACCTCCTCCCAAAAATGTAGAGGGCCATGGACGGCCCGAAACAAGCGCACACGGACGTGCTTGTAGCGGTTTTTGGGAGGAGGTGCCCACCCTCACCAATCCGCTAATCCATAAGGCTAGGGCCCAGACAAAAGGCCAATCATCAAAACCGGACCGAACCCGAGTCAATCTCCGAAACCAGCTCCGGCGTCAGCAGGGTATACCCATCAGTCCCGGGCAACCAGGCATAGACTTCCTCGCCGTCCCTAAGCGAATAGCCCAGCTTCTGGATATCCACCTTGCGGTATTTGAAGGTTCCGGTTTTCTCGATGGCGTGGGTGATGCGCACAAACACCGGTACTGCATAGGCCGGCAGATTGTCCCGCAGATAGGCGAATAATCTGTTCACATCGAACTCTTGGCCATTACTGTGGGGAACCAGGGTCACCATGCCGGCCTTACCGTTGGAGCCGGGGATCTCGACGCCGTAGACGATGGCTTCCTCGACCATCCCCGAGCCGTCGATGATGTTTTCCACTTCCGTCGTTGAGACGTTTTCGCCCTTCCAGCGGTAGGTATCGCCCATACGGTCGACGAACTGCAGGTGGCCGCACCCGATTTCCTTCAGGACATCGCCAGTGTTGAACCAGGCGTCCCCCTTCTTGAAAGCGTTGCGGAGGATCGATTTTTCCGTGGCCTCTTTCTGGGTGTAACCCTCGAACGACCATTTCTTGGTGATCTCGCCGATCAACAGGCCGGGCTCGCCTTTTGCGACTTCCTGCATGAAGCCTTTTTCGTTACGAACTGGATCCCGTGTGCCGTCGTGGAATTTCACCAGCTTGTAGGGGGCGGTGGAAAAGCCCACGGTGTTGTCCATATTGAAAAAGTTGCTGAAGCCGATGTTGCCTTCGCTGGAGGCGTAGAGCTCTGCGACTGTCTCTATCCCGAAGCGCTGCTTGAATTCCTTCCAGATGGAGGGGCGGAGGCCGTTGCCGATCATTTTGGTGAGGCTGTGGTTCCGGTCCTGTTCGCTGGGTGGCTGGTTCAGCAGGTAGCGGCAGAGTTCGCCGACGTAGCCGAAGGTGGTGGCGTGGTAATAGCGAACGTCGTCCCAGAAGGCGCTGGCGGAGAACTTGCGGCGCAGGGCAATGGCGGAGCCGCCGGCCAGGACGGACCCCCAGCAGACCAGCAGAGCGGTGCCGTGATAAAGGGGGAGCGTGCAGTAAAGAACGTCCTCCGGCTTCATGGCCAGAGACATCAGGCCAAACCCGCCGTAGGCCATTATAAATTTGCGGTGTGAGCCCGGGGCGGCCTTGGGCAGGCCGGTGGTGCCGGAGGTGAACAGGTAGATGGCGGTATCGCCCATTTTCGGCGCATCGCTCAGAACCGGGGCGTCGCTGTTGAAGGTGCTGACCTGCGCGGCCATGTTGGCGTAACCGGTCGGTGCGTCCCCAAAGGCGTTCAGCGTGTTGGTGTCTGCCAGAAACTGGAATGGCTGGGGATGGGCGGTCTTGAGATCTGTCTTTATGCCGTCGAACGCTTCGATCAGTTCCTCGCCAACCACCACCATTTTGGGCTCGATCAGGTTGATGCTGTGTTCGAGTACCTTGCCTCTCTGGGAGGTGTTGAGCATGGCGCAGGCGACCCCGAGTTTGGCTGCGCCGGCTACCACGGCCAGCAATTCGGGGCGGTTTTCAAGGAAGATCGCAATGGCATCCCCTTTGGCAAGCCCCTGGTCCTGCAGGTAGCGGGCGATGCGGTTAGCCCAGCCATTCAATTCGCTCCATGTGATCGAGCGGTCTTCAAACAGAATGGCGGGCCGGCTGCCCAGGTTCCGGGCGTTGTTCTCGATGAGTGTGCCGAGCGTAAGCTCACGGTTCTCGTTTTTCAGGGCATAGTAATACAGCCCCCGGGTTATGGCCGGCAAACGCCGGAATATTCCGGGCAGGCTGCGGGCAATGTCCAGTGCGGATACGTTGTCTTGGCTCATGGTGTTTCCATTGGTCCCTTTTATTGTGTGGACGTTGAGCCCGGAACAACGCATGCCTCGGGTTCAGTCCAGAAACAGGTCCGGCATCAGGGGCTTATCGCCCGGCTCATACCGGTAATGATCGAAGTCGGTGATACCGTCCTGCCGTAGCAGCTCCTCGTCGATCAGGGTCTGACCAGTCATAGTCTCAGACGACCGGTTGAGGATGCTGACAGCGGCATCGGCCATGATGTCCGGCTTCCTGCCCTGGGCCATCATCTGGGGCCCGCCAACTTCAAATTCGATGGCTGCCGTGGCAATCAGCGTTTTCGGCCACAGCGTGTTAACCGCAATGCCGTACCGCCTGAACTCCTCCGCCATGCCCAGGCTCAGCATGGTCATGGCGTATTTTGTGGTGGTATAGGGGCCATATTGGGCGAACCACCGGGTATTCAGATTCAGAGGCGGCGACAGGCTCAGGATGTGAGCCCGGTCCGACTGTTTCAGCCAGGGCAGTGCGGCCTGGCTGCAGGCCATGACGGCCCGGGCATTGACCTGATGCATCAGGTCGTACCGGCTGACCTTAAGGTTTTCCACACCGGTTAGCCGAATGGCGCCTGCGTTGTTTACCAGTGCGTCGATGCCGCCAAAATGCTCGCCGGCCTCATCAATGCGCTGGCGGATCTGCTTTTCATCCCGGACATCCAGAACCAGCGGTAGCGCTTTGCCTCCAGCATCCCGAACTTCCTCCGCCACCGTATGGATCGTGCCTGGCAGCTTCGGATGAGGCGTGTCTGATTTGGCGGCAATCACTACGTTCGCGCCCTGACGGGCGGCGGCGAGGGCGATGGCCCGGCCGATGCCACGGCTGGCGCCGGTGATAAAAACGGTACGATCACGCATGGTACTCATGCCTCGTTCTCCTGTTCGGCCGTCTCGTTGGCGGTTATCTGGACCAGTAACTGACTGCGTTTTACCTGGTCGCCTTTGCTCGCAAGAAACTCGGCGACTCTGCCGTCGCGGTCTGCTTTTACCGGATGCTCCATCTTCATGGCTTCCAGTATCACCAGCGTATCGCCCTGGTGAACGCTCTGACCAGCTTCAACTAACACATCAATGATGGCACCATCCATGGTCGCCTGGATGCGACCGCTGCCCGCGCCACCAGCAGTCCTGGCTGGTTGGTGGGTAACATCGCGCACCGACCAGGATTGCCCGAACGCCTGCAAATATAGGGAATCGCCCTGGCGGTGATATTGGCAGGCCTGACGAACGCCGCTGTCGATAATGCACAAATGGCCATCCCTCTGGCTCTCAAGTACCAGGGAATGCCGGGTTTCGCCCATACTGACAGACAACCGGCTGCCGCTGCGGGTCACCAGTAGCTCGACAGTGGTGTCGCCGGTTTCCAGCTTGATGGGGGTCATGGTGGCCGGCGCATTGCTCCAGGCGCTCTGGCCCGAAATGTCATGGTCGAGCACGCAGGCGGCCAGGGCCAACTGGCGAATGGTCAGGTTTTGCGGCTGAAGGGACGGATCGTCCTTGAAGGCCTGCTGCAGGAAGGCCGTGGTCGCCCCGCCGGCCCCGAAAGTCTCGTCTGCGATAATCCGGCTCAGGAAATGGCGGTTGGTGGTCACGCCGAACACGGTTGTGTCCTCAAGCGAGCGGATCAGCCGCCGGCGGGCTTCATCCCGGTTTTGGCCCCAGGCAATTACTTTTGCCAGCATCGGGTCGTAGTGGGGAGTGATAGCATCTCCAGATCGTACCCCGGTATCAAACCTTAAACCTTCGCCTTCGGCTGGTTCAAAGGCGTATAGCGGTCCGGTCTGGGGTGTGAATCCGTGGGCAGGGTCTTCTGCATAGAGTCGAACCTCAATGGCATGGCCATTCAGGTGAATATCGTCCTGGCCGAGCGGCAGCGGGCGTCCCTCGGCCACGTTGAGCTGCCAGGCGACCAGATCCTGGCCGGTAATGAGTTCGGTGACCGGATGCTCTACCTGCAGGCGGGTGTTCATTTCCAGAAAGTAGAAGTTTCGGTGCTTGTCGACCAGGAACTCGACGGTGCCGGCGCCTTCGTAGTTGCAGGCCAGAGCCGCTTTGACTGCAGCCTCACCCATGGCCTGTCGTAGTTCCGGCGTGACAAAGGGGGAGGGTGCTTCTTCCACTACTTTCTGGTGTCGGCGCTGTACTGAGCAGTCCCGTTCGCCGAGGTAGACCGCATTGCCGTGGCGATCCGCAAACACCTGGATTTCCACGTGGCGGGGCTCAATCACGGCTTTTTCCAGGATCAGTTCGTCGTCGCCGAAGGCCTGTTTTGATTCGGAACGGGCCCGTTTGATGTTGTCGGCCAGTTCGGATTCACTCTCAACCAGGCGCATGCCGCGGCCACCACCGCCGGCAGAGGCTTTGATCATGAGGGGGTAGCCGATGTCTTTGGCGGCGGTGATCAGTTCGTCGTCGTTGGCGTTGTCGCCTTCATAGCCAGGCACCACTGGCACGCCGGCCTCCTGCATGGCGATTTTGGATCGGCGCTTGCTGCCCATGAGTTCGATGGCCGAGGCGGGAGGGCCAACAAACACCAGGCCGGCGTCTTTGCAGGCGTTGGCGAAGGCGGCATTCTCGGAGAGGAAGCCGTAACCCGGGTGGATGCAGTCGGCGCCGGTTTTGCGGGCGGCTTCAAGAATTGCATCGCTGTTCAGGTAGGAGGCGGATACCTGTGCCGGGCCAATGCAGACGGCCTCGTCGGCGAGTTCCACGTGCATGGCCCTGGCGTCGGCCTCGGAGTAGACAGCTACGGTGCGGTAACCAAGGGCTTTCGCGGTGCGGATGACGCGGACTGCGATTTCGCCGCGGTTGGCTACTAGTAGTTTCTTTAACATGTTCTTGTTCTCTCCTTTGGAGTAAGCCGCGAGGCTGAGTGCCGTCTGGCTTCCAGAAAACCGCTACGAGCACATCCATGTGCGCTTGGCGTCGGCCATCCATGGCCGCCGACATTTTCTGGAAGCCAGACGGCACTCACCCTCGCTCCGCATCAGTCCGATTCGCTTGCCCAGGCTGGTGGACGTTTTTGCATGAAGGCCATGGTGCCCTCCGTTCCTTCGCTTCCCCGGATGGCTTCCGCAAATTTTTCAGCCGCGCTGTCCAGCAAACCGCTCATGGGTTCATGGCCAACCCTGTGTAGCAACGCTTTGGTTTCTGCCGTGGCAACCGGTGCGCAGTGGCGGACACGATCCAGAGCGCTTGTCAGCATCTCTTCCAGTTCATCCTCTGAAGAAGCCGCCTGGTGAACGATGCCAAGACTGCATGCTTCGTTCGCATCGATTCTCAAACCGAGCAGGGCCAGCCGCCGGGCCTGAGTGAGGCCGATTCGTTCAACCACAAACGGCGCAATCTGGGCTGGAATCACGCCGAGGGAGGTTTCCGGCAAGCCGAACTTGGCGCTCGGCCCGGCGATGGCGACGTCGGAAACGCAGGCCAAACCGAATCCACCGCCCATGACGGCGCCTTCGGTGATCGCAATGACCACTTTCGAGGATTCGTTGACCTGTTGAATCATCTGACCGAAGGCGCGGTTCAGACGATAGAACGGGTCCGCCTCACCCTCGGCCGCTTTCTGGCCGCGGGCTCCGGCCATGTCTTTGATATCACCACCGGCGCAGAAGTGCCCACCGGCGCCCCGGATGACGACGGCGCGAATGTGCAGGTCGTTTTCAATCTGGGTGAACACCGCGGACAGTTCCGCCACCATCTCGAGGCTCATGGCGTTGCGCACGTCCGGTCGGTTGATGGTGATAAACAGGGTAGGGCCCTGTTTTTCCAGAATCAGTGTTTCGCAATGTGGTACCTGGCCCATAAATGACTCCACCGTCCGTTTCCTAGTCGCGTTTCTTGCCCGGAAGGGTTCCCATCATCTTGCAGATAATCCCGAGCATGATTTCGTCGGCACCACCGCCAATAGACACCAGTCGAACATCCCGGTGCGCGCGGGAAATCGGGTTATCCCACATGTAACCGTTACCGCCCCAGTACTGCAGGCAGCTGTCTGTGACCTCACGCCCAAGACGTCCGGCCTTGAGTTTGGCCATGGAGGCCAGGCGGGTGACATCCTTGCCTTCAACGTGCAGCTCGCAGGCCTGGTAGGTGAGGGCGCGCAGGGCCTCGACTTCGGTTTGCAGTTCGGCCAGGCGGAAGTGGATTACCTGGTTGTCGATCAGCGGCTGGCCGAAGGTCTTCCGCTCGCGACAGTACTCGATGGTCTTGGTGATGCAGTTTTCCAGCGCCTTGATCACGTTCGCCGCACCCCAGATCCGCTCCTCCTGGAACTGCAGCATCTGCATCATGAAACCGGTGCCCTCGGCGCCGATCCGGTAGCGCTGTGGCACACGGACGTCGTCAAAAAAGATCTGGGCGGTTTCGGAAGAGCGCATGCCGAGCTTGTTCAGGTGCGGGCTGAAGGAGATGCCCGGCGTTTTCGTGGGCACGATGATCAAAGACTTGTTCTTGTGGGGCTTGTCGTCCGAGGTGTTGGCCAGCAGGCAGATAAAATCCGATTTGGGGCTGTTGGTGATCCACATCTTGGAGCCGTTGATGATGTAGTCGTCGCCGTCTTTCCTGGCGGTGGTTTTCATCCCCGCCACATCCGAACCTGCGCCAACTTCACTGACGCCAATACATCCCACCATGTCGCCGGCAATGGCCGGCGCGAGGAAACTGCGTTTCAGTTCATCAGATCCAAACCGGGAAATGGCCGGGGTACACATATCGGTCTGAACCCCGATGGCCAGCGGCACACCACCACAATGGGCCATGCCAAGCTCTTCCGCAGCCACGAGGTTGTAGCTGTAATCCAGCCCCATACCACCGTATTCTTCGGGCTTCTGGATCCCGAGGATTCCGAGGTTTCCGAGCTTTTTGAACAGTTCATGAATCGGGAATTCCCCGGCGGCTTCCCATTCGTCGCAGTGGGGATTGATTTCCTTCTCCACGAAATCGCGGACCGTTTTTCTGAGGGCTTCGTGTTCGGCTGTGAATTTCACGTTCTTGTTCTCCTGCTGGTAGAGAGTTCGTGCCGTATTTGTTTTGGTGGACGTTCTTTAGCTTGGCGGCAGGTGTGTGGGGCCGCTTCCAGAAAACCGCTACGAGCACATCCATGTGCGCTTGGCGTCGGCCATCCATGGCCGCCGACATTTTGGGCAGGGTGTCCCAACCGGTTCCTCCCGCAAAACAAGCAGACCTACAGGCGGGCCACACCAAAGGTATTGGGCCGCAACTGCCGAGCCTCGGCTTCCCGGCAAACGTCCAGAACCAGGGACAGAACGCGCCGCGTATCCCGCGGGTCGATTAGCCCGTCATCCCACAATCTGGCCGTTCCGAACAGCGCCGTTGAACCTTCCTCCAGCTTCTTCGCTGTGGCCTGCTCCAGAAAATCCAGTGTCTTCGGATCCGGCTCCATGCCGCCGCGGCGCTGCTTGTCTTCGGCTACGATACGCATCACCTTGCCTGCCTGCGCCGGCCCCATAACCGCGGTTCGGCTGTTGGGCCAGGCGAAGATGAACCTCGGGTCCAGGCCACGGCCGCACATGGCATAGTTACCTGCACCATAGGAACCGCCGATGACAATTGCGACCTTTGGCACCCGACAGTTGGCCACAGCCTGGATCATTTTCGAGCCGTGTTTGATGATGCCGTTCTGCTCTGAGTGAGTACCCACCATGAAACCGGTGGTGTTATGCAGGAACAAAAGGGGCGTTCCGGCCTGGTCGCAGAGCTGGATGAACTGGGCGGCCTTGGCGGATCCAGCCGGGGTGATCGGGCCGTTGTTGCCGATGATGCCGACTGAATGACCTTCAATTCGGATGGTGCCGCAGACGGTCTGGTCGTCGAACTCGTTCTTGAAGTCCATGAACTTTGAACCGTCGGCAATGCGGGCGAGGATTTCGCGCACATCGTAGGGCTTTTTGGAATCCGCCGGGATGACACCCAACAGCTCCTCGGCCGGGTAGAGCGGTTCCTCCCATTGAAGTTCGCGCCGGGGTGGCAGCTGCTCGTTCCAGGGCAGGGCTTCGAGGATGTTTCTGGCCTGGCGGATGCCGTCGGCGTCGTCTTCGGCCAGGTACTCTGCCGTTCCTGCCACGGTCGCATGCATCTCCGCGCCGCCAAGTTCCTCATCGGTGGCAACTTCGCCGGTTGCTGCCTTCAGCAGTGGTGGGCCGGCCAGGAACATCTTGGCTTGTTCGCGCACCACGATCACGTAGTCGGACAGACCCGGCTGGTAGGCGCCGCCGGCAGTGGCATTGCCGTGAACTACGGTGACCTGGGGAATGCCCGCAGCCGACATCCGCGCCTGATTGGCAAAGCCCCGGGCGCCGAGCACGAAAATATCAGTGGCGTAGTTCAGGTTGGCGCCGCCGCTCTCGGAAAGGGATACCACCGGCAGCTTGTTTTCCATGGCGATCTGCTGCAGGCGCAGCGTCTTGTCCAGGCCGGCAGGGGTAATGGTGCCGCCTTTGATGGCGCTGTTGCTGGCCACCACCAGACAGCGGATGCCGCTCACATAACCGATACCGGCGATGATCCCGCCGCCGGCGAGGCTGCCGTCCTTGTCGTCGTGCATCTTGTAGCCTGCCAGGGAGCAGAGTTCCAGAAAGGGCGTGCCGCGGTCCAGCAACCGGTTAATACGGTCCCTCGGGAGCAGCTTGCCCCGTTTGATGAACTTCTCCCGGGCGGCTTCCGCCAAATCCAGAACCTTTTGCTCAACGTCCCGGAACGTGGTGATGTGGGCGTCCATGGCTTCGGCGTTGGTGCGGAAGTCCTCGGACGTGGAGCTTACCGTGGATTCAAGTACCTGCATGGTCGGCTCCTCAGTCGTCGCTCAGAACTTTCGGGGTGATGGCCCGGTGAAAGCCGTTGTAGGGTTCGTTGTTCTTGGCTTTCGGTAGCGGCCAGACCCGACCTCCCTGTGACGCACCGCCGTCGATCCGCAGACAATCCCCGCTGATAAACGCTGCGCCAGGGCTGAGTAAAAAACAGATGGCCGAGCTGACTTCGGATTCGGTGCCCATGCGTTTGATCGGGACGTTATCACCAAGGCTGCGAATCCACTGCTTCATGTGTTCGGGGTAGTTATCCATGCCACTGGAGGCAATCCAGCCCGGAGCGACTGCGTTTACACGAACCCCGGACGCGCCCCACTCAACGGCGGCTGTCTGGGTAAAGTTCACCATGCCGGCCCTGGCGGCGCCGGAGTGTCCCATGCCGGGCATACCACCCCACATATCGGCCACGATATTTACAATAGCGCCCCCGGTTTTTGACAGCGCCTGGGTGTAGGATTCCCGTGCCATCAGGAAGCCGCCGGTCAGATTGGTTCGAACCACCGTCTCCCAGCCCTTCTGGTTGATCCCGGTCAGCGGCGCCTGGAACTGCCCGCCGGCATTGTTCACCAAACCATTCAGGCCTCCGTGTTCGGCAATGATCGCCTTCACCGTGGCCTTGACCGAGTCCTCTTCACGGATATCACAGACATGGGCGGACGCAATGCCGCCGTCCTCGGTGATCTCTGCTTTCACAGATTCCACTTTCTCGGCCTTGCGGCCGACCAGGGCAACCCGTGCGCCCAGGGCAGCGAGTTCATGGGCCGTACACCGGCCAATACCAGAACCGCCGCCGGTAACAATATACACCTGGCCCTTAAACAAGTCGGGATGAAACACAGACTGATAGCTCATAGTAACGAAGACCCTTTCAAAGTTCGGGCGCTCTGGTTGGTAGCGCGTTTCGGGACTGTGAGCAGCAAGGATGCTGCGATCAAGCCTACATGGATGTATTCACGGCGTGTCCCGGAACGCGCTATCAACCAGAGTGCATGCACCAATAAATCAATCTTTAACCAGACCAGAAGGAACAGGCACCGGAAACTCCAATAGCTGCTGCGCAAACGCCTTCCCTTGTGGATCAATCCGCAGGCTGGCCACGCCACCGCCGCCAAGGCTGTGCTCCAGCAGGAAATTGATGGCCTTCAGCCCGGGCATGGCCCAGCGGGTCACCCGGCCGGTTTCCGGATTCAGGGTATGGGCCATCCAGTCCGCAACCGCCGCTTCCGTCAGCGCGGTTTCAATGAACGGCAGAAATTCCGGTTTGCGGGCGATCACGCCAATGTTGGTGTGGTCGCCCTTGTCACCGCTGCGGGCCCAGGCAAGCTTCACCAGCGGCACAGTGGTGTCCGTTTCGTCTGTCTCGTGTGTGAACGACTGGGGCTGGAGGTCGCTGTTATCGAAACCGCCGCTGGTTTCGACTCCAACGGTTTGCCGCTCGCCGCCCAGATCCACGGACACATCAACTTCCGTTTTCGGCACCAGGCATGAATACAACCGGATCTTCGGCCACACGGTCGGCCGGCCACCCACAATCCCGGTGATTCCCGGTGCCATCCCCGTGGCTGCCTGGGCAATCTCGCGGGAAAACAGTACAAGGGCCTCTTTCTTGGGATGGGCGGTGCTGATCTTGACCACTACTTCGCGGCAATCCTCGCCACGGCCATGAGCACCGTAGGTCGTTTCCGTACCCAGAAGCTCAATACTGGTTTCGCTGTAATCAGGCAGGCCACGTTCGCTGAACATGCGTGAGGTCTTGGCCAGAATGGCCTGTGCGACAGTCTGGGCCTTGGCCCTGGCATTCATGCCTGCCAGCAGGAAGGTAACCGTGCACTTGAAACCATCCGGCCAGGTGCCCGATACCTTGTAACTGTCGGTGGGTGGTAGCCCCCGTGCGCCCCGCACCTGTACACGGTCTTTACCGGTTTCCTCCAGCTCTACACCTGTGAAATCGCAGGTAACGTCAGGCAGCAGGTAGGCCCTTGGGTCACCGATTTCGTAGACCAGCTGTTCCGCAACTGTGCCACGACTAACCAGCCCGCCGGTGTCTTCGGGCTTGGTGATAAAAAAGTCGCCGTTGGCACTCACTTCGGCTATCGGGAATCCCATGTTGGCGTAGCCGCCAGCTACCGCTTCCCAGTCGGTGAAGTTGCCGCCGGTGGCCTGGGCACCGCACTCGAGCAGATGCCCGGCCAGGCTGCCCTGCGCCAGTTTGTCGTAGTCTTGCCAGCTCCAGCCGAACTCGTGCACCAGCGGTGCCAATACCAGGGCACTGTCTGCCACCCGGCCGGTAATAACGATGTCCGCGCCCTGTTCCAGAGCCGCAACCAGACCTGGCGCTCCCAGATAGGCATTCAGGCTGACCATCATTGCGGGCATCGGTTGGCCGGAACCCATCTCCTTGACGCCCATATCTGCGAGATTTTTCTTTTTCATCAGAAGGTCGTCGCCCAGAACCAGGGCGATCTTCATGTCCACGCCGGCTTTTTCACAGAGAGCCTGAAGGGCGTCACGACAGGCCACCGGGTTGACGCCGCCGGCGTTGGCCAGCACCCGAATGCCCTTTTCCTTGATGTCACCGAGCAAGGGGCCCATGACCGTCTGTACGAAATCCCGCGCATACCCCTGGGATGGGTCCTTCATTTTCTGGCCCGCCATGATCGACATGGTGATTTCGGCCAGATAATCGGCTACCAGATAGTCGATATTGCCCTTGTGGACCAGCTGCGCGGCAGCCGTTTCCGTGTCGCCCCAGAAGGCGGCGGAGCATCCGATGCGAACAGTGTTGGGGGATTCAGCCATCTTCCTGTGCCCTGTAAATGATTGCTGATTGAAAATGGGAGCGGTGGCGGTTTTGCCACACGATGGAGATGACGATACCAAGCAAGCGCTTGGTTTGTAAACAGGCATGTTTCAGGTAGAATTAAAGGCCTCTTATGCCAACCGAGTAGCCGTAGTGAGCCAGAACCAGATCCTCCAGTCCCTGATCGCAGAAAACCTTGTGTCAGACCCCGAAGGCGCTCGCGGCCGTCTGCTCACTGAGGCGGCTCGGCTGTTCCGGGAAAAAGGCTACGAGCGCACTACAGTTCGTGACCTTGCCGCTGCCGTGGGTATTCAGTCCGGCAGCCTGTTCCACCACTTTCGAACCAAGGAAGAGATCCTCAAGGCAGTGATGGTAGAAACCATCCGGCTGAACACCGCGCTCATGCAGGCGGCTCTGGAGGCCGCCGATACCAGCAGGCAGAAGCTTCGTGGACTGATCCGCGCGGAACTTGAATCTATCAATGGCCAGACCGGCGAAGCGATGGCAGTCCTGGTATTTGAATGGCGGAGTCTGTCGGCCCCGTCCCAGGGCGAAGTGCTGGAACTTCGGGACATCTACGAGAAACTGTGGCTGGATGTGCTGGAATCATTGAAGCGCGAGGGCGCGCTGGAGGCGGATCCCTTCGTTGTTCGAAGGATGTTGACCGGCGCTCTCAGCTGGACCGTAACCTGGTACAAACCGGAGCGGGGAGGGCTGACACTGGATGGCCTGACCGATCAGGTAATGGCAATGATGGCTCTGTAAGCGGATTGGCGTTTTCAAAAGTCATTGTTTTATATCAATAATATTCTGGCAAATTCCTTTCCTTCCGGACCATTGGCCCGATCGGCATAACAAAATCGGCATTCGAGCCATTTTTGTAGGACAGTTTTCACCGCATTCTTGCACCCGTTGACAAAAACCGAGTTCAGATCGGGCAAACAAAAACAACGTGATGCAGGGTGAAATATGATCTCCTCTCTGGCAAAGCTCGGACCGCATGTCTTTGCGGCTCGCCTCAAGGCTCTCTCGCTGGCAGCCGTTGCCATACTCACAGGTTGCTCGGCCAACCCCATCTACACCACCACCGGCGTTGTGCTCTCCAATTATTCGGAGGGCGAAGCCACGCCCTACGTGTTGCAGATGTCCGACACCCAGATGGCGTGTGCGCTGGGCGAGGGCGTGGATCCGCTGCTCTATTCCTTCTCGCGGGTCACCGATGCACCTGACACCACCGGCTCCCTGTTGATGCTTCTGGCAGGCAATTGTGCGGAGTACAAGGCCTGGGAGGCTGAGCTCGCCTATCTCAGAGCGGATTATGAGGGAGATGTGGAAGCGGCAAAGGACGCCAGGGAAGTGGCAAAGCGATTGAATGCGCTGACCGCGAAACGTCGGTATGCCTCCTTTAAGCGAGCAATGGCCGCCTACGAGTTCGATCCCGCTGCTGAACCCCTCGAGTGCCCCTTTCTGTTCACCGAACAGGACGAAATCACCTTCCTGCTGGGCTTGCTGACCGGTATGCAGGCAATCGTAAACGATGCCAATTCCGGCGCCATGGCCGGAGTCCCCAGGAATATCGCTCCCCAGGCCGAGCGTGCCGCTACCTGTCTGGACAATGAAAAGTGGGGTGGTATGCCAAACGCCATCCGGGCCCTGGTCTGGCTGCTGCTGCCCGACACCCGTCCGGCTCTGGCGCCGGACCCCTGGCAGGTGCTTGAGCACAGCCGGGAACTGGGGGTTGAGAAAGGCATGCGGGTTCCGCACGCGCTTCAAGCGGTCGCCGCCGAAACCTTTGGTCGCCCGGAAAAGCTTGAGCAAGCCATCGCCAGTTTCGCCGCGGCCGATGCAACTATGGAGGTCTGGGACGAGTATCGTCTGGTGGATGAAGTCGCGGCGGGCGTGGTGCGCTTCTCTTCTGACAAACACTGGACCGCCAATTACGGCTACCGGACGCCGCAATCCTTCTTCGGCAGGATGAGCCCTGAGCGGCAAACCGACAACGTCGAAACCATGAATCTGGACGACCTGCTCTAAGGCAGGTTGCCGACATCCTCTGAAAACTGACAAACACAAGAATGACCCGGAGGTCGATATGATCCGCAAATCCCTCGCTGCCATGGCCCTTGTGGCCGCCGCTCCGCTGGCATCGGCACAGTCTGTTTCCATGTGCGTGTTCGATGTAATCGGCGCCAATGGCGACTTCTACAACTTCGTCAAAGACTATGCGCTAGAGATGAAGGGCCACGGCGTGGATTTCGAGCTGAAACCCTACACCGATGAGGGCGTGGCGATCGGTGATTTTAACGCCGGACAATGCGATGCCGTTGCCGCCACAGACATCCGGATTCGTCCATTCAACAAGTTCACGGGCAGCATCAGCGCTGTGGGAGCGCTGCCCACCTACGACAACCTGAAAACCTTGTTGGCCACGCTGGCGCAGCCGAAAGCCGCGCCATTGATGAAGGATAACGGTTACGAAGTGCTCGGCATCATACCGGTGGGTGCCGGTTACCTGTTTGTAAATGATCGCAGTATTGATACTGCCAGCGAGCTGGCGGGCAAGCGAATGGCAACCCTCGACTATCAGAAAGACGCGATTCACATGGTGAACTTCGTCAAGGCCACGGTCGTGCCCTCTGACATCACCAACTTCGCCGGCAAATTTAACAACGGTTCGGTGGATACCGCCTATGCGCCGGCCTTTGCTTACGAAGCTCTGGAACTCTATAAGGGCATCGGCGAAAGCGGTGGGGTTGTGGACTATCCGCTGGCACAGCTGACGCTTCAGATGGTTGCCCGTGATGACGTGCTGGACGACGACACAGCCCAGAAAGCCCGTGAAGTTGCCTGGAATATGTTTCCTCAGGCCATGGGGCTGATTGAAGGCCAGGAAGCAGCCATTCCCGAAGAAAAATGGGTGCGCATTCCTGAAAAAGACATCCGCGGCTATCAGGAGATGTTCCGGGAGAACCGGATCGAGATGCGCGATGGCCTGAACGGGGCGCCGGATGTGTATCACCCGAAAATGATGGGGCTGCTCAGCAAGATCCGCTGTGCAAGTAACCCTGCTGCAGCCGAGTGCACCGCGGACAACCGCGAATAACGGGGCGGAACCATCATGAACTGGCGAGCAATTACCGCTCCGGCAGCACGGACCCTCTACCCCGTACATCGCATTTACGGGGCGGTTCTGCTGCTTCTCCTGCTGTTTACCCTGCTGCTGGGGATGGGCAACTCGCTCCATTCCCGGTTGCTCTGGGTCGGAGAACAGACCTGGCCGAACTATTATCTGCTGAATCCCGAGGCGACAGAGCCGTCCTGTCAGTTGGAAATGGATGTTGATGCCGAAGTGGCTCGCCGGGTGGCCAATTACAAGCCCGACCCCGATGACCTGTTCAGCTCACCGCCCAATCCCGATGCCATCCGCAAATCGCTACAGAGCAATCTGGAACTCTGCCAGCAGCAATACGACGTCTATGAACAGAACCTGGCCCACGCTACGCCAGCCCTAGGGGCGTTCAAGACGGTAGAGCAGGGACTTGCGGACTTCCTGCTCGAGAACATTGAGCTGACCAAGTACCTGTTCATTGCGATGTTCGCGATGGCTGCGGCAATCGCTGCGCTGGACACGGACCACATAGCGTTGCGCCTGCCCCGCAATCGAGCTGAATGGCGGCTGAGCCAGGGTGTGCAGTTTGTGGTTAATGGTCTGATGGTGCTGTCGCTGAATGCTTACCTGGGCAAGCTGGCCACGTCGCCGGGTTCGGAGGGTACGATGAGCCTTCAATATGCCTGGGGCGGGGTCTTCGGCCTCTTTATAGTGATCAATGCAGTGCGTTTCCTGAACGTTCCGGAACGTATCCGCCCCGGCGGTCTTTCCGCTTCGTCCGGTCTGGTGATTCCTCTGTACTGTGCCATGGGCCTGATCGCCATAAGTTATTTCTTCCTGGTAGACGGGTATGCCTCGGGCCTGGCGATCTACTTTGGAATGATGTCCAACCTGTCATCCATGTTCATCAATATCGGACTTTACGTGCTGGTGGGCATGATGCTGAAGCAGACCAGAATTCCCGAGCTCCTGCTCAATCTCATCAAACCTTTTAATCTGCCAGCGCCGATGCTGGCTTCGGTGATTATCTTCGCAACGGCGTTTCCGACAGCGTTCACCGGCGCATCGGGCATTTTCATCCTGGCCGTGGGTGGTGTTGTGTATGACGAGCTGCGCCGAGCCGGGGCAGGGCGGCAGCTTTCCCTGGCAACGACTGCCATGTCCGGAAGCCTCGGCGTGGTGCTCAACCCGTGCCTGCTGATCGTTGTTGTGGCGGCTCTCAATAAGGAAGTGACAACCACTGAGATGTACAGCTGGGGTTTCTGGGTCTTTATCATGTCGGCAACGCTGTTTTCACTGATTGTCTGCAAGACCCAGGGAAACTGGAAGCCTCGTCCGGCGCCCGGCGCTTTCCGTGCGGCTCTCTCGGAAAGCCGGGCCCTGCTGCCTTATGTGGCCGTGGCAGCTCTGGTCATCCTGTCGATCTGGGTTGTTCTCGGCTTGAAGTTCAACGAGTACAGCGCTCCTTTGATCCTGCCCCTGGTAATGCTCGCGCTGGTGTTGCTGGATTCCGGCCGGAGTCGTGGTGAGCAGGGCCAGACCCGTTCCCAGGTGTTCTGGGCACGCAGCTCGGCCGCTGCCAGCGATTCGGCAGTGCACATTGGCGCGCTGCTGGCGTTGATCGGGTTTTCCATCTGCCTGGGGGGAATCCTGGAGCGCTCCGATATCGTTCACGCGCTCTTCCCGGAGGACCTGACCAGTCCCTGGATCGCCATGCTGGTGATCGTCGTGATGCTCACAGTTATAGGCATGGTCATGGACCCGTTTGGCGCGGTAATCCTGGTGTCGGCGACCATTGCCCAGCCGGCGATCCAGCTGGGTATTGATCCGCTGCACTTCTGGATTGTGTGCCTGGTGGCATTCGAGCTCGGCTACCTGAGTCCGCCAGTGGCGCTGAACCACCTGCTCACCCGACAGGTGGTGGGCGAGACCGAAGTGCTGGCGGCAGAGCGCACAGGTTCCTTCTGGCATCGCTATGAGCGGCTGCTGCTGCCCCTGGCCGTGATGGGCCCCACACTGTTGTTCGTTGCCTTTGTGCCGATGCTGTTCTACGCGTTGTAATGTTGAAGTGCGATAAAGAGGGCCGCCTGAGGGAAACTTCGGGCGGCTTTTTTGCATCTGGAATACAAGAGGAAACGTAGTTTGAACGAAACCGAACACGTGCAAGATGCGTGTTTGGTATACCCTATGAACTAAAATCGATCTGTTGCCAGTGGCCTGACCTATGAATTCGCTTGCCCACCTTAAATTGTTCTCGCTTTTCCTAACACTGTTTTCCTTTGTGGGTTGCGGGGGAGGTGGCTCCGGTAATGGAGAAGCTACACAGCCCATTGCCGTGGCTGGAACCATTGATATTGAGGCGGGCACACGGGTTGATGCAGATAATGCGGATGCACTCACTGGGAGAGCTCCCCTAACTACCATTCAAGAACTTCCTCCGGAGTTCGTGCTCGCTGGCTATGTCAGCGACACTGTTCAACCAAGGCCGTATCCTCTTCTGGAGTCACAGACTGATCTGTTCGAGTATTTTCCCGATGCTGATGATCGTTATGTGGCATCGTTGCAGGCGGGTTTGGAACTCACTCTCCAGAGCTTCACAACAAGGCTTGGAACAGCATCTGATTTGCTACTCACCGTAGAGGCTCCTGACGGTACTACTGTCGGGCAAGCTATTGCACCGGGTAACGGCGCAGCAGTCAGTGTAGCTATCGAAAGTCAGCAAGTGGGCGACTACGGAATAACTGTAACAGCTCTTGGCTCCTCGCCCATGCTGTATATCCTCTCCTCATCGAGAGCTGAAGCATCAAACATAACAAGCTATGACTGGTCAAAACACGAATTCGTAGAGAACGAAGCGATTATTTCTTTGTCTGGTCCTGGTGCGCAGAAGAACAGTCTCCCTCGCACTTCAATGACCGAGGCGGGCCTACAGATTGCTCCGGGAATCTGGAAAGTTCGCAGACCGGCCGGCTTTGCTGCGTTGAGTCACGTAAACGAAGCAGATCAGACGCTTACCTGGATTCAAAGTCTGCGGGCTGACCCCTCCATTCGGCATGCATCACCCAATTACAGGACTCGGGCCATGCTGACGCCGGTGGACGAGCCTTTCTATACAAGTGGAGTGCTGGCTCAGCAGTGGCATTACAGCCTGATCAACGGGCCGGTTGCGTGGCAACTGGCGCCCGGTGGTGGGAATGGTGTCAGCGTCGCTGTTTTGGATACTGGTTTGTTTCAGGACGGAGGTCAGTGGCATCCGGATCTTGCGAGCAATGTTATCGCTGGTTTTGATGCTGTGGACGGAGATGAGCTTCCAGCTGACCCAGGCAATTCGGTAGGTGGCAGTGTTTATCATGGTACCCATGTGTCAGGCACTGTGGCTGCTGCAGTTAATGGCAGCGGTGGCGCGGGCGTTGCTTTTGGATCGAGGCTGATGCCTGTGCGGGTTTTGGGTGAGGGCGGGACTGGAACGCTCAGTGACCTCCTTGAGGGGATGCAGTGGGTACTAGGGGATCAAAATAGGTCTTCAGCAGACATCGTTAATCTGAGCCTGGGGGGATTGCCTTGTGGTGACCCTGGCGTAGCTGTGACGCTGCAGCAGCTAATTGACGAAGGCGTAGGGAGAGGAATCTTGTATGTGGCTGCCGCAGGTAATTCCGCTACAAGCGAACCCTCCTGTCCCGCGGCACTCGAGAATGTATTCTCGGTCAGCGCTGTGGATGGTGCTGGAGTACCCGCATCGTATTCTAATTTTGGTAGTACGATTGATCTGGCAGCTCCAGGCGGAGACGCCAGCCGCGACGGGAATGGTGATGGAAGGGGTGACTTAGTCAGCAGCACAAGTGCGGCCATCGTCGATGGCCAGCTTCAGCCTGTCTACCGGGGATTACAAGGGACGTCTATGGCCGCTCCGCACTTCTCAGGTGTACTGGCACTTATGAAAGAAGCCAATGCAGCCCTTGATTCCTCTGCGGTTGAGGGATATTTGCGAAGTGGGGCATTAACCGAGCGGCCCTGCGAATCGGGCTGTGAACGAACCGACCAGTTGGGCTATGGTGTACTTGATGGTGGCAAGGCAGTTCAAGCGGTGCTTTCTGGAAATCCGCCGGAACTACTTACTTCCTCTCCGGCCATCGTAAATTTGTCCTCGGAATCCGGGCTTGCTGCAAACGATTCAATTGATTTGTCTCCGTTGGGCAATTACTCGGTAACAATAACCGATGTATCTGCTTCCCAGGACTGGTTTACTGCTTCGCTAACTTCTGCATCCTTACCATTGGAGATAGAGGCGAACCAGGTTGCTCAAGTAGAACTTGTTCTGGATCCGGACAAACTTGACCCTGGAGTTTCCTCTCGGGGTAATCTGGAAATCACATATGATTCGAGGACTGAAATTCAAGCACGATTGACAGTGCCCGTGATAGGTCAAAGGATCACTGATCAGCAAGCCCGAGACGCAGGTCGGCATTTCGTGTTGTTGGTTGAGCCTGAACCTGATCCCCAGACTGGCTTATATGTGACGGTCGGGCAGACTGTCGCCACTGTGAGCGATGGCCAATACACGTTCGAATTTGTTCCGGATGATGGTTTAGCCCCTTTGCTCCGGAACGAAGTGCCACCTGGGAGTTATGTCTTAGTGGCAGGGACGGATCTTGATAACGATGGCCTGATCTGCCACGCAGGAGAAGCCTGCGCCGAATACCCTGTTTCCGGTTTGCGCCAGGAAATTGAAGTGATTGAGGGCGGGTCTATTACCGGTATTCGCATGACCACTAGTTACTCAAGGCCCGCCTTATCCGTGGGTTCATCGGACCTGCTGCCGAGGCCAAATTTTAGGGGTTACCAACTACTACCAGAACAATCTGGTAGTCAATCAAATGCTAAAAGGGTTTTGCGGAATTGATGTTCTCGACGCACCTGCCTAAGGTCTGTTTAATTGTTTTGGGTGTTTTAGCGTCCGGGTGTTCTGTCAGTCAAACTGAGACTGAAACCGGTGCTCCCCTAGCGAGACAAATAACACAGTCAGCGCATTGCGGCTTAGTTGCTCCCGGATCCATACATATCGAGAGCCTGAAAGAGTTGCGACGTCTGGAAACGATGCCCATGAGAAATCTTTCATTAGAGTCAATGAAGGGAATTGATTATCAGCGTGAGCATATTGTGCTTGCTTCAATTGGCCAGAAGCCAACCGGCGGCTACAGTGTCACCCTTGACTTCTCTGAGATCCGTGGCGGAACCCTGGAGCTGAGGGTCAGAGTGGCTGAACCCGCCCCTGGCACCATCGTCACACAGGCGCTCACCACCCCCTGCGCGGTCATCGCGGTGACCGCTGAAGGCTGGGATGATATCCAGATCACCCGCGCCGAAAACAACCGTTGATCTTTCCTCACGAATCCCTAAGCTATGGCTCAGCTTTTCATATCAATCGCGGAGTCAGTTCCTGCCCATGAGCCAGCAACAATATAACGCCGATGCTATTGAAGTACTGAGCGGCCTGGATCCGGTGCGCAAGCGGCCGGGGATGTATACAGACACCAGTCGGCCCAATCACCTGGCGCAGGAAGTTATCGACAACAGTGTGGATGAGGCGCTGGCAGGGCACGCCAAACGCATCGACGTGGTGTTGTACAGCGATGGCTCGCTGAGCGTTGAAGATGACGGCCGGGGCATGCCCGTGGATTTGCACAAAGAGGAAGGCCTGCCTGGCGTTGAACTGATCCTCACCCGCCTGCACGCCGGCGGCAAATTCTCT
This sequence comes from Marinobacter sp. DSM 26671, assembly GCF_900112835.1. NCBI lineage: Bacteria > Pseudomonadati > Pseudomonadota > Gammaproteobacteria > Pseudomonadales > Marinobacteraceae > Marinobacter > Marinobacter sp. DSM 26671. The sequence continues at coordinate 244,026 of NZ_FONF01000005.1, read as the reverse complement.
CAGGGCAACTACAACTTTTCCGGTGGTCTCCACGGTGTCGGTGTATCCGTAGTCAACGCACTGTCCACCCATCTGGAAATAACCATCAAGCGCGATGGCCAATTGCACCGGATGACGTTTGCCAATGGCGACAAAGCGTCCGAGCTTGAAGTGATCGATACCGTGGGCAAGCGCAACACCGGTACCCGCCTGAAGTTCAAGCCCAACGTAACCTATTTCGACAGCCCGAATTTTTCCGTTAGCCGGCTCCGCCATAACCTGAGGGCAAAGGCGGTTCTGTGTCCGGGCCTGACGGTTACCTTCCTCCAGGAAAAAACCGGCGAAAAAGACGAATGGTTTTACGAGGACGGGTTGCGGGACTACCTGCGCACGGCGCTGGCCGATATCGAGGTTGTGCCGCTTGAGCCGTTTACCGGCAGCTTTTCCGGAAACAAGGAAGCGGTGGACTGGGCCATCCAGTGGCTGCCCGAGGGCGGCGAAGCGATCATGGAAAGCTACGTAAACCTGATTCCCACGGCCCAGGGCGGCACCCATGTGAACGGGCTGCGTACCGGCCTGCTTGAAGCCATGCGCGAGTTCTGCGAGTTCCGCAACCTGCTACCCCGTGGCGTTAAGCTCTCTCCGGAAGATATCTGGGAACGGGCAGCCTATGTCCTGTCCTTCAAGATGCAGGAGCCCCAGTTCTCAGGGCAGACCAAAGAGCGTCTGTCTTCCCGTGAGGCCGCGGCCTTCATCTCCGGCGTGGTCAAGGATGCCTTCAGCCTTTGGCTCAACCAGCACACCGATGTGGCAGAAGCACTAGCTGAGCTCTTCATCAGCAATGCCCAGCGTCGGCTGCGAGCCAGCAAAAAGGTGGCCCGCAAGAAAGTCACCTCGGGCCCCGCACTCCCGGGTAAGCTGGCGGACTGTTCCGGTGGGGATACCGCCCGGTCCGAGCTGTTCCTGGTAGAAGGTGATTCTGCAGGCGGTTCCGCCAAGCAGGCCCGGGACCGGGAGTTCCAGGCGGTGATGCCGCTTCGGGGGAAAATCCTCAATACCTGGGAGGTTGATTCGGGCGAGATCCTGGCGTCCCAGGAAGTTCACGATATTGCCGTTGCGATTGGTGTAGATCCCGGTTCTGACCAGCTGGATGGCCTTCGGTACAACAAGATCTGCATCCTTGCTGATGCGGACTCGGATGGCCTTCACATTGCCACGCTGCTGTGCGCGTTGTTCGTCAAACACTTCCGCCCTGTGGTTGCCGCCGGCCATGTGTTCGTTGCCATGCCGCCGCTGTATCGGGTAGATCTGGGCAAGGAAACCTTCTACGCCCTGGATGAACATGAAAAGCAGGGCATTATCGACCGTATTGCCGCGGAGAAGCGCAAGGGCAAGATTTCGGTGACCCGCTTCAAGGGTCTGGGTGAGATGAACCCGCTTCAGCTGCGTGAGACCACCATGGCCCCGGACACCCGTCGCCTGGTCATGCTGACCATCGAAGACGGGGATGATACCGATAGCCGGATGGACATGTTGCTGGGCAAGAAGCGCGCATCCGATCGAAGGGCGTGGCTCGAGACCTACGGCAACATGGCGGACATCGAAGTTTAATATTCTATAAGATGCTATAAAAAGCATCCTTTATTCTTTCTCTGTCTTCTGCAAAGTCGTTATCCTGCCAGTTTTCTGATCGGGAAGAACCGTTGATGGACTGGCAGGGCTGGTTTGCGCTGGGCCTCGCAGGCACCGCGTTGATACTGATGAGTGCAGGGCGATTTGCGCCCCATCTGGTGATGATGGGTGTGCTCGTGGTGCTCAGTGCCAGCGGGATTGTGTCCGCGGACCAGGCGCTCGCCGGGTTCAGCAACAGTGGTCTGATCACCGTGGTTGCCATGTTTGTGGTGGCTGCGGGCATTCATCATTCCGGCGGTGTCGATCTGCTGGTGCACCACCTGCTTCGCAATCCCAAGACCGTTCGTTCTGCCCAGGCACGGATTGCCCTCCCGGTATCCCTTCTCAGTGGTTTTCTCAACAACACCCCGGTTGTCGCCACCATGATCCCGGCGGTGCATGCGTGGTCCCGCAAGATCGGTATCTCACCGTCCAAATTGATGATTCCCCTGAGCTACTCCGCCATTCTCGGGGGTACCCTGACACTGATCGGCACCAGCACGAATCTGGTCGTCAACGGCCAGTACCAGCAGCTAACCGGCGAAGAGGGCTTCTCCATTTTCTCGATCACGGCGGTCGGGCTGCCGGTGGCGGTGATCGGCGTGGCCGCTTTGCTGCTTGTTATGCCCCGTGTGCTTCCGGATCGTAAGGATCAGCAGAAATTTGGCTCCATGAGGGAGTTTACCCTGGAGGTCGCGGTGTCGTTTGACGGGCCGCTGGTCGGCAAGACTGTTGGTGAAGCCGGGCTCCGGGAGCTTGAGCGATTGTATCTGGTTGAGATCGAACGCGATGGCAGCGTGGTTACGGCGGTGCCCTCGGAGGAGCGACTCAGGGGTGGCGATCGTCTGGTGTTTGCCGGTGATACCCAGGCCATTTCCGACCTCCTGCGGATAAACGGTATCGTCCCGTCAGTCCATGAAGACGAGCCGAGCTTGAGCAAGGATCGGGCGGAACGGCGTCTGGTTGAAGCGGCATTGTCGCCCCAGTCCGATGTGTTGGGGCTGACCATTCGCGACGCCCGGTTCCGGGACCGTTACGGTGCTGTTGTGCTGGCCGTTGCCAGGGGTGGGGAGCGTGTTTCCGGCAACCTGGGGAATATCCGCCTCAAACCTGGCGATGTGCTGCTTCTCGAAGCCCGCCCCGCGTTTGTCAGTCGGCAGCGCTACAACAAGGACTTCCTGCTCATTAATGATCTGGAAACCGAGACGCCCCGGCATGACCGGGCCTGGCTGTCCTGGGGAATCCTGTTGGTGCTGGTAGGGCTCGCCGCCTGTGGCACCCTGAGCATGCTGAATGCAGCCCTGCTGGGCGCCGCAGGAATGATTCTGACTGGCTGCTGCTCGGTGGGCCAGGCCCAGAAGTCCGTGGATGTGCCGGTGATCCTTACCATTGCGGCCTCCTTTGCCATGGGCGCGGCCCTGGAGCAGACCGGGGCGGCAGGCTTTGTGGCTGCAGGCATCCTTGAGTTCAGTCAGGGTGACGTCCTGTTAACGATCCTGCTGGTTTATCTCGTGGTGTCGGTCCTGACTGAGGTTATTACCAACAATGCGGCGGCGGTCCTGGTCATTCCAATCGTTTTGTCGATGACTAACAGTATGGGCGTGGCCGCCGAGCCGTTTGTGATCGCGGTGATGATGGCCGCGTCCGCCAGCTTTGCTACGCCGCTGGGGTATCAGACCAACATGATGGTATTCGGGCCTGGTGGTTACCGGTTCAGTGATTTTGTACGGGTCGGTTTACCCATGAACGTGTTTGTTGGTGCCGTTACCGTTGTGGTTATTGCCGTGGTCTACGACATCACTCCCGGTCTATGAGCGCTGTTCGGTCGGGTTGGCGAGAATGTCGCAGCACAGCACCTGAAGCTTGCCGTCCTGGTAGTACCCCAGTGACAGGGTCACGCACATATAGGCTCCGGTGACGCAAAGGTAGGGGGCGGTTACGTGCAGGCTTTCCGGTTGAGCCAGCGCCTGGCGAAGGAACTGCTGGCGAAACCAGTCGGCGCTGCTGGTGCTCTCCAGGGGTTTGAAACGCGGGTCCATACTGCGTGTGCCCGCATCGGAAACCAGGGTGTCGTCCATCTGAACGCCCTTGTCGTCGACCAGGTAGCAGCGGGAAACGGCTGGGTGGTTCAACAATTCCAGACAGGATTGCTGCATGCTCATCCCGCTGCGAAGCTTCGTGATTGCGTGGTCGAAGAAGCCACTGAAAAAGTCCACCAGTTGCCGGGTCGGATCCAGGGTAACCTGGTTGCGGGTTTTGTATTCCTGCAACAGATGATCGAAATCGGCGGGTGAGTGGGTCAGTTGGTCGAGGTCTGTGCTCGGTCTGCGGAAATAGAAGCCCTGAACGAAATCCACGCCCGCATCGATCGCAATCATTGCCTGATCACGGGTTTCCACGCCTTCCAGAAGAACCAGGCAGCCGGACTGGTGCAGCAGTGACACGATGCCGTTCAGAATCTGGCGAGCCTTGTGATCATCTGTCGCACGGGTAAGCAGTTGTCGATCCAGTTTCACGATGTCGGGTGACAGGTTCCAGATCCGCTCGAAATTGGAGTGGCCGGCACCGAAATCATCAATGGCCGTCAGACAGCCCAGTTTCTTGTAATAGGCAACCGTTTCCCGAAGCCTTTCGGCGTCGTCTGTGGGTTGCTCAACAATTTCCATAACAATCCGGTGTGGAGGTAGGCCGGTTTTGGCCAGAAGCTGTCCGAAGAACGAATCGGCCTGGCTGCCGCTGGTTACCACCTGGGGCGAAACGTTGAGGAACAGCCAGTTCAGCTGATCGCGGATGCCGCTGTAATTGCGTATGTGCAGATAGCGGCACAGGCGGTCAAGGAGAAGGTTCTCCGCCTCGGAAGCCGGTAGCTGGAACAGGTGCAGCGGCAGTACCGCGGAGTTATCCGTATCAAAGGCCCGGATCAGGGCCTCATAGCCGACGATACGTTTGTGTGAAATGCTGTAGATCGGCTGGAGCGCTGTTTTCAACGTCAGTCCGCGAAAATCTGCGGTCCATGTGTCACCGTCCCTGTTCAGCATAGGAGACAACAGGTCCACTTCCGGAGCTGTCAGCTTTTCAGGGAGGCGTCTCGACATAGATGATTCTGGTTGATTTAACGAACGCATCAGTCGCCCCAGTCTGGCGTCTGAACTGTCTTTTATCAGTACAGGTTTCGCCTGAAAAATCGGGAAGTTACTGATAGTTGGAAGGAAGATTGCCAAAAAACCGCGTTTATTACCACTGTTTCATTTAGAAACTGGAAACGGTTTGTATCTTTGAGGGTCTGCAAGGGGAAAGAAGAGAGGGGAGCCCAGCGGTCCGGACGGACCGCCAGAAAATCAGTTATTGCTGGGTACAACCACGCTTTCGTCGAATTCGAGTTCCATGTCCTGTCCTCTCGGTCAATGAGGCCCCAGACGGGGCAATCAAGTATGGGCCAATCTTATCGTTACTATAATTTTGAACAATCCGTAAAACCCCTATGCGACCAAAGGCAAAAGCCCGGGCGAATAGTCAGAATTTCTGATGTACCGCTGCAAAAGATTTTGATTTTTTTCGCACAACCAAGTTTCTAGACTTGGACTTAACGATGTAACCAAGGAACAGGGTGAATTCTCATCATGCAAATCAGGAACACGTCAGCCAGCTACGGTCTCGTGGCGATTATTATCCACTGGCTTGTAGCGCTGGTTGTCTTTGGCCTGTTCGGGCTTGGCTATTGGATGGTGGAACTGTCCTATTACGATGACTGGTATCGCAGAGCCCCGGACATCCACCGAAGTATCGGTATTCTTCTGTTGATGGTGATGGTTTTCCGGGTGGTCTGGCGAGCGGCGAATGTTTCGCCGGAGCCGTTGCCTGGCCACACACGCTGGGAAGTGCGCAGTGCCCACATGGCGCATTTTCTGCTCTATGTGCTGATTTTCGTCGCCATGGTGAGTGGCTACCTGATATCCACCGCGGATGGCTCTTCAATCAGTGTGTTCGATTGGTTTGAGGTGCCTTCAGTCACTGGCCAGATCAAGGGTATGGAAGACACCGCGGGGACTGTTCACTATTGGTCCACCTGGGCAATTGTTGGCCTCGCCGCAGTTCATGCGGCGGGCGCTTTGAAACACCATTTGCTTGATCGCGACCGAACATTGCGGCGTATGTTAGGGAAGTGATCCGACTGCGGCCTGTGTATTCATCTTGTAACGTCCGGAAGCCGGGCACCAATGAAATAAGGGAGATAACCATGAGAAAAGTACTGCTTGCCTCTGCCGTGTCGATGGCACTTGTCGGTGCAGTCCAGGCCAACGAGCACAGCGGCACCTATGCGTTTGATACCAAGGGCACTCACCAGTTCATTACCTTCAAGATTTCCCACCTTGGCTACAGCTGGCTGTACGGTCGTTTTAACGATTTCGACGGCGAGTTTGTCTACGACGCCGAGAATCCGGAGAACAGCACTGTCAACGTGACGATCGATACTGCGAGTGTGGATTCCAATCACGCCGAGCGCGACAAGCATCTGCGCAGCGAAGATTTCCTGTATGTGGACGAATTTCCGCAAGCAACGTTCAAGAGCAAGCGCGTGGTGCTGGATGAAGAAGGCGAGGCCGATATCATCGGCGACTTCACCCTCCGAGGTGTGACAAAAGAAGTGACCCTCGATGCCGAAATGCTTGGCCACGGGGACGATCCCTGGGGTGGCTACCGTATGGGTTTTGAAGCGGAAACCGAGCTTCGCCTGACAGACTTTGGCATCCCGATGGATCTCGGCAAGGCCTCCGAGACTGTCGAGATCATCATTTCTGTCGAAGGTATCCGGCAGTAAAACTGGCTGACCCTGTCAGAGGGGGTTCCGGGCGCAGGCCCGGAACCTCACTTCAGGATTCCCCTCTACGATGCATCATGATTGTCCGTGAATACAAATGCCGCATTCTGGCTGGTTCAGAGCGTGGATTCGCTCTGTGGATGATCTGACGATGACCTGTCTGTTTCACAAGATTTGCACAGGTGCCTTTGGCGCCAGAATTGTCCCGCGAAGATGACCAGCCAGATCAGCAAACCCGCCCAAAGGTAGGGCTCGGGAATCTGGAAGCTGCCGCTGATTGCAAACTCCACGAGGAGCATCAGTGCCACCGCCAGAACCGCATTTACCATGGCTGTCACCATGGCTTGCCCGCAGGCTTTGATGTTGGGTTTCATAGTGTTCCGCTTGTCAGAGAAGTAAAACGGTCTTCTATTCACTTCGACGGAGCATACGGCTCACCTTACGGACTCTCCATGCGGGAATTCCGCTATTGGAATCAGACGTCTGTGCGACACCTCGGCAGTTTTGGCCAATAAATCCGCAGGTTGTTGGTGTATCGGCGCCTTGCTCCATATAATGTGCGCTCCTGCTAACCGGTGATTATTCCGGGGCCAGGGCGTAGCATCACCGACGGTATTCAAATCAGGCAACACAGGCAATCAAAGAGGCATCCATGCCAGAGTTTCAGACAACGGATGAAGGCTTCGAGCGGGTTTCGCTCCGGGATTACACGGAAAAGGCCTATCTCGATTACTCCATGTACGTCATTCTTGACCGGGCACTTCCGAATGTCGGCGATGGCCTGAAACCGGTTCAGCGGCGGATCGTCTACGCCATGTCCGAGCTGGGGTTGAAATCCACTTCCAAGTACAAGAAGTCTGCCCGTACCGTGGGTGACGTACTGGGTAAGTTCCATCCCCATGGCGACAGCGCCTGCTACGAAGCCATGGTGCTGATGGCCCAGCCTTTTTCCTATCGTTACCCCCTGGTGGACGGGCAGGGTAACTGGGGCTCCCCGGACGATCCCAAATCCTTTGCTGCCATGCGCTATACCGAATCTCGCCTGGCGCCGTTTGCGGAAGTTCTACTGGGAGAGCTGGGGCAGGGAACGGTGGACTGGGTGCCCAACTTTGATGGCACCATGGATGAACCATCGGTGCTGCCTGCCCGGCTGCCCCATGTGCTTCTGAACGGCACCACCGGCATTGCGGTTGGTATGGCCACGGATATCCCGCCGCACAATGTGCGGGAAGTCACCGCGGCCTGCATTCGTTTGCTGGATCAGCCGGAAGCGACGGTTGAAGAGCTCTGTGAACACATCAAGGGCCCGGATTTTCCGACTGAAGCAGAAATCATCACCCCCCGGAAAGACATCCGGCAGATGTACGAAACCGGCCGCGGATCGCTGCGGATGCGGGCACGGTGGATCCGCGAGAGTGGTGAGATCGTGGTTACGGATCTGCCGCACCAGGTCTCTGGCAACCGGGTTCTGGAGCAGATTGCCCATCAGATGCAGACCAAGAAGCTACCGATGGTGGCGGACCTTCGTGACGAATCCGATCATGAAAACCCGACCCGCCTGGTGATCGTGCCCCGATCCAACCGGGTTGATCTGGATGGTTTGATGGCGCACCTGTTTGCCAGCACCGATCTGGAGAAAACCTATCGGGTCAACATCAATGTGATCGGCAACGATGGCAGACCGGGCGTGAAGGGATTGCACCAGATCCTTACCGAGTGGCTGACCTTCCGGCGCACCACTGTCATCCGCCGTCTCCAGCACCGCCTGGACAAGGTGCTTGCACGCCTGCACATTCTGGAAGGCCTGTTGATCGCCTATCTCAACATCGATGAGGTGATTGAGATCATTCGCACTGAAGACAAGCCCAAGGCCGAATTGATGGCCAGGTTCGGTCTGTCCCCGGACCAGGCGGAAGCCATCCTCGAACTCAAGTTGCGCCACTTGGCCAAGCTTGAGGAAATGAAAATCCGGGGCGAGCAGGATGAGCTCGCGGCTGAACGGGATGAGCTCCAATCCATTCTGGGTTCCGAGGAACGCCTGCGAGAACTTATCAAGAGCGAGATGCAAGCCGATGCCGAGACCTTTGGCGATGACCGTCGCTCACCGATAGTCGAGCGTGAGGAGGCCAAGGCATTCAGTGAAGTGGACCTGATCTCGAACGACCCCGTTACGGTTGTGCTGTCTGAAAAAGGCTGGGTTCGCGCCGCCAAGGGGCATGACATTGAGCCGGAAGGTCTGAGTTATAAAGCCGGTGACCGTTTCTCCCTCGCGGCTCGGGGACGGAACAACCAGCAGGCGATATTCCTGGATTCTACCGGGCGGGCCTATTCCTTGATGGCTCACAGTTTTCCATCTGCCAGAGGCCAGGGTGAGCCGCTTACAGGGCGCATCAACCCGCCCTCCGGTGCCAGCTTCTCAGGCCTGTTGATGGGAGATCCGTCCCGTAAGGCGTTGCTGGTTACCGACGGTGGCTACGGGTTTGTTACGTCGCTGAACGACATGATCAGCAAGAACCGCAATGGCAAGGCAGTAGTCAGTGTCCCCAAGGGCGCGAGGATCATGCCTCCACTGACCATACCGACGACCGAGAAAACGCTGTATCTGGGGGCGGTGTCCAACGAAGGACGGATGCTGGTGTTCCCGCTGAGCGAATTGCCGGAACTGGCCAAGGGTAAAGGCAACAAGATCATCAGCATTCCCTCTGCCAGGGTTCAGAACCGTGAAGAATATGTGGTGGCAGTAGCAGTATTTGCCGAGGATGACCAGCTGGAGATACGTGCTGGTAAGCGCAAGATGGGGCTACAGTTCAGTGATCTTGAACACTACCTCGGTGAACGAGGCCGTCGCGGCCACAAACTGCCCAGAGGGCTGCAGCGGGTGGATGGCATTGACGTGATTCCTTCCGCCGCACGAGCGCAGGAAGAGGCGGGCTCTGACAGCGAGGGTACCGACAGTGAGTGAACTGGTCCTGATTAATGTCTCCGGGCGTGACAAGCCTGGTCTGACGTCGGAAATCACCGGCATCATGGGGCGCTATGATGTGCGCATTCTGGATATCGGACAGGCGGTCATCCACGACCACCTGACGTGGGGCATCCTGATCGAGATTCCGGATGAGTCCAAATCCTCGCCCGTCATTCGTGACCTGCTGTTCCGGCTACACGCTCTGGATCTGCAGGTCAGGTTCGCACCGATCACCGTCGAGGAGTACCAATCCTGGGCCGCGGCCCGGAATCGGGCCTGCTACATCGTGACGCTGCTTGCCCGGGACATCAAAGCCGAGCAGATTGCCCGGGTTTCCGCCATCACGGCGCGTCATGGTCTGAACATCGATAACATCTCACGCCTGTCTGCCAGGCCCTCGCTGAATGCCGCAGACAATCGTATCGCCTGTGTCGAGTTCTCGGTAAGGGGCACACCATCAGATCTTGAGAAACTTCGGGCGGATTTCCTGCATATCGCTGGCGAAATGAATGTGGATATCGCCTTCCAGGAAGATTCCATCTTCCGCCGCAATCGCCGGCTGGTGGTCTTTGACATGGATTCCACGTTGATCGAAGCCGAAGTGATCGACGAGCTGGCTGCGGAGGCCGGAGTCGGGGAGCAGGTGGCAGAGATTACCGAAAGGGCCATGCAGGGCGAGCTGGATTTCAGCCAGAGTTTTGCCGAGCGCCTGGCACTTCTGAAAGGCCTGGATGAATCGGTCCTCGAGGGAATCGCCTCGCGGTTGCGGATGACCGAGGGTGCAGAGCACCTGATCCTCAGTCTCAAGGCGCTGGGATATCGCACCGCAATCCTGTCGGGCGGCTTCACCTACTTTGCGCGCCACCTTCAGCGCAAACTCGGTATCGATTACATCTACGCCAATGAACTCGAAATTGAGGATGGCAAGGTCACAGGCAAGGTTTCCGGGCAGATTGTCGACGGCAAGCGAAAGGCAGAACTGCTTTTGGAAATCGCCGAGAAAGAGCATATTTCCCGGGAACAGGTTATTGCCGTCGGTGATGGCGCCAATGACCTTCCAATGCTGAGCCAGGCCGGCCTGGGGGTGGCTTTCCGCGCCAAGCCCCTGGTCAAGGAATCAGCGCGCCACGCGATTTCGACGCTGGGGCTGGATGCGATCCTGTACCTGATTGGTTTCCGTGAGAGCGAAACCAATCAGAGTCTGGAAAACGCCGACTTCTGAGCCGTTCAGGCTCAGTTGTCGCCGAAGTCGTAGTTCATTTCAGGTACTGGTGCCTGCAGGTAGTAGCCCTGAATATAGTTCACGCCGGCCTGCCACAGGGTGGCGAGAACGCCGGCATTCTCCACAAGCGGGATGATGGTGAGCTTGCCGCTGGACTGCAGGCTCTTGACCATTTCCTTGACCTGTTCTTTGGCCTCGTCGCTCTTCTGGATTTCTTCCGTGAAGGAACCATCGATCTTCACATAGTCCGTATCGATGTGTTTCAGGGTGTTGAACGGATTGAGGGCGCAGCCGAACTGGGAGATGGATACCTTGCAGTGAAGCTCGTGCACCGCCTTGGTGAAGTCTTTCGCCTGCTTCATGTAGTTGTTGGCATCGCCTTCCCGGATCTGGAAAATCAGGGAATCGCCCGGCAGCCGTGCGGCTTTCAGGGCAACGCTCAGCCAGGGAGTGAAGGTTTTATCCTGCAGGGTTTCGGCCGTCACATTGAGGAACAGGCGGGTATCGTGGCCCCGTGAGCGATGGCTGGACAGCTGTTTGATGGTCTGCAGAATAACCCAGCGGTCAATCTTGATCGCGGTGTCGCTCGGACCTGTTGGCGGCAGGAAGTCATAGGGTGAGACTTCCTCATCGTCCTTGTCGAGCATGCGCACGAAGGCCTCGTAATGTTCCTCGCCTTCGCCACGCAGGTTGATTATCGGCTGGAACAGCAGCCGGAAGCGGTTTTCTTCCAGAGCTTTCTGAATCGCCTCCACCGAATTGCTTTGATCCAGAGCCTCGAAGTCGGCGGGGTTGTAGACCACCACACCGTTGCCCTCTGCATGACCTTCGAGCTTTCGTACTTCCGCCGATGCCGTATGGGCCCTGGCCATGAGTTCCTCGGCCTTCGGCGAATTCTCGGTAATCGCGGCGACACCGATGCTCACGGTCAACTGGACCGTGCGGCCATTGATATCAAACAGATGGTCTTCAACCGCCTTGCGGATGCGCTCTGCGTGCCCTGCCATGGTAGATTCATCGCAGGGCTGGCTCAGCAGACTGAAGGCATCATCGCTCAACCGGGCCAGGGCAAGGTCGCCACCGGCCTGCTCCTTGAGCAGGTTTGCAAGATCACCAAGCAGCAGGTCGGCGCCGGAAATGCCCACCTGGCCCTTCATGCTCATGAAGTTATCGAGGGCGATGTAGGCGAGTGCACCGGTTTCATTCTTCTTGCCGGCGTTGGCGATTGCTTCAGCGAGTGCATCCATCAGGTACTGACGATTATACAGCCCGGTCAGAAGGTCCTGGCTGCTGATCTGGCGCAGCTTTTCTTCCAGCTCTGCATCGCTGTGCTCTGGCTGCAGAACGATCTGCGTGCATTCCTCACCGTCGTAGGTGGCGGCCGAGACCGACATGGTCACGTTCAGTTCGTGGTCGTCGCTGCGTCGAGCCGTACAATTCATGGTCATGCCGTCTTCGCCCTTTTCGGCAAACGACTTCATGAATTCCTTGTACTTCTCCTGGCTTTCCGGGGTGAGGGTGTCCAGCACCGGAACGCAGATTAGATCGTCGATGTCATCGTACCCGAGAAACTCCATGTACGACTGGTTGGCGTAGATGTGCATGCCATCGTTGATGTAGGCAATCGCATCCTTGGAGCTTTCCAGCAGCAACTGGCACCGCTGTTCCGCTTCCCGCAGATGGGACTCCAGAACACGGCGCCGGCGACGTTCGTCAAGAGCTGCCAGCTCACGATTGACCTTCAGCACAATAAGATCGGTGTGCTCGAACGACACCGTATCCTGGGCGCCTGCCTTCATCATGCCTACTGTGCGCTCCCGGCTTTCTTCTTCCGTCAGGAGAATGAACGGAATGTCCTTGTCCATCCGGCGGATCATGGCGAGGGCGTCGTCGGCCGAAAATTCCTGCTCCAGGTCGCGGGCCAGAAGCAAATCCCAGTTTCCGGCCTTGAGCGTTTCTTCCAGATCTTCTTCCGAGGTGATTCTGTGGGCTCGGGTAGCCTTGCCGGAGTTACGGAGCAGGCTGACCAGTGATTCGGCATCGTTTTGCGATGGATCCAGGATCAGCAGGTGTACGGTCGCGTTCTTTTTCTGCATTCGAAGGGCATCTCGTGATACACGGTTCATTCACTAACGCTGAATGATGCAGGGGTTGCCGATCAATAACAACCCTCTGCGGGCTTCCGGTGTCTCAGTTTGGAGACCTTATAGAGATGGCCAGAGCGAGTCGAATTCGTCCTCGCTGGCTCCGGAGGATGCAGGCGGTGCGCCAGCATTCAGCGTTGCCGCGTTCTGCAGCTTGAGCTCGAACTGGCTGATGCTGCCAGTGGAGGACACCTTGCGAGACAACTGACCCTGATCTTCCCGGCCATCATGGAGCAGGGAGATGCGACTCCCCGACTGGAATGGCAGGCGAGGCGTGATCAGTGTGGCTGACTGGTTGACCACGCTGATTTCCGGTAACAGCAGGCCGCGCAGGTATTCACTGCTGTTGCCCACTTTCTGGATCAGGCGCACACCGCAGGGTGAAGCGCTCGGTGCGAGCAGCTCAATGCCCACCTGGGTGCCCTGGTTCTTGATCTGTCGAATCCAGCGCACCACCGCCACGCTCCAGGGATGTGAGCTTTGCTCACGAACGCCCAGAACCTCGCCGGCTTGCAATGACGGAGGCACATTGCTTTCCCATGCAACGCAGTAGCCACCGGGGCTGGTGTTGATCAGGAAAGAGTGGTGTGACTTTGGCCGGTTCCGGTCGGTCGACGGGGCCTGGGAGTTGCCGTAGGAACCCTTAAAGTTGATCGGCGTGTCGCCGGCGTGAAGCCGTTCGTCGCTGGGACTGGCGTCGTGGGCGCCCGACCAGGCGTCCTGCTTCTGGCGCGAAGACCGTGCGAACAGGTTTTCTTCTTCATGATGGCCGTTGTCGTTGCCATTCACGAATTCCGTAAAGGTTTTCTCGCCGGCAATGAAGTAGTGCGCGGCTGTGAGGCCCGCGCAGACTTCAAGGGACCCCTGGCTCGCGATGCGGTTGAAGTTCCGCTTCGCGAGAATGCCGAGGGCTTGGCTGAGGTGGGTGAGCAGGGTGTCGCTTACCTTTGCCGGCACCTGAAGTTCGTGGTCGGTATCTTTGTGCTCGCGACGGGCATGGAGCGTCTCCGACAGCATCGCCGAGAGATCCCGGGTATCAAAGCCGAAGCTGTCGTCACCTGGTTTCTGTTCGAGAAGGCTGCGGTAAACCGGCGGGTTGTCCCGTTCCATGTTGATTACAAAGAGGCTGTCGTCCTCAACATCCGGTCCGCATCGGGTATGGTCGGTCCAGGATTCGAAGAGTTCATAGACGTGCAGAAGCTCAGCCTGCCGAAGCTGATTCGGGCGCGCGCAGCCCAGCAGGAGGATACGCTTGTAGCTGTCGGCGACCGAGCTGCTGCGGCGATGCTGAAGTGTGTCGTCATCCACCTGAACCACTGAGAGCTTGTTGCGGTGTGCAAACCGGAATAGACGGTGACACTCCAGCCAGCTCTGGGCGGGGCTCGGGCAGTAGAGCTGGTGCGATCTCAGAATAGTTGCCGACAGCTCGGAAATGGCCCGGTGTGCGGCTGTGGCAATCTGGCGCCGATTCTTGTCCAGTCCCCCGTTGTCGATAAACTCCAGAACGCACAGCTTGTAGCCGCCGGCCAGATGTAATTGGAGCGCCTGGGACAGATTTGCGATCTTCCTTTGTTTTTCGGGCAGCGCCACGGCAAGACCGAGGTAGTGGCGGGAGAGCTCATTACAGACAAAATGAATCTTTTCCCGAATCAATTCCAGGAACTGCATGCGCTGCTGGGGCGCCAGGAAAAGGTGGTTCAGTTCGATAATGGCGTGGTAAAGCTGTCGTGACACCTCGCCGATATTGGCCATCGGCAATTGGTCTATCCAGACCCGGAACGCCTTGGGCGTCGTGTCACAGAACGACAGGCTGGCCGTTTTCTGTTCGGGAACGCGGAGATCAGGTTTCAGGGTCTTACCTTCCATGAATGCATGCCAATGTCTGGACCACAGGTGGTATTCCGGGGTTGGCCCTGCCTGGCTGGCGGTTACCGGGTGTCCGCCGGCCTGTCAGGAAAACGCCGTAAATACATGTTTTTATCGTTAACGGTACTGGACTTTAAAGTAGCAAACCAGTCGTAAAAAGCGAGAAGATCATGAGTTGACAATCTTTGACAAGTGAATTTGGGCCGTTTTTTGCGAAACCGGTCACGGGAACAGGTTGATCGGGGTCTTGCTTTCCTTGCCAGGCTCTTCTCTCACCAGCTTCGGCACCAGAAAACCGGGCAGGCGCGCCAGCAGCTCACGCACCAGATTTCGGGCCTCATCATCGGATACGTCGAAATGGTGAGCGCCTGTCACTGGATCAAATGCATGCAGGTAATAGGGCAGGACGCCCGCATCAAACAGGGTCTCGCTCAACTCTTCAAGCACCGCCGTTCGATCATTTACACCCCTGAGGATCACGCTCTGGTTCAGGAGCGTTGCGCCTGCGGCCCGGAGGTATCCGAGCGCACGGCGAGTGGGGCCGTCGATCTCTGCCGGGTGGTTGATGTGCAGGACAATCACTACCTGGAGCGGAGTCGTCGACAGCCACTTCAGTAACTCGTCGCAAACCCTCTGGGGAATCACAACTGGCAAGCGGGTATGCAGGCGCAGCCGGCGGATGTGGGGTATCCCGCTGATAGCGCTTGCCCACTGACTGAGTAGGCGATCATTGACGGCCAGGGGATCGCCGCCGCTGAAGATGACTTCGTTGATTTCCGGGCTGGCGCCAAGGGTATCAATTACCCGCTGCCGGTCGTGAGGGCTCAGGCGTTGCTCGTCGTAGGGAAAGTGCCTGCGGAAGCAGTACCGGCAGTTGATCGCGCACTGTCCGGTCACCATGAGCAGGGCACGGCTGCGGTACTTGCGGATGAGCCCGGTGGTGGCGATGGCGCCGGATTCTTCGAGAGGATCGCTGACAAAACCGGGCGCGTGGCCGGCTTCGTCCGCCAGCGGAAGCACCTGTCTAAGCAAAGGGTCGGCCGGATTGCCCTTTTCCATCCGGTTGAGGAAGGGTTCAGGTACCCGGATCTGAAAAAGCCGGTGGCCTTGTTCTGCCCCTGCAAGCCACGGTTCCTCGGGCAACTCCAGGCGGCGGAGCAGCTCCTTCGGCGACTTAACAGCGCCCGACAGCAGTTGCTGCCAGCTGCGTTGTTCGTGGTCGGAAAGGTGGGCTTCTATACGGGCGGGGGTTCGCTGTATCATAACGCCCTTCGAATTCTAAACAGCATTTTGTCAGGTGGACATTTCATGGCTTCATATTCTACCAACGAATTTCGCGGCGGTCTTAAGGTTTTGCTGGATGGCGACCCCTGCATCATTCTCGAGAATGAGTTCGTCAAACCCGGGAAGGGTCAGGCCTTCAACCGGGTAAGGCTGCGTAACCTCATGACCAACCGGGTCTGGGAGCGCACGTTCAAGTCCGGCGAAAGTCTGGAAGCCGCAGATGTCATTGATCAGGACATGGAATACCTCTATACCGACGGTGAATTCTGGCACTTCATGCTGACTGACGGTTCCTTCGAGCAGTACCCGGCTGATGCCAAAGCGGTTGGCGACGCGCTGAAGTGGCTGAAAGAGCAGGACGTTTATACGGTAACGCTCTACAACGGCTCGCCGCTGTCCGTAACGCCCCCCAACTTCGTTGAACTTGAGGTGGTTGATACCGATCCGGGCATGAAAGGTGACACCGCCCAGGGTGGTTCCAAGCCGGCAACACTTTCTACCGGTGCGGTTGTCAACGTACCCCTGTTCATCACCATCGGCGAAATCCTGAAGGTTGATACCCGCTCTGGCGAGTACGTGAGCCGGGTAAAGAGCAGTTGATCCGGTCATGACCCGCGAACCTGTCTGGCAGCCCTCTGCCTCGCAGGCTGCCCTGAAAAGCCGCGCACAACAACTGTCGTTTGTGCGCGGCTTTTTTGCGAAGCGAGGAGTGCTGGAAGTCGAAACCCCAGTGCTTGGGCGATGTGGCGTTACTGATGTCAATCTTGACGGCATCCCCGCGCAGGTTTCTGCCGGCACACGCAAAGGCGGGTGGCTCCAGACGTCTCCCGAGTACCACATGAAGCGATTGCTTGCGGCCGGCTGTGGATCCATTTTTCAGATCTCCAGGGTGTTCCGCAATGGCGAACAGGGGCGTCGTCACAACCCCGAATTCTCCATGCTCGAATGGTATCGGACAGGCTTTGATGATGTGACGCTCATGGCTGAGGTGTCGGACCTTGTCTGCGGCTGGCTGGGCTGCGAGCGGCCGGAAATCATTCAGTATCGCGAGGCACTCAGGCGATGGGCGCACATTGACCCGTTCGCAGCGACGGACCGTGAACTGATGCGCCGCTGTGAGGAGTGGCTGGAGCCAGAGCAATTGGCTGACCTTGGTCGGGATGGCTGCCTCGATCTGCTGATGAGTTTTGCCGTGGAGCCGAATCTGGGACGGGGCAGGCCCGTATTTATAACGGGATATCCGGCCTCGCAGGCTTCACTGGCCAGAGTTTCGAAGTCTAGCGGCTATGAGACCGCGCATCGTTTTGAACTCTATGTTGATGGTCTGGAGCTCTGTAACGGTTACTGGGAATTGACCGATCCAGGAGAACAGAGGCTGCGCTTTGAGACTGATAACGAGCTGCGCAAGCGATCCGGAAAGCCTGAAATGGGGCTGGATGAGGCTTTTCTCGCTGCGCTTGATCAGGGCTTGCCCGAGTGCTCCGGTGTCGCACTCGGGCTGGACAGGCTGCTGATGCTCAAGCTGGGAGTCCAGGACATCCGTGAGGTTTTGGCGTTTCCGTTCGAGCGGGCTTGAGCCTGCCGAACGTGATCACGCCAGGGCGCCGAACGCCTCGCCCATGCGAACGGTTTTGCCGGCCACCTGATTGCTGTTCCAACTGACGGAGCCTTTTGGCATAACCATAATCACAGTGGAGCCCAGGCGGAACCGGCCCATTTCTTCACCCTTATCGAAGCTGATGGCCTGCTCGCCTTCGTACAGTGTTGATGTGACCTGCCGACTGCCGGGCACAACAACGCCTGCCCAGCGGGTTTCCACGCTGCCGACAATCATGGCGCCAACCAGTACCAGGGCCATGGGGCCGGAAGCGGTGTCGAAGATGCAGACAACCCGCTCATTGCGGGCGAACAGATTCGGGACATTTTCGGCGGTTACCGGGTTGACCGAAAAAAGCTTGCCGGGAACATGGATCATCTGTCGAAGCGTGCCGGCCATCGGCATGTGGATCCGGTGATAGTCCTTGGGCGAGAGGTAGATTGTAGAAAATTCGCCATCGGCAAACGGGGCTGTGGTCGCCTCTTCGCCACCGAGCAGCTCGCTCAGGCTGAACGACTGGCCCTTTGCCTGGAAAACCCGGTCTCCGGTGACCTGGCCGAGCTGGCTGATGGCGCCGTCAACGGGGCTGACCAGGGTTTTTTCGCCGTCCGCCAGGGGGCGGATGCCCGGCTTCAGCTCCCGGGTGAAGAAATCGTTGAACGTGGCGTAAGCTTCAGGGTTAGGCTCGGCGGCTTCGCTCATGTCAACGCCATAGCGGCCGATAAACCATTTTATAACCCGGTTCTTGAGCGCAGGGGAGCGGTCATTGTCCGCCAGGCGGCCGGCGAGGTTGGATACCCCCAGTTGCGGCGTTATGTACTGGCTAAGAACAAAAAGCTTGTCGAACATTAGATGTGATCCTTTGCGCTCAAAGGCGCGAAGTTTAACAAAGACTGCTACCTGTATAGAAATTGTTTCACGGCTTCGCGGTTATGACGCGGCCTTGCTATTATCGTGTCACCTTTTGCGTGACAGCTTCCGGCTCCGGCCGATAACCAATAAAATAAGGCGTGCGTAGATTCTATGTTACTGATCGTCGGTTCGATTATTGTTCTGGCCAGCGTACTGACTGGCTATGTTCTCCACGGCGGCAATCTGATGGTGCTCTGGCAGCCAACCGAAGTGTTAATAATTTTCGGGGCAGCTCTGGGCTCGTTCATCATTGCTAACCCCGTCCATACGCTCAAAGAGGTCTTTGGTAAGGGAGTCCAGTTACTAACAGGCTCACCCTACAAAAAGGCTTTCTACATGGATCTGTTGAGTCTGCTTTACGAGATCTTCGATAAATCCCGTAAACAAGGCGTCATGGCGATCGAGGAGGACATCGATAATCCCGAGGCAAGCCAGATTTTCAGTCGATACCCAGCTGTCATGAAGTCCAAGGAACTGCTTGCGTTCATCACGGACTATCTCCGCATCATCAGTTCCGGAAATATGGCGACCCACGAGCTGGAAGGCATGATGGAGAATGAGATCGACAGTCGTCAGCACGAGCTTGAGGAGCCTGCTCACGCGGTCAACAAAATTGCCGATGCGCTGCCGGGGCTTGGTATTGTCGCTGCGGTACTGGGTATCGTAATTACCATGAACTTTCTCACTGAAGGCCCGGAAAAGATTGGTCTCAGTGTGGCTGCAGCACTGGTGGGTACCTTTCTGGGTATTTTCATGGGGTATGGTTTTGTGGGTCCTGCTTCTATCGCCATGGAACACGCTGCGAAGTATGAGCTGAAGGCTTACGAGTGCGTCAAATCAGCGATTGTGGCGACGGTTTCCGGGCAAGCACCCCAAATGGCCATTGAGTTTGGCCGCAAGGCGTTGCCCACGGATAAGCGCCCTGGGTTCCAGGAGCTTAATGATCACGTTCGTTCCAAGTAAAAACGCCCTCATCTGAACCCGGAGCCGATTCGTGGAAGAGCAACCGATCATCATCAAGCGGAAAAAGGTTGTTGCAGGTGGCCATCACGGTGGCTCCTGGAAGGTCGCGTTTGCCGATTTCGCCACCGCCATGATGGCTTTCTTTCTGGTTCTCTGGTTAACCGCTACGGCATCGCCGGAGCAAAAAAAAGCGGTTGAGGGTTATTTCCGGGATCCTGTCGGCTTTACCGAGGGCGGCTCGCCCAATCCAGTTGATCTTGAGGGCAGTGCTTCGGTGGTCAATGAGGCAAGCCCGGATATTGAATCCAGCCAGATCCAGATTGAAGACGAGATGGTCGATGAGCTCTCCGAAACTCTGGAGCAGCGACGGATGCGTGAGCTGTTCCAGGAGTTGAAGGAACAGATCAAACAGGATGCAACCTTGCAGGAATTCAAGGACCAACTGTTGCTCGATATTACCGACGAAGGTTTGCGCATCCAGGTTGTCGATCGTTCCAACCGCCCCATGTTTGACAGCGGGCGGGCAGAACTCAAGTACTACTCTCAAGACATTCTGTTTGAGCTTGCGAAGACTCTGGGTTCAGTTAACAACAAGCTCAGCATTACCGGCCATACCGACTCGACACCGTTTAACGGCCGGCCTGGTTACACCAACTGGGAGTTGTCGGCAGACCGCGCAAACACGGCCCGTAGGGCGCTTGTTGCCGGGGGCGTGCGTCAGCAGCAAATTGCCCGCGTTGTGGGGCTGAGCGATTCCGTGCTGTTCGACAAGGATGACCCGAATGCGCCGGTGAACCGCCGCATATCCATCATCGTCCTGAACAAGAAAACCGTCGATAACATACAGACAAGTGCTGGCCGGTACGATGAACCTCTCATCGACCTCACCAAGCCGGCCGAAGACGAGCAAGAGGAGGCCCGTGAGCGCCTGGAAAGCGGCGAATGGCTGGAGGAACAAGAAGAGCCGGCGCCAGGAGAGCTAAACTGGTAGCGCTGGGATAGTCATTCCAGTTTTAGACCGCGGGCCTGCTGCTCCGTCATATCCTGAAGAATCCGGTGAAAGCTTTTCAGCCGCTCCGGGCTGATTTTCCCTTCCTCCGCAGCTCTGTCGATGGCGCAACCGGGGTCACCCATGTGCCGGCAGTTGCGGAACTTGCAGGTGCCGATCACCTCCCGAATTTCCCGAAAGCCATACTCGATCTCCTGCGCTGTCATATGCCAGAGCCCGAACTCACGGATCCCCGGCGAGTCAATCAGATCGCCTCCGAGCGGCAGGTGGAACAGTTTAGCCGTGGTTGTCGTGTGAATCCCCTTGCCGGTGCTCTCAGACACAGCCCCCACGCGAATGGCCTCATCGGGCATCAGAGTCTGGATAATGGATGACTTGCCCACCCCGGATTGCCCGACGAATACGCTGGTCTGATCTTTCACCAGTGCCTCAACCTCTGGCGAAGGTTTAGCACCGGACTCAGCGGCAGACGTTCGAACCACCTCATAGCCCAGTGCCTCATACCGGCCCAGAAGCGCGTCGATGTACTCCCGGTTGCTGTCGGTGATCAGATCGGTCTTGTTCAACAGAATCACTGCCGGAATGTCTGTGATCTCGGATGCCACCAGATACCGGTCAATCAGGTTATCGTGAGGTTCCGGCTCCGGCGCAATCACAAGAATAATATGATCAATGTTTGCGGCCACCGGCTTCAGGGCACCAAAATTATCCGGCCGCTGCAGCAGATTGCGGCGCTCACTGCGGGCAACGATAACGCCCGTCTCATTCTTCCCCGGCCGCCAGACAACCTTGTCGCCAGTTACCAGGCTATCGATATTGGCCCGAACAAAGCAGCGAACCACATCGCCTTCCTGGTCGCCTTCAAGCGCTTCGACATCCAGCTGTTGCCCGTAGTGAGCAATAACCAGCCCTTCCTGCTCTGGCCCGAGCTCGCCGGCGTCGGCCTGCTCCTGAACCTTCTTCTCCTTGCGCGCCGCCCGGGCCGCACGCTCCTCCTGGACTTTCTTGATGCGGAATTGCTGCTGTTTGTTCAGTCGCCGTTTTGCCATTTATGTCCCGGATAACCAGATGAAAGTTTCGCCCTTGGTGTGCCATCATACTGCAATCGTAGCTACTCGGCTTGGGCAATGCCGAGACGTTCAAGGTATATCACCTGATTTCGCAGTGGGGCTGGGTCCGGCTTTCCGGAAATGTCGGCGGCCATGGATGGCCGACGCCATGCGCACATGGATGTGCTCGTAGCGGTTTCCGGAAAGCCGGACCCAGCCCCACTATCACCGCACTTAGAAGGTTGGTAACAAAATGGCAGAAGGCAATCGCCTCGTTTGGATCGATCTGGAAATGACAGGCCTGGATCCGGAAAAAGAACGGATCATCGAAATGGCCACAATTATCACCGATTCGGAACTCAATATTGTCGCGGAAGGACCGGTTATTGCCGTCCATCAGCCACAATCCTTTCTGGATTCCATGGACGAATGGTGTACCCGTACCCATGGTGAAAGCGGACTCACCAAGCGCGTTCAGGAAAGCGATATCTCCGAGTCTCAAGCCGAACAGCAGACCATCGAATTCCTGAAAAAACACGTAGAAAAGGGCCAGTCACCCCTGTGCGGCAACAGCATTGGCCAGGATCGCCGGTTCCTCGTCAAATACATGCCCGAACTGGAAGACTTCTTCCATTACCGGAATCTCGATGTATCCACAGTGAAAGAACTTGCCCGCCGCTGGCGCCCGGATGTCCTCGCCGGCGTAAAAAAGAAAGGTAGCCACCTTGCACTCGACGACATCCGGGACTCCATCAACGAACTGCGTCATTACCGGGAACAGTTCTTCAAGCTATAGGCCATGCCGCTTCAGAGCCCACTGGACGTGCTCGCGGACCATCTCGGAAGGGTGGTCCGCGCGCTTTTTCAGGGCCTCAATTACCGGAATGGTTGACGGCGCATTGCCCAGCCCGACCGCCAGGTTGCGGAGCCAGCCCTCGTAGCCTGTTCGCCGAATTGCAGAGCCCTCGGTGCGTTTGAGGAATTGCTCCTTGGTCCAGAGAAAAAGCTCTGCCAGCGAGCTGTTGTCCAGTCCGTGCCTCGGTTGAAAGTCCTTTTCGCTGGTTGGTTTGCTGAACTTCTGCCATGGACA
The DNA here is from genome assembly GCF_900112835.1 of Marinobacter sp. DSM 26671. Classification (NCBI taxonomy): domain Bacteria; kingdom Pseudomonadati; phylum Pseudomonadota; class Gammaproteobacteria; order Pseudomonadales; family Marinobacteraceae; genus Marinobacter; species Marinobacter sp. DSM 26671. Next base: position 221,456 of record NZ_FONF01000005.1, on the reverse strand, counting down.
CACCAACTGGCAGTCATCGCAACCGAAAACCCGGTTGCCCATCAGCGGCCGGAGTTCCTCTGGGATACTCCCTTTTAGCTCGATGGTTAGATAGCTGATGCAACGCCGGGCATCAAGCTTGTGCGAGCCAACAAAGGCGTCCGTCGGGCAAAGGTCGAGGCAGGCCGAACAGCTGCCGCAATGATCCGTTTCAAAGGGTTCATCAATGGGCAGGGGGGCGCTGGTGAAGATTTCCCCGAGGAAAAAGAACGAGCCGGCCTTCGGGTGAATCAGCATATTGTTCTTGCCGATCCAGCCGAGGCCTGCTCTCTGCGCCAGTGCGCGTTCCAGCACCGGAGCGCTGTCTACAAAAGCCCGGTAATCGTATCCGCTAACGGCCTCATCAATCTTCGCTGCCAGCTGTGCAAGACGCTTACGGATCAGTTTATGGTAATCCCGACCCAGCGCATAACGCGTGACATAAGCACCCTCCCGGTTAGTAAGCGCTTCTTTCGGACTGTCTGGTGAGGGCAAATAGTCCATTCTCACGGATATAACCCGCGTGGTGCCCGGCGCCAGAGAGGCAGGCGTATAGCGCTTGTCACCGTGGTGGGCCATGTAATCCATCTCGCCCTGGTAACCTGCCGCAAGCCAGTCCTTCAGATGGTCGGCGTGCTCGCCCGTGTCCGCGTTGGTAATGCCCACATCGGCAAACCCGAATTCAGCTGCCCACCGGCGGATGAGCGACGGCAGATCCGCAAGTTCCGGGTGTGTCGTGGTACAGGTTGCTGTGGTGCTCATAGTGACTGCCGATGCTGGAATTCGGTGCTGAACCCGTGTACGGATATTTAATCTGATTAAGTTATGACCTTTTCTACTGTTTTGCTATGCTTTACAGGTATCTGGCCAATTTTCTTAAACCGGTTTCTGTAACGGGAGCAAAGGTTCATGCCGCCGTCCGCTGGGCACAGTCTACCAGACGCACTGTTTTCCGCCGATGCGGTGAGGCAGATCGATCGCTATGTGATTGATCAGCAAGGTGTTGATGGTTTTGAACTGATGCAGTCCGCCGCCCACGCCGCTTTTCGCTGCCTGGTACGGCATTGGCCAAACTGCGGCTCGGTGCTGGTCCTGTGCGGTGCGGGTAACAACGGTGGTGACGGTTACCTGGTCGCGGCAAGTGCGAAAAGGCACGATCTGGACGTCAGCTGTGTCGCGGTTGCGCCAACCGGCAAATTGTCCGGCGACGCCCGTAAAGCCTGGCAAAAGGCCCTGGCGGACGGTGTAGATGTTCTTGACCTCGAGGCTCTCGGCGAGTCATCGCTGGACGATCTGTTTGCCAGCGCGGGCCTGATTGTTGATGCCATGCTCGGTACTGGCGTGTCCGGTGCCCCCCGGGAACCGTTTGCGACTCTGATAAGCCGGTGTAACAGCGCTTTAGCGCCTGTCCTTGCAGTGGATCTGCCCTCCGGGCTTAATGCGACCACGGGAGCGGCCGAGGGGGATGTGGTTAATGCGGCCAGGACAGTGACCTTTATCGGGCTCAAGGCTGGCTTGTTCACGGGGCAAGGTGCAGCAGCGTGCGGCGAGGTGGTTTTCGAATCTCTGGATACCGACGAGGGTATCGCCGGTAGCGGCCAGAAGCCCGTCGCCCGCCGTCGTGACTGGGGTTCTGTGATGCCCTGGCTACCACCCCGGCCTGCCAACGCTCACAAGGGAAGATTCGGGCATGTGCTGGTGGTTGCGGGTGATCGCGGATTCGGTGGGGCCGGTCTGCTGGCGGCAGAGGCTGCGGCGCGATCGGGTGCCGGGCTCGTGTCGTTGGCGACCCGCCCCGAGCATGTGACAGCGGCCCTGGCAAGATGTCCATCCGTCATGGTTCATGGCCTGATCCATGGCTCGGAGTTGCCGACGTTGCTTGATGCTGCCTCGGTTGTCGTGTGTGGCCCGGGTATCGGGCGAAGCGCCTGGGGCCAGCAGATGCTCGAGCAGGTGGTTGCCAGCGGCAAGCCGCGGGTGCTGGATGCGGATGCGCTGAACCTTTTGTCTGGTCGGGTAGCCATCCCAGCGGATAATCACATCCTGACTCCTCATCCGGGCGAGGCGGCCAGGTTGCTGAATTGCCTGGTGCCCGAGGTTGAGGCAGACAGGATGGCCGCCGCCAGAAATCTGCAGGCGCTGTATGGCGGCACGGTGCTTTTGAAAGGCGCCGGCACCGTTGTCGCGTCTGAGGACGGTGGCCTGGATATCATCAGTGGCAGCAATCCCGGAATGGCGACTGGCGGAATGGGAGATGTGCTCTCAGGTATTGTTGCGGCTGTTCTGGCTCAGATTGGCGACGGACAGAAAGCGGCCGTGCTGGGTGCATCCGTGCACCTTGCTGCGGCTGACCGTGCTGCGAGAACCACGGGGTTTATCGGGCTGATACCGACCGATGTTATCGATGCGCTGCCGTTGGTGTTTCGGGAATCTGAAAGGAGTCCGGGGGCTGAATCGTTATGAGCATAATGGGTAACGAGCGTCGGGTTTTTCTGGAGAACGAGGCCGAAACCGAGCATCTCGGTCGGGAGCTGGCCAGAACCGTCGTGGAATCTGGCCATGGCCTGGTTGTTTATCTGGATGGTGAGCTTGGCATGGGTAAAACCACCATCAGTCGGGGCGTCATGCGCGGATTGGGTCATGAGGGGGCCGTAAAGAGCCCGACCTATACCCTGGTAGAGCCCTACGAGACTCTGAATCCACCGACATACCATTTTGATCTTTATCGCCTGGGCGACGCCGAAGAACTGGAATACATGGGCATCCGCGATTATTTTTCCGCCGAAAACCTGTGCCTGATCGAGTGGCCCGAGAGAGGCAAGGGCATATTGCCCGAGCCGGACCTGGAGGTTCATCTCGAAACCCGGGGAGAGGGGCGCTCTGTAGTCCTCAGGGCCCGCTCAGAGCCGGGCGCCGGGGTGCTGAACGAACTGGAGTTGATTGGTCCGGCGTCATAGTGAGCCCGGAACCGGGAATAAACTGGCAGGTAAGCTTTATGAATTGTGCAAAGCTGAGTAAACAACTGGTCTGGCCGATTGCGCTATTGCTTATGACATTGGCGTTTCACGGTTCGGCGGCGACACAGGTTGAGAGTGCCCGTATCTGGCCCGCGCCCGATCATACCCGGCTGGTTCTGGACACTGGCGGGCAGGTGGAGCACAACATTTTCTCCCTGAGCGGCCCGGCGCGGCTGGTGATCGATCTCAAGAATGCCAACCTGAAGACCGATTTTTCCGGTCTGGACCTTTCCGGCAGTCCGATCAAGCGAATCCGCAGCGCCCCCAGAAACGGCACCGATTTGCGCGTCGTTCTGGATCTCAAGGCTGACATCAAACCGCGGAGTTTTCAGCTCGAGCCGAATCAGCAGTACGGCCACAGACTGGTGGTCGACCTGATTGATGAAAGCGGTAGCCGGCTGGAAAAGGCGACAACGCCCACCGTGACCCAGGATTCATCCGGAAAGCGGGACGTTATTGTGGTCATTGATGCCGGGCACGGCGGGGAAGATCCGGGTGCTATTGGTACGCGGGGAACCCGTGAAAAGGATGTGGTTCTGAAAATGGCGAAAACCCTGGCCAACCTCATCAATGATCGGCCGGGTTATACCGCCAAGCTGACCAGAACCGGGGACTACTACATTGGCCTTCGCAATCGCACGATTCTGGCCAGGAAATACAACGCTGACCTGTTCGTCTCGGTCCATGCCGACGCCTTCCGTACACCACAACCCAAAGGTGCCTCGGTCTTCGCCCTTTCCCAACGCGGCGCCACCAGTGAAACCGCCCGTTGGCTGGCCAATAGTGAGAACCGGTCGGATCTGATCGGTGGTGCCGGCGGGCTGTCCCTCGATGGCCGTGACGACATGCTTGCCGGTGTTCTGCTGGACCTCTCCATGACGGCCAGTATCAACGCCAGTCTGGGGGTTGGCAGTTCGGTCCTGGGCAAATTGGGCGGCGTGGCGAAGTTGCACAAGCCTGGCGTTGAGCAGGCCGCTTTTGCGGTTCTGAAATCACCGGATATTCCCTCCATCCTCGTGGAAGCAGGCTTCGTATCGAATCCCCAGGAAGAGAAAAACCTGGCCACTGAGTGGTATCGCAACAAGCTGGCCGGCGCCATCATGAAAGGCATAGATGACTACTTCCAGAAAACGCCCCCGCCTGGAACCCTGCTGGCGTGGCAAAAACAGAATCGCCAGGGTGGAAACAGCATCAGCCACTATCGGATACAGCGTGGAGACACGCTATCCGGCGTGGCCCGGAAAAATCAGACGACCGTCAGTGAGCTGATGCAGTTTAACGACCTTCGGGACGACCGTGTTATGGTAGGGCAAACCATTCGTATTCCCGCGTCCTGATCAAGAGGTTTTTCTGTAACATGCCCCCCATTCGATTGCTGTCACCGCGGCTCGCGAACCAGATTGCCGCGGGTGAGGTGGTTGAGCGCCCCGCGTCTGTCGTCAAAGAACTGGTTGAAAATGCCCTGGATGCCGGCGCCAACCGCGTCGATGTTGAGGTGGAGCAGGGCGGCGTCAAGCTGATTCGAGTTCGGGATGACGGCAGTGGTATTGAGGAAGACGATCTTCCCCTGGCGCTAAGCCGCCATGCGACCAGCAAGATTGCCAGTCTGGACGATCTGGAAGCCGTGGCGTCCCTGGGTTTCCGGGGAGAAGCGCTTGCCAGTATCAGCTCTGTCTCTCGTCTTACCCTGACCTCAAGGACCGAGTCGCAGGAAGCGGCCTCTCGGGTCGAGGTCGAGGGCCGGGAAATGGACGCGAGAATTTCGCCTGCAGCGCATCCGGTCGGAACGACCGTTGAAGTGCGCGACCTGTTTTTTAACACCCCGGCTCGCCGCAAATTCCTGCGTACTGAAAAGACAGAATTCAATCACGTCGAAGAATGTGTGCGGCGCCAGGCGCTGAGCCGTTTCGATGCTGGCTTCACGTTGCGCCATAACCAGCGTGTCGTTCAAAGCCTCAGGCCAGCGGAATCGGCCCTCGATCGCGAGCGTCGGATTGGATCCCTGTGCGGCCAGCAGTTTATCGATAACGCGGTGGTTATTGATGCGGAGGCCACCGGGCTGCGCCTCTGGGGTTGGGTCGCTCTTCCCACATTTTCGCGCAGCCAGGCCGATCTTCAGTATTTTTTCGTCAACGGCCGCGTTATTCGTGACCGCCTGGTAGCTCATGCCGTGCGCCAGGCCTATCGGGATGTACTCTACAATAACCGGCACCCGGCGTTTGTATTGTATCTGGAAGTCGACCCCGCCACCGTCGATGTAAACGTCCACCCGACCAAGCACGAGGTCCGGTTCCGGGATGGTCGGCTGGTTCACGATTTCATCTTCAGAACCCTGCACAAGGCGCTGGCCGATGTCCGGCCGGACGATCATTTCCGCGGCGCGGTGGCGCAGTCCTTTGGTCGCGAAGCAGTCACCCAGGGTCAGGAAGCCGTTCCGTCCACCGGTGCCTCTGCAGAGGCGGGCTGGAACGGCCAGCCATCGGTATCCAGCTATGGTTACCCCGGCAGCTCAGGCGCCGGCTTTGGCGGACAGTCGCAGCCCCAACAGGAGTGGCGCGCCAGCGATCAGATGGCGTTTTATCAGTCCCTGAATGCCGGTGGCGGAAGCGACGGACAGCAGGCTATGCCCGTAAGCGATCGCGCCGCCACACCAATGCCAACACCGCCTGCAGACAGTGACCAGGAGCCGCCGCTCGGATATGCCATCGCCCAGCTGCACGGGATCTATATTCTTGCCCAGGGTCGTGCGGGGCTCATTGTTGTGGACATGCACGCGGCCCACGAGCGCATTACCTATGAGCGAATGAAGCGGGCGCTTGCCGAGCAGGACCTTAAAAGCCAGCCGTTGCTGGTGCCGCTGTCGCTGGCGGTCAGCCAGAAAGAAGCCGCCCTGACCGAGAGTCACGGTGAAGAACTGCAGAAGCTTGGTCTCCAGATTGAGCGGATTGGTCCGGAAACCCTCGCTGTGCGGCAGGTGCCCGCGCTTCTGCGGGGTGCTGACACAGAACAGCTGGTGCGTGACGTTCTGGCGGATCTCACTGAGCACGGTCAGAGTGATCGTGTCGAGGCGGTGACGCATGAGCTGCTCGGCACCATGGCATGCCATGGTTCAGTGCGTGCCAACCGGCAGTTGACCATTCCGGAGATGAATTCGCTGCTCAGGGACATGGAGGCGACCGAGCGCAGTGGCCAGTGCAACCATGGCCGGCCGACATGGACCCTGGTGACCATGTCTGAGCTGGACAAGCTGTTTCTCCGGGGGCGCTGAGGTGTCACTGCCTCCTGCCATCTTTCTGATGGGGCCCACGGCTTCCGGAAAGACAGACCTGGCCATGGCGCTCTGCGACCACCTGCCTTGCGACATCATCAGCGTAGATTCCGCAATGATCTATCGGGGTATGGATATCGGAACGGCCAAACCCACGGCCGCAGAGCTCGCGCGGGCGCCCCACAGGCTGATTGATATCTGCGATCCGGCGGAAACATACTCCGCTGCGGATTTCCGTCGGGACGCGCTGACCGCCATGGCCGAAATAACGGCCGCAGGCAGGATCCCGCTTCTAGTCGGCGGCACCATGATGTATTTCAAAGCGTTGCTGCATGGAATGTCCGGTCTGCCATCGGCCAGCCCCGACGTACGACGGGCGCTGGAGCAGGAGGCAGAGGAGCGGGGTTGGGAGGCTTTGCATGAAGAGCTGCGGGCCAGTGATCCGGTGGCAGCCGAGCGGATCCATCCGAACAACCGGCAGCGTCTGATGCGGGCCCTGGAGGTATTGCGCCTTACCGGCAAGCCGATTTCGGAGTTCTGGCGAGCCGATCAGGGTGGCTGTGAGCAAACGACGGCAGTGGCGCAGGTCGGCGACATTGAGGATTACACCTATTTCACTCGCTGGCAGGCAGACGAAACATCTTTGCTTCCGTATACTGTAATTCAACTTGCCGTGACGCCGCCTGAGCGGCGGGTGCTTCATGAGCGGATTCGCCTGCGGTTTCTAAAAATGCTGGAGGCGGGGTTCGTTGATGAAGTTCGGGCTCTGATGATCCGGGACGACCTGCACCCTGATCTCCCTTCCATGCGTTGTGTCGGATATCGCCAGGCCTGGAGCTATTTGTCCGGGGAAGACGACTACGAGACATTTGTCAGCAAGGGAGTGGCAGCAACACGCCAACTGGCGAAGCGGCAGTTGACCTGGTTGCGCAAGTGGTCAGATGTGGACTGGCTGGACAGCGGCGACAAACATATCGCTGAGGTAGCCTTGAAAAAAATCCGACTTCGCACCACATTTAATTTTGACAAATGACGATCTGCATTTACTAAAAACAGGAGAAAACACATGTCAAAAGGGCATTCGTTACAAGACCCTTACCTCAATGCATTGCGCAAGGAACGCATTCCGGTTTCCATCTTTCTGGTCAACGGTATCAAGCTTCAGGGCCAGATTGAGTCTTTCGACCAGTTCGTGATTTTGCTGAAAAATACTGTCAGCCAGATGGTCTACAAGCACGCTATTTCCACTGTGGTTCCTGCCCGAAATGTCCGCATTCCGCAGCAGGCTCCGGGAGGAGAGGGCGAGTCTGAAGACTGATCCATCCGTTTCCCGATCTTGCCACCCGCGTTCCAGAGGATCCCGACAAGGGGTCTTGTGGCTGCGGGTGTTTGTTTTTATGACCCTCATCATGTGTTTACCCCGGAGTTGATGCCAATTGTTTGAACGTCCTGATGTCGGTGAGCGCGCGGTCCTCGTCCACATCGATTTTACTGCCCACGATGGTACCGAAGACCCCGGTGAGTTCCGGGAGCTGGTCACCTCTGCCGGTGTTGAGCCTGTCTCAACCGTTACCGGGTCCCGCAAGCAGCCCAGCCCCAGATTTTTCGTTGGTGAGGGCAAGCTGGAAGAAATTCGTGATGCAGTAGCGGCGAACGAAGCGGATGTGGTGTTGTTCAACCATGCCCTGAGCCCACGCCAGGAGCGCAACATTGAGCACGAGCTCAAGTGCCGTGTGCTGGACCGCACCGGTGTGATTCTTGATATCTTCGCTCAGCGGGCACGGACTCACGAAGGTAAGCTTCAGGTAGAGTTGGCGCAGCTCGAGCATATGTCCACGCGACTGGTTCGGGGCTGGACCCACCTTGAGCGACAGAAAGGTGGTATCGGGCTGCGCGGGCCTGGTGAAACCCAGCTGGAAACCGACCGCCGGCTCTTGCGGGAGCGCATCAAGTCTATCCACAAGCGTCTGGAAAAGGTTCGTCGCCAGCGCAACCAGGGCCGCAGGGCCCGTCAGCGGGCTGACATCCCCACCGTATCGCTGGTTGGATATACCAACGCCGGTAAATCCACTTTATTCAACCGTATTACCACTTCCTCCGTATATGCTGCAGACCAGCTGTTCGCCACGCTGGATCCGACGTTGCGGCGGCTGGAACTTCCGGATGTCGGGCCGGTCGTAATGGCGGACACCGTGGGCTTCATCCGGCATCTGCCGCACAAGCTGGTTGAGGCGTTCCGGGCGACGCTTGAGGAAACAACGCAGGCGACGCTGCTGCTTCACATCATCGACAGCCATGACCCGCGCCGCGAGGAGAACATTGAGCAGGTTGAGGAAGTGCTTGCGGAGATCGGGGCGGACGACATTCCCATGCTGCAGGTGTTCAACAAGATTGATCTGCTTGAAAATTTCACGCCTCGGGTTGAGCGCAACGAAGAGGGTATCCCGGTGAGAGCGTGGGTTTCCGCGGTTACTGGCGAAGGCCTGGACGGCTTGTTCGATGCGATCGTGGAGCGTGTGGCCGAAGACGTCGTTCACCACTTTGTCCTGCTGGGTCCCGCGGATGGCAAACTGCGTGCACTTTTGCATGAGGCAGGATCGGTGATCAGCGAGGAATACCGGGATACCGGCGACACGGTGGTTGAGGTGCGCCTGCAGAACCGGGATTGGCATCAGCTGCTGAGCCGCGCCGGTGTGAATGAAAAGTCAGTCAGGCTGGACGTGGGTCACGCCTGAAACCGCAGCGGCTATTGCCGGGGCGGAGATAAATCCCTAGTATTTGCAGTCATTCTATTTATAAGTCAGTAACGGAGAGCACTATGGCCTGGAACGAACCGGGTGGAAACCGTAACGACAATGACCCCTGGGGTACCGGTGGTGGTCGACGCGGCAATGATCAGGGGCCGCCAGACCTCGATGAGGCGCTGAAAAAAGGTCTCGACAAGCTCAACAAGATGCTGGGCGGCAAGGGTGGCAAGTCCGGCGGCAGCGGTGGCAGTAGCGGCGGCAGCGCCGGTGGTTTTGGTGCGATTCTCGCACTGGCAGCCATACTGGTGGTCGGCTATGTCATCTTCCAGTCCTTCTATACCGTGGACGAACAGGAGCGGGCGGTGGTTCTCCGTTTCGGTGAATACCACCAGACCGAGAATCCTGGCCTGAGATTCAAGGTGCCACTGATCGATAGCGTCACCAAGGTCCGCGTGACTAACGTGCGTACCGCTGAGTCCAGTGGCCAGATGCTGACCCAGGACGAAAACCTGGTAACGGTTGACCTCCAGGTGCAGTACCGCGTTGGCGACGCAGAAGCCTACGTGCTGAATGTGCGTGACTCCAACCAGGCGCTGGCCTTTGCAACGGATAGTGCGATCCGTCACGAGGTCGGTAGCTCGACACTCGACGACGTACTGACCGAAGGTCGTGCAGAACTGGCCGTGCGGGTCGAGCAAAGGCTCCAGATGTTCCTGCGGGAATACGGCACTGGTCTGGAGTTGGTGCGGGTTAACGTTGAAAGCACCCAGCCACCACCAGCGGTCCAGGATGCCTTCCGTGAAGTCCAGAGGGCCCGTGAGGACGAGCAGCGGGTGAAGGAAGAAGCTGAAACCTACCGCAACCGGATCGTTCCGGAGGCTCGTGGTGAGGCCCAGCGCATGATCGAAGAAGCCAACGCCTACAAGGAAGAGGTGATCGAGCGGGCCCGTGGTGAGACCTCGCGTTTCCTTGAGCTACTGGCCGTCTATCAGATGTCTCCGACAGTCACTCGCGAACGTTTGTACTTACAGACGGTCGAAGAAGTCCTTGCTAACAGCAGCAAGATCCTGGTTGATACGGAGAGCAGTGGCAACATGATGTACCTGCCGCTTGATCGACTGACCCAGGGCTCGCTGCCCCGTACCGGTGGATCATCCTCCGGCAACAACCAGGGCAACGTGGACATCCAGACCCTGACTGATCAGGTTCTTCAGGAACTGCGAAGCAGGCAGGATACTACCGTTCGGAGGAGCAGATAATTATGGGACCTAAAGGTGTAGTGGGCCTTGCAGGCGCCCTGATCGTTGTCCTGCTGGTACTGTCCAGTGTGTACATCATTCCGGAAACCCATCGGGGTGTTCTGCTCCGGTTCGGTGAGCTGGTAGAGACCGATATCCAGGCCGGTATCCATTTCAAGGTTCCGGTCATCGACCAGGTTCGTGAATTCGACATCCGGGTTCTCACCATGGATCTGCCCTCGCGGCAGTATCTGACCGTGGAGAAGAAACCGCTGGATGTGGATTCGTATATTGCCTGGAAGATCCGTGATGTGGACCAGTTCTATCGAGCGACTGGCGGTGACGAGTTCCGCGCTCAGTCCCTGTTGTCCTCCCGTGTTGATAACGGCCTGCGGGACGAGTTTGGTATCCGGACCATGGTCGAAGTGGTCTCGGGCCAGCGGGATGAGCTGATGCACACGCTGCGGGATCGCGTAAACCAGACTGCCCAGAACGAATTCGGTATCGAGGTTCTCGACATTCGTGTAAAGGCTATCGAATTCCCGGGTCAGGTGAGCGAAAACGTCTACCGTCGGATGGCGACCGAGCGTGAGAAACTGGCTCAGGAATTCCGTTCGCGGGGTCGGGAGTTGGCCGAAGGTATTCGCGCCGATGCGGATCGTCAGAGAACCGTTATTCTCGCGGAAGCCTTCGCTCAGTCAGAAGAAACCCGGGGTGAAGGTGACGGTCAAGCGGCCAGAATCTACGCCGATGCCTACGGCTCCGACGCGGAATTCTACAGCTTCTACCGGAGCCTGCAGGCTTACCGCAATACCTTCATGAGCAAGGATGACATCATGGTGATTGATTCCAACAGCGCGTTCATGAAGTTCCTGAACGATCCGCAGGGTGCCCGTTAACCCTGCACGTTGAGACCAAAAACCGGAATACCTCTGTATTCCGGTTTTTTTGTGCCCGGCAACCGTGTAAAATTCTGCCGGTTTTGTGTCGGGCTTTTGCCGAGTGCCGCCTTAAATCCTGTGTGATCCCCCCAGCCACCTGTGCCGGAGCGGATATAACGGACAACGGAATCTCATGACAGTATCTGATCGCTGGTTACTGCCAGACGGGGTAGAGGACATTCTTCCCCCGCTGGCCGGACGGATCGAATCCCTGCGTCGGGATGTAATGGATACCTGCCAGCGCTGGGGCTACCAGCTGGTAATCCCACCGCTCATTGAATATCTCGAATCCCTGTTTACCGGAACCGGAAACGATCTGGAGCTTCAGACCTTCAAGCTCACCGATCAGTTGACCGGGCGGATGATGGGTGTTCGCGCCGATATGACGCCTCAGGCGGCGCGCATTGATGCCCATACCCTGGGCCAGGAAGGGATCACCCGTCTTTGCTATGCAGGGCACGTACTCCACACCCGCCCAAGGCATATGCTGACAGGTCGAACACCGATTCAGGCCGGCTGCGAACTGTTTGGCAGTGGCTCTGAAGCGGCGGATATGGAAGTGATCAGCCTGATGCTGGAAACCCTCAGGGTTGCCGGCTTGCCCCGTATCCATCTGGATCTGGCTCACGTTGCCATCTATGAGAGTCTGATCGGCGAGGCGGACTTTGATCGGGATACGGAGAGCGCCATTTTTGATGCCATGGCCCGCAAATCGGTGCCGGAGCTTGATCAACTGCTCGGTCAATGCCCTCCAGGCTCTGCGGGTGCTCGTTTGCGTGAGCTTGCCCGGGTCAGTGGTGGCCCGGAAGCCTTGAACGAGGCCCGTCGGATCCTGCAGGGTGCCTCTGACAGCCTGGACGCGGCACTCGACCAGCTTGGGCGTGTGTCTGACATGCTGGGAAGGGATTACCCGGATATCAGCTTCGGATTCGATTTCTGTGAGCTTCGTGGCTACAACTACCACACGGGCCTGGTGTTTGCAGCCTACGTGCCGGGCCACGGCGATTCCGTGGCCAAGGGTGGCCGTTATGATGCGATTGGAAGTGACTTTGGCCGCGCCCGCCCGGCAACGGGGTTCAGTCTTGATATTCGCTCGCTCGTCTCTCTTGGCGAGCGCGTGACTCGCAGTGCCGGCGCTGTCTGGGCGCCGGCGGATGACGACCCCGCCCTGGAAGGCGTGATCTCCGGTCTGAGAATGACGGAAACCGTTGTTCGTGCCCTTCCCGAAGACGAGGGCGTTAACCCTGCCGCCAGAGGCTGTGACCGTGAGCTGGTCAAACAGGGTGGCCAATGGGTTGTGCAGAAGCTGGGCTGATGCCCCCGGGGCCTCGGTGAATTCATTTACAGGTAAACTTGCGAAACGCCTGTCCTGCGGGGCAGCCGCATTGAGAGAGAATCATGGGTAAAAATGTTGTTGTGCTGGGCACCCAGTGGGGTGATGAAGGCAAGGGTAAGATTGTTGACCTGCTGACCGACAAGGTTGCAGCGGTTGTCCGCTTCCAGGGCGGGCACAATGCCGGTCATACCCTGGTAATTGACGGCAAGAAAACAGCGCTTCACCTGATTCCTTCCGGCATTCTGCGGCAACACGTCTATTGCCTCATCGGCAACGGTGTTGTCCTGTCGCCCGAGGCTCTGCTGAAAGAAGTGCGCGAGCTGGAAGCCAATGACGTGGCGGTTCGCGATCGCCTCCGCATCAGTCTGGCGTGCCCGATCATTCTGCGTACTCATGTTCGAATTGATCAGGCCCGTGAAAGGGCTCGTGGTGTCGACAAGATCGGCACAACCGGTCGCGGTATTGGCCCGGCCTATGAAGACAAGGTTTCCCGTCGTGGCCTGCGCCTGGGCGATCTGTGCAATCCCGCCGACTTCGAAATGAAGCTCCGGGAGATCATGTCATACCACAACTTCATCCTGACCGAGTACTTCAAGGAAGAGGCTGAGGACATTGATGCCGCACTGGAAGAGCTGAAGCAGATGGGCGAGGAAATTTTGCCCATGGCGGCAGACGTGACTGACATGCTGCATGATTTCCGTAAGCGTGGAGAGAATATCCTGTTCGAGGGTGCCCAGGGCTCGCTGCTGGATATCGATCTTGGCACCTATCCGTATGTGACTTCTTCCAACACCACCGCTGGCGGCACGGCCACCGGTTCCGGCTTCGGCCCGCTGTTCCTCGACTATGTGCTGGGGATCACCAAGGCGTATACCACCCGTGTAGGCTCCGGACCGTTCCCGACCGAACTGTTCGACGATATGGGCAACCACCTGGCGGTGAAGGGCAACGAAGTCGGCACTACAACCGGGCGCGCCCGCCGTTGTGGCTGGTTCGATGCGGTGGCTCTGCGCCACGCCATCCAGATCAACAGTGTGTCCGGTATCTGTCTGACCAAGCTGGATGTGCTGGACGGACTGGAAACCGTGAAGGTTTGCGTAGGCTACAAGACGCCTAACGGCGAGATTTTCCGGCCGCCCATCGGCTGCGACAGCTACAAGGACATCGAGCCGGTTTATGAGGAACTGCCCGGCTGGAGCGAAAGCACCGTTGGCCTGACCAGCGTTGATCAGTTGCCGGAGAACGCCAAGGCCTACATCCGTTTCCTGGAAGAGCAGATCGAAGCGCCGATCGATGTGATATCTACTGGTCCGGATCGTATCGAGACGATTACATTGCGTCACCCGTTCGGCGAGTAATCGCCAACGTTAAAAAAAACCGCCCTGCTTAAAAGGCACGGCGGTTTTTTTGTGTTCAGGGCTTCTCGGCAATCACGGTAGCACGCAACGGCCCCGGGTATCCTTCCACGGTTTTTGAGGGGTCGTTCGGATCCAGAAAATCCTGGAGGGAGTTGAAACGCATCCAGTCGGTGCTTCGCTGTTCGTCTGTGGTCGTAGGGGTGACATCGACCACCCGGGCATTCCGGAAGCCGGTGCGCTCCAGCCAGCGCAGCAGTGTGTCGCAGGAGGGGAGGAACCAGACGTTCCGCATCTGCCCATAGCGATCCTCGGGCATCAGGCTGAAGCCCTCAGGGCCTTCAACGACAAGTGTTTCCAGTACCAGTTCCCCGTCCCTGCGAAGCGTCCCCTTCAGTTCAAGCAGATGATCGAGCGGTGAGCGCCGATGATAGAGAACCCCCATGGAAAAGGTGGTGTCGAAGGTTTCAAGGTCGGCGGGGAGGTCTTCCATCCGAACGGGCAGCAGGTCTATCGGGACATCACCGAGGTAGTCCTTGACGCTGAAGAACTGGAACAGGAACAGCAGCCCCGGGTCGATGCCGATCACCCGGCCCGCGCCCTCGCCCAGCATGCGCCAACAGTGATACCCGGAGCCACAACCCACATCCAGTATGCGGCGACCGGAAAGGTCTGAAAGATAGGGCGACACGCGGTCCCACTTCCAGTCAGAGTGCCATTCGGTATCGATGTATGTACCGAAGAAGTCGAAGGGGCCTTTGCGCCAGGGCATCAGGCCGCGTAATCCGAGTTCCAGTTGCTCCCGTTGTGCCACGGTCAGGGGCTGCCTGGAGGTCAGGGTTACCGCGGATTGGTCCAGTTGCGCGTCTACCTGAGTCAGACCGGGTAGCTGGTCAAGGGCAGCTTGCCAGCGATCGAGATCGCCGTGGGGGCGGTCCTCAAAGCGGTGGGTCAGTTGCTGTTGGAGTTGCGTCGCCCAGTGCTCCAGGCCGTCTTTCTCAAGTTCATCGATGATAGGCCCGAACCGGGCTTTCCAGTCAAAGTCTGCCATGGTCATTCGGTGGTTTGGTTGGCCTTTATGGCGAGCATGGAAACAAAGTTGAAGCACTGATACCACACCACCACGTCATCGAAACCTGCCGACAACAGGCGCGCCTTGTGCGCAGCCAGTGTTTCGGGAATCAGCACCTGTTCGATCGCCGTGCGTTTCTGGCTTATTTCAAGATCCGAATAGCCGTTGGCGCGCTTGAATTCGTGATGCAGTCGGGTCTGAATGGCTTGCTCGTCGTCAGATTCAAAGCGAACTTTCTCCGACAGGATCAGGACACCGCCAGGACGCGTGGCATCAGCAATGCGCGCAAGCAGGCCGGCCCGCTTCTCCGGATCGACAAACTGCAAGGTGAAATTCAGAGTGGTCACCGAGGCATTACTCAGCTCGGTGTCCAGAATATCCTCGCACCTGAGGGTAACGGGGAGCGCACTGTCGTCCAGTGCAATGTAATGCTCGCAGCGTTCGATCATGGCGCTCGAGTTATCCACTCCGATCAGGTTGCAGTCCGCATTGGCGATACCATGGCGCATTGCCAGCGTGGAAGCGCCGAGTGAGCAGCCCAGGTCATAGCAGTTGGTGGCGGGCTGGGCATATTGCTCCGAGATAACCTCGATCATCGGAATGACGGTGGTGTAGCCCGGCACCGAGCGCCGGATCATGTCCGGAAACACCCTTGCCACCGATGCGTCGAATCGGAAGTCCTCCGGCCGGCGCTCTGTGGCAAACAGCCGGTCCGTGGTCTGCTCGGGTGCCTCCGACGGCTTGCGGGATTTATTCATTGGTGTCCGGAGTCTCGGGGGCGGGCAGAACGGCAGGCCCGGTTGGGGAGGGCCTTGAGCAGCGTACGCCGCGATTTTTATAGTCCACCAGGATTCCCCGGAACGAGGGATCCACATCGGCGGCAATTGCCAGGTAACCATTTTCGCAAACGGCGTGCAGTTCCGAGGCTTTGGGCGACATGCGAAACGGATCCTCCTCGGTTACATGGATGGCCTGGAAATCGCCAACAGGCATATGATCCTTGTTCTCGCTGTGGTTGATCCTGCCGCTCATCTCCAATACAAGAACGGTGCCAATAGCCGCAACCACAGCGGTTACGATCAGGCTACGGACGGTGTAACGGGCCTCATTCTGGCTCATGCATACCTCAAATCAAACGAATTAAAAGTGTTGGTCAGTATTGTCCCGGCACCGTGATGGCCGGTGACTGCAAGGCTGATAACTGCTCCCGGAGCGACAGAATCTGGTCTGACCAGAACCGTGGCTGGGCAAACCAGGGAAAGAATCGCGGAAATGCAGGGTCATCCCAGCGCTTTGCCAGCCACGCGCAATGGGCAATCTGCCGGAAGCAGCGTAGCGGCTCAATCAGGTGGCGCTCGCGGCGATTGAAATCACGGAACATTTCATAGCCTTCCAGCAACTCTCCCAGCTGGGCGCCGCGCTCGAAGTCGTCTCCGTTCAGCAGCAACCACATATCCTGAATGGCGGGCCCGGTGCGGCAATCGTCGAGATCCACGAACAGCATCTGTTCGTCCCGGCAGAGAATATTACCGGCATGGCAGTCGCCATGAAGTCGCAGGGTTTCCACCGGACCGGCTTCGTCAACCCGAGCGGCACAGAGTCTTTGCAGGTCAGGAATCAGGCTGTCCCAGGCTGGCCTCAGATCCGTGGGAATCCAGTCTCCCCGTAACAAAAGCCGATTGCTGGCTTCGATGCCATCCAGCAAATCCATGCCCGAGCGATGGGCAAACGGTTTTTTGGCGCCAATATTGTGGATCTGACCCAGCCATTGCCCCAGCCGGTAAAGGGTATCGGTAACACTGGTGTCTGGTGCTTGCCCGCCACGCTGCGGAAATACCGCAAACAGGAACTCACCATGGCGCCCGAGCGTGTCCCCGGTCGCCAGCTTCATAGGTGCTACAACCGGAATGTCGGCTTCCAGGAGCTCCAGGGTGAATGTATGTTCCTCGCGGATTTCCGCTTCGCTCCATCGGCCCGGCCGATAGAACTTGGTAATTACCGGGGCGCCTTCATCCAGGCCTACCTGATAGACCCGGTTTTCATAGCTGTTCAACGCGAACAGCCGGCCACTTACCGCAAACCCTGCCTCTTCCATCGCATCCAGAATGATATCCGGCGTCAGGGAATCGTAGGGGTGGGTGGATGCCGCAAGTGAGGGGTCATGGGTCATAAAGGGCGTTTCAGAGCCTTGTGTCGTATTTGGATTTCATGGTTTGCAGATGGTACCAGTTTTCGTCCAGCTCCCAGCGGATACGGCTGATGCCAGAAGCCCCAAGAATAACGTCTCCGGCACGGGCCTGAACCTGTGCAAGCTCGCGTTCTGCCCGCTGCCAGTCGCGATGACTGTCCCCAAGATTGCGCATACTCGGAAATACCGCACTCAGCGCCTTGTGGGTGGACGTGGTGTGGGACCGCAGTGAGCTCATAATGGCCGTGTCGCCCTCCACCCTCAGTACCCGGTGCTTGTAGGGGTAGCTGGCAACCACCTCATCCGCTTTCAGCCGCTCGTTCAGGCTGATTACTTCAAAGCCCCGCCAGCCTAGCCACCCGACAAAGAGGGCCGCCACCACCATTACCAGAACAAACTGCTTCCTGTCAGACATCATAAGCCGGGCTCCATGCACTACTTTCCGGAGCCAAGTATAACCGGTATGGGCTCTTGAGTAATGTATTGAGCCCGCCGGCGCCCGTTTTCGCCGGGCTGGCGGTATAGGATATGCTCAACCTCTTGTCAGTGGAGCAGGGCCAACCATAAGTGTCGACAGAAGTGCTGGAAATCCAAACCGTTGTTATCGGCGCCGGTGTCATTGGGCTGGCTATTGCCCGCGCTCTGGCTAGAGCCGGGCATGAGGTCATCGTTCTGGAAAGCTCAGACCGGTTTGGTGAGGGCATCTCCTCACGAAACAGCGAAGTCATTCACGGCGGCATTTATTATCCGCAAGGATCACTGAAGGCGGAGTTGTGTGTTGAGGGTCGACGGCAGCTTTACGACTATTGCCTGACGCACAAGGTTGGACACCGTAAATGCGGTAAGTGGATTGTTGCCGTCGACGAGGCACAGAATGACAAGCTCTTTGATATTCAGGCTGCGGCAGCCAGCAACGGTGTTGAACTTGAGCTGTATGATGGCGAAAGAGTCGCCCGAGGCGCTCCGGGTATTTGCGCCAGCTCGGGGCTCTGGTCCCCCGAAACCGGTATTGTCGACAGCCACGGGCTGATGCTCTCCTTGCTTGGCGAGCTCCATGATGCCGGCGGCCAGCTCGCTCTACGCTCACCGGTAGCGGCTGCTGAATCGGATAGCCAGCGGCACCGTCTAAACGTGGCAGGCGAAACCCCGCTAATTCTGGAAGCGAAAAATGTCATTAACGCCGCCGGGCTCGGCGCCGTCCCGCTGGCAAAAAACTGGGCAGGTCTGCCCGACGACTGCATTCCCCGGCAATGGTTCGCGAGGGGCGTCTACTTCAGCTACAGCGGACGAACACCTTTCAGGACCCTGATCTATCCGGTTCCTGAACCCGGGGGCCTGGGTATCCACCTGACTCTCG
Source organism: Marinobacter sp. DSM 26671 (assembly GCF_900112835.1). Lineage (NCBI taxonomy): Bacteria > Pseudomonadati > Pseudomonadota > Gammaproteobacteria > Pseudomonadales > Marinobacteraceae > Marinobacter > Marinobacter sp. DSM 26671. Next base: position 202,919 of record NZ_FONF01000005.1, on the reverse strand, counting down.
ATCTCGCTGGCCAGGCCCGTTTCGGTCCGGATGTAGAGTGGATCGAAAAGGAAGACTACACCGTGGAACCCAGCCGCCAGGAAGGCTTCGCCAGAGGCATCCGCCAATGGTGGCCAGGACTCGACCCGACCCGACTTCAGCCCGCCTATGCCGGCATCCGACCGAAGCTGATAGGCCCCGATGGTGGCTTCGCGGATTTCCGGATTGATGGTCCAGAGACGCACGGTATGCCGGGACTGGTTAATCTGTTCGGTATCGAATCGCCGGGTTTAACATCCTGCCTGGCAATTGCTGAGCGTGTAAAAGCTTTGCTGTCTTAACCTGGCGTCCGGGCTAGTGCCCAAACCTGAATGTTCCGGGCCCCGGCCTCCCGAAGTGCTGATGATAAAACCCTGACGGTCGCGCCGGTGGTCACCACATCATCGACAATCGCTATTCGCTCTGGCACTGGCGGGATGACCTCAAATACCCCGCGAAGATTCGCCAGTCGGGCCTCCCGGTTCAACTCCCGTTGAGACCGGACACGGCGAACCCTTCTGACAAGTCCGTTGTCGACCGGGAGATCCAGGGCGCTGGCAATCGTCTCGGCAATGTCCTGGGCCTGATTGAACCCGCGTTGCCGGCGTCGCCGCGCATCCATTGGCGCGGGTACCAGTACTTCTGGCATTGCGATAGCACCATCGAGCCGAGCCTTCTGCACCAAGTCAGCAAAATCCGCCATCAATGGTCTTCCGAACTTGCGCTGGCCCCGATACTTGTATCGGCCAATCATGCCGTCGAGTGGGTACTGGTAGCGCCAGGGAATAAAAGAGCTATCGAAAGCCGGCGGGTGTTTCATACAGTCACCGCAGAGCAGCTCCGAGGAGGGAAAAGCCAGGGGCAGGGCGCAGCAGCGACAGTGCCAGCGGTTCACTGGTAGGTCGCCCCGGCAAGGCTGGCATAAGCCGTTGAATGCCTGTGAGGAAAGGCAGGCGACACACAGTCCGCCGTGCCTGATGCTGTTAACCTTTTTGTCCACGAAGGTTGACAGCCAGTTCAGTCCCTTTATCATCTGATTCATCCGTAAACCCAGAGACCGGGAAAGGTTAACAGGACTTTTACATGACCGCTACAGAACTCCGCCACGACTGGACACTGCAGGAAGCTCGCGAGCTTTTCGAACTCCCTTTTAACGATCTACTGTTCCGTGCCCAGAGTGTGCATCGCCAGTATTTTGATCCTAACGAGGTTCAGGTAAGCACCTTGCTGTCGATCAAGACCGGCGCCTGCCCGGAGGATTGCAAATACTGTCCCCAGAGCGGTCATTACAACACCGGTCTTGAGAAAGAGAAGCTGCTGGAAATCGAAAAAGTTGTGGCTGAGGCCAGGGCCGCGAAAGAAAAGGGGGCTTCCCGGTTTTGCATGGGCGCCGCCTGGCGCAGTCCTTCGAAGAAGGACATGCCTTATGTTCTGGACATGGTCAAACAGGTGAAGTCCCTGGGGCTTGAGACCTGCATGACCCTTGGCATGCTCAAAGAGGAGCAGGCGGCAGAACTGGCCGATGCCGGGTTGGATTACTACAACCATAACCTGGATACCTCTGAGAAGTACTACAGCCACATCATCACCACTCGAACCTACCAGGATCGACTGGACACTCTCGACAATGTTCGCAAGGCCGGAATGAAGGTTTGTTGCGGTGGCATTATGGGTATGGGCGAAGACGAGGATGACCGGGTTGGTCTGCTGATGCAGTTGGCAAACCTTCCTCACCATCCGGAGAGTGTGCCGGTGAACATGTTGGTGAAGGTGAAAGGTACGCCCATGGAGGATGTCGAGGATCTGGATCCATTCGAGTTCATCCGCATCATTGCGGTGGCGCGGATCTTGATGCCGGCTTCCCACGTTCGCCTGTCAGCTGGGCGTGAAAACATGAATGAGCAGATGCAGGCTCTGTGTTTCATGGCTGGTGCCAACTCGATCTTCTACGGCGAAAAGCTCCTGACCACCTCCAATCCGGAGGCCGATGCCGATATGCTGTTGTTCAAACGCCTCGGTATTCGCCCAGAGCAGCGGGAGCAGTGTGCGTCGGAGGAGCAGGAAGAGGAGGCGATTGCCGAGGCCGTGGAGTATGAGGCGACCCGTCACATGTTCTACGACGCTACGCGGGAGTCTGCCTGAGTATTTGATCTTGGGAGGCAGCGAGCTCACCCGCTCGTTGCCCGGATCGTTGAGTTAACCTCCAGGTGCTATCGTGCGGGATTTTGCCCTTGAACTCGAAGAGCGGAAACAGGCCGGTCTGTATCGGACGCGTCGGCATGTAGCCGGTCCTCAGAGGCCCTCTCTCATTGCTGACGGCAAACCTTTGTTGTCGTTCTGCAGTAATGATTACCTTGGTCTTGCCAATAACCCTGCCAATATCGAGGCCCTCCGTGATGCGCTTTCCAAAACAGGCCTTGGGGGCGCGGCTTCCCATCTGATTTGTGGTCACCATGATGCCCATCACCAGTTGGAGCTTCGTCTGGCGGAGTTTACCGGACGCAGTTCGGCGCTGTTTTTCTCCACTGGCTACATGGCGAATATGGGCGTTATTTCGGCACTGGCCGGGCGGGGCGATACGATTTTTTCGGATCGCCTGAATCATGCATCCATCATCGACGGCTGTATCCTGAGCCGGGCCAGGGTTCGCCGTTATGCCCATGGCGATGTCGCGGCGCTGGAGGCGATGCTGGCGGAGACGTCCGGGCACAAGTTGGTGGTGACCGACGGGGTCTTCAGCATGGACGGCGATATTGCGCCCCTGGCGGAGCTGGCCCGGGTCTGCCGGTTCCACGATGCGTTACTGGTGGTTGATGATGCTCACGGAATTGGCGTACTCGGACCTGAAGGGCGGGGCAGCGTCGCTGAAGCGGGGTTGTCCGAAGAGGATGTCCCCGTGTTGATCGGCACCCTGGGCAAGGGGGTCGGAACCAGTGGCGCATTCGTGGCCGGGCCATCGCTGCTGATGGATTATCTGGTTCAGAAAGCCAGAACCTATATCTATACGACGGCGATGCCGCCGGCTCTTGCCATGGCAACCATTTCGAGTCTGGATCTTATTGAGCGGGATCAGGGGCGCCGCGAGCATGTATTGGGTCTGGTTTCGCGGTTTCGTCGGGAGGCCTCGGCCATGGGGTATGAATTGATGCCTTCACATACTCCGATCCAGCCGATCATGGTTGGCGACAATCACGACGCGCTGGCGCTCAGTCAGGCATTGGAGGAGCGCGGCTTGCTGGTCTCGGCCATTCGCCCGCCGACGGTTCCCGCGGGGGAGGCGCGATTGCGGGTTACATTCAGTGCCGCTCATTCCCAGGCGAACCTGGATTGTCTGTTGACCGCGCTGTCAGACTGCCGGCATCTGGTTCAAAAAGCGGACATGGCGGTATGAGTTCCTGCAGGGTCTGTCCGCGTCTGGTGGTGGTTGCTGGCTGGGGCGTTCGTGCAGAGATGTTATCTGGGCTCTATGGCTATTGGCCGGGGGAGGTGGTTCCCGTGTCTCTGGACGATGAGCTGCTGAGCCGCTGCCAGTCGCTCTCGGAGGTGACGGACGAGCTGTTGTCACTTTATCCGGAGCCGTCAGTTTGGATGGGCTGGTCCCTGGGCAGTCAGGTTGTGATGGAGGCCGCCGGGCGTGAGACCGGTGCAGTGTCCTGTGTTATTACCCTCGGTGGTTTTCCGAAGTTCGTGGCCGACGAACGCTGGCTCAATGGTATGGCGGAAAGCGACTTTCGGGCGTTTGCCCGTGGTATCCGCCGTGACCCACAGCGCTACTGGCTGCATTTTCTGTTGTTGATGATCAACGGTTCTGCGGACGAAAAACAGGAGCGCCAGAGGCTCAAGACGTGGCTTGAGAAAGGCACTCTGGTCTCGCATGAACACCTCGTCACGAGTCTTGCCTGGCTGGAAAGCGGAGATCAGAGGGCGTTATGGCGTTCACTCGCCACACCGGCTCTTCATGTGATGGGTGAGAACGATATTGTGGTCAGGTCGTGGGCGGATGATCTCGCTGTCCCGACGTCAAGCGGTCATGCGCTCGTACCGGGTATGGCGCACTGGCCGGGCGGCTGCTCGGCTTCGGATTGCTGGGAGGCGATACAGGCGTTTTTTGCCACTCAAAAGGCGTTGCCATGGGCGTTATGAGCATCTCTACCGACCAGATAGCCCGGGGCATTTCCGACACTCGCAAGTCTGATATTGCCCGGGGCTTTGGCATTGCCAGTGGCACCTATGAAAATGCCTCAAGACTGCAGCGCTTCATGGGCAATACCATGCTGCAGAAGTTTGAGTTCCGGGAAAGTCAGGATCATGATCTAACATTGCTGGACCTGGGGTGTGGCACAGGTTGGTTTACCCGAAAGTTTGCGGATTTCGGGCAGATTGAATCGTTGAGTGGGGTTGATCTGTCGCCTGGCATGTTGGAACAGGCTCGCAAGAATGGGCCTGCGGGAATCAGCTGGATCGTGGGCGATGCCGAACACCTGCCTTTGCCGGATAGCAGTGTCGATGTGATTTTCAGCAATCTCATGATTCAGTGGTGTGATGACCCCGGCGCCGTGCTTCGGGAATGCCGGCGGATCCTGCGGCCAGGTGGGAATCTGATGGTCTCCACACTCCTTGACGGTACGCTCCGTGAGTTGAAATCGGCCTGGCAGGCGGCGGATCCTGGCCATCAGCACGTAAATCGCTTCGAGACTGACCTTGCCTTGCAGGCCAAGGTGCGGGCCGAGTTACCGGATGCCGTTGTTGAAGAGCGCACTATCAGCTTACCCTACGAATCGCCGATGGCCCTTGCGGGTGAGCTTCGCCATCTTGGCGCGGGCTTCCGCGGCGCTGGCCGGCGACGAGCGGCCACGGCACCGGGGCGGATGCGGGAAATGTGCAGGCAGTACCCCAAAGAGCCGGATGGCACTATCATGGCAAGCTATGAGGCTGCCTGGGTTTACTGGCAGAAACCATAAGAGTCGTTAACTGGAAATACACATGGCCAAGCAATCCTTTTTCGTAACGGGCACCGACACCGGGGTTGGGAAAACCCTGGTATCCGCAGCCATTCTTCAGGCGGCAAAGGCCATGGGTAAGCACACCTTGGCGATGAAGCCCATCGCATCGGGTTGCGATCGGACGCCGGAGGGCCTTCGCAACGAAGATGCTCTTATTCTGCAGAATGCCATTACTGAGCCACTGGCCTACGAGTTGATCAACCCGGTGGCGCTGGAGCCTGCCATTGCACCGCATGTTGCGGCTGAACAGGCTGGGCGACACATTACGTCTGATCGTCTGGTTGGATTCTGCCGCGGATTGCAGATTCGTCCGGCGGATCTTCTGCTGGTTGAGGGTGCCGGCGGCTGGCGGGTCCCGCTTAACGATCGGGAAACCTATTCAGAGTTTCCGCGCCAGCTGTCCATGCCGGTCATTCTCGTGGTTTCTTTGCGTCTTGGCTGTATTAATCATGCGCTTCTTACGGCAGAGGCCATCAGAAGTGATGGTCTCAGAGTGGCAGGGTGGGTTGCCAATCGCACCGAGCCTGAGCCCATGAGTTGCGAACAGGACACCCTGAACTATCTGGTTAATCATATGGGAGCGCCCTGTCTGGGTATTCTTCCGTGGCTGGAGCAGGCGCGGCCTGAAATGCTGGCTGGTTATCTGAATATCGATGGGCTGTTTGAAAATTGACCAGGTTTGTGGCTTAATAAAGCCAATTTATGGTCATCGGGCAGCGTAGTTATGATCAGTAACACTCTCTCAGTTGGGATCCAGGGCATCCAAGATGGCATGGTCGGTATGGAAAATGCCGCCCGCAAGATTGCTCGTGGTGGTACCGATGGTCCCCAGGGAACCGCGGGAGGCGCGGGTAGCCTCGTTGAACCCATTGTTGATCTCAAGATTTACGAGCGAAGTGTCGAAGCGTCCGCACAAGTGGTAAAAACCGCCGACGAAACACTGGGAACGCTTCTTGATATCATGGCCTGATTACTGAAAGGACGCCTGGCTCGTGCTTTCATCTCTCCCTCCTGTTCCGCCTCCTTTTCCCGGGGCTTCTTTCCAAGGCCAGGTTTCTCCGCGCGTTCAGACCCCGGGCTCAGCAGCGGCTGAGCCAGAGGCGCCGACCTCCGGAGCAAGATCCACTGAGGCGTCGGGCAAATCCGAGTCTGCACGGGAGAATCCCGAGTCCAAAGCCGGTGACAGGGGAGGCGATAATCCTCAGGGGCTGTCTGAACAAGAGCTGAAACAACTCACTGAGCTGAAAGCGCGGGACCGTGAAGTCCGTGCCCATGAGGCCGCGCACCAGGCCGTTGGGGGCCAGTATGCAGGCGCCATGTCCTTCACCTACCAGCGTGGGCCGGACGGGGCCCAGTATGCAGTAGGTGGGGAAGTCTCTATCGATCTGTCTCCCGTGCAGGGGGATCCCCAGGCAACCATTGAGAAGATGCGGATTGTCCGGGCGGCGGCCATGGCGCCGGCTGAGCCGTCCGGCCAGGATCGAGCGGTGGCTGCCCAGGCGATGCAGATCATGCTCCAGGCCCAGTCGGAGCTGGCCGCCGAAACGGGCGCTTCGTCAAGAACCGCGAGCGATGCTTATCGTGAGGTCTCCGCCATGGGAGAGTCTGATCAGAGCGGTGACGAAAATCGCGTTTCCTCTTTCCAACCGGTGTCTGCCTGACCGGTTAATTTCCAACATCCAGGTCCTTCCAGAGATATCCGGCACTTAAGGTGCGATCCGGCCCCATGCGCTGTTGTGGCGCGTGATCCGGTGACAGTTCGCAACACAAATTTTGCATCCGGCTATTGACAATTCTGTGCCTGTAAACGTATGTTTCAAACAAGTGTTTAATTAAGGCTGCAGCGCAGAGCGTTGCGGTGTCTGAGCAAACCCAAGGCCAGAAGCTGTCAAACCTGATTCAGCTGAGACCGAGAACCGAGGTGGATCCCATGCCTGAGTACAAAGCGCCCCTGCGTGACATCAAATTCGTAATGAACGAGCTGCTTAACAGTGAGCAGCACTATGCCAACCTGGAAGGTGCCGAAGACGCTACTCCGGATATGGTGGATGCCATTATCGCGGAAGGTGCCAAGTTCTGTGAGCAGGTTCTGTCTCCGTTGAACCAGGTAGGTGACAAAGAAGGCTGTACCTGGAGCGAAGACGGTGTGAAGACACCGACTGGCTTCAAGGAAGCCTATCAGCAATACGTTGAGGGCGGCTGGCCGTCCATGAACGCTGATCCCAACTATGGTGGGCAAGGGTTGCCGGGTTCCCTGGGCATTGTTATGAGCGAGATGGTTGGTACTGCCAACTGGTCCTTTGGCATGTACCCCGGCCTGAGCCACGGCGCAACCAACACCATTGAAGAGCATGGCACCGAAGAGCAGAAGCAGACTTACCTCACCAAGCTGATCAGCGGCGAGTGGACTGGTACGATGTGTCTGACCGAGCCGCACTGCGGTTCTGATCTCGGCACCCTTCGCACCAAGGCGGAGCCGAATGCCGATGGCACTTACGCTATCACCGGCACCAAGATCTTTATTTCTGCCGGTGAGCACGACATGGCCGAGAACATCGTCCATATCGTCCTGGCACGTCTGCCGGGTGCACCGGAAGGCACCAAGGGTATCTCCCTGTTCATCGTGCCAAAGTGCCTGCCGAACGAAGATGGCTCGGCCGGTGAGCGCAACGCCGTTTCCTGCGGTTCCATTGAGCACAAGATGGGTATCCACGGCAACGCCACTTGCGTGATGAACTTCGACGGCGCCAAGGGCTGGCTGATCGGGCCGGAGAACAAAGGCCTGAACTGCATGTTCACCTTCATGAACGTGGCCCGTATCGGTACCGCCATCCAGGGGCTGGGTGCCGCCGAGCTGGGCTTCCAGGGTTCACTTGCCTACGCCAAGGAGCGTCTGGCAATGCGTTCACTGAGCGGTCCGAAGAATCCGGAAGGTATTGCCGATCCGATCATTGTTCACCCGGACGTTCGTCGGATGCTGCTGACACAGAAGGCGGTTGCAGAAGGCGCCCGTGCCCTGATTTACCTGACTGCGCAGCAGGCAGACGTTGTTCACAGCGGCAAGACCGAAGAAGAGCGCAAGGCGGCCGATGAGGCGCTGGGCTTCCTGACACCGATTGCCAAGGCGTTCCTCACCGAAATCGGTTACGAGGCAGCGAACCTTGGTATGCAGGTCTTTGGTGGTCACGGCTTTATCTCCGAGTGGGGCATGGAGCAGAACGTTCGTGACGCCCGTATCGGCATGATCTATGAAGGCACCACCGGTATTCAGGCGCTGGATCTGTTGGGCCGCAAGGTTCTGATGACCCAGGGCGAATCCCTGAAAGGCTTCACCAAGCAGGTGCATCTGTTCTGCAAGGAAAACGCGGAAGACGAGCAGCTGAAGGAATTCATCGAGCCGCTGGCGGCGATGAACAAGGAATGGGGCGAGCTGACCACCAAAATTGGTATGTCTGCCATGAAGAATCGTGAGGAAGTGGGCGCGGCCTCTGTGGACTACCTGATGTACTCCGGTTACGCAGTGTTTGCCTACCTGTGGGCCCGTATGGCCAAGGTTGCCCTGGACAAGATGGTTGAGGGTACCACTGAAGAGATGTTCTACAACGCCAAGATCCAGACTGCGCGCTTCTACTTCAAGCGTATGCTGCCCAGGGCCAAGGGCCACGCAGAAAGCATGCTGGCTGGCGCTGACAGCCTGATGGACATGCCGGAGGAAGCATTCGCCATCTAAGGCGCGGGCACCGAAGGACGGTTCCAAAGGACACAAAGCCCGCGCTCCCCGGAGGCGGGCTTTTTTCATGAGTTGCGGTCCGTTTTTAGGGTAGAATAAACGCCCATAAAAATAATCTTCAGCGGACACATAGCCCGAGCAGGTGTGACCGGCCGGAACAACGGCCCTATTGCCACCTGAACAGACTGACAGAATTTTGGAGAGTTTTAGATGGCTGATTATCAGGCACCCCTACGTGACATGCGTTTCGTTCTGAATGAGGTTTTCGACGCCCCTTCCCTGTGGGCCTCACTGCCCAAGGTTGCCGAGAATGTGGACCCGGAAACGGCCGACGCGATTCTTGAAGAAGCCGGCAAGATCAGCAGTGGTGTACTTGCGCCCCTGAATCGCGAAGGTGATGAACAGGGCTGCAAATGGAACGACGGTGAGGTGACCTCTCCGGACGGCTTCAAGGAAGCCTACCAGACCATCGTTGAAGGCGGCTGGAACGGCCTCGGTGGTAACCCGGACTTTGGCGGCATGGGCATGCCCAAGACCCTGGTGGCCCAGTTCGAGGAAATGATGCAGGGTGCCAACATGGCCTTTGGTCTCGCTCCCATGCTGACGGCCGGTGCCTGCCTGGCCCTGGACGCCCATGGCAGTGATGAGCTGAAAGAAAAATACCTGCCCAACATGTACTCCGGCGTCTGGTCCGGGGCCATGGACCTGACCGAGCCCCATGCCGGTACTGACCTGGGTATTATCCGTAGCAAGGCCGAGCCCAAGGACGACGGCTCCTTCAATGTCACAGGTACCAAGATCTTCATCACCTGGGGCGAGCACGACATGGCGGAGAACATCATCCACCTGGTGCTGGCCAAGCTTCCGGACGCACCGAAAGGCCCGAAGGGTATTTCCCTGTTCCTGGTGCCCAAGTTCCTGGTGAATGACGATGGTTCCCTGGGTGAGCGTAACAGCTTCAGCTGTGGTTCCATCGAGAAGAAGATGGGCATCAAGGGCTCTGCGACCTGCGTCATGAACTTTGATGGCGCCAAAGGCTGGCTCGTCGGCGAGGAGAACAAGGGCCTGGCGGCCATGTTCACCATGATGAACTATGAGCGTCTCGGGGTTGGCATTCAGGGTATCGGTGCTGCCGAGGCGTCACTGCAAAGTGCCCGGGACTATGCCCTCGACCGCACCCAGAGCCGTGCGCCTACGGGTGCCCAGCAGCCCGAGAAGGCGGCTGATCCGATTCTGGTACACCCGGATGTCCGTCGCATGCTGCTGACCATGAAAGGCTATGTGGAGGGCGGTCGTGCTTTCTCAACCTACGTGGCCCAGTGGCTGGATATCGCCAAGTATGCCGAGGACGACGAGCGGCGCAAGCACGCCGAGGGCATGGTGGCGCTGCTGACACCGGTGGCCAAGGCTTTCCTGACCGATCGCGGCCTGGATGCCTGCATCATGGGCCAGCAGGTTTTCGGTGGCCATGGCTTCATCCGTGAGTGGGGTCAGGAGCAACTGGTTCGTGACTGCCGCATTACCCAGATCTACGAAGGAACCAATGGTATCCAGGCGCTGGACCTGATGGGCCGGAAGGTGGTCGGTACCCAGGGTAAGCTCTACGAACTGTTTGCCCAGGATGTCGCGAGCTTCCTTGAAGAGAACAGTGGTGACGAGCACCTGCGCCCGTTCCTCGAGCCTCTTGCGGCAGCGGTTGAGCGCCTTGACGATGTAACCGAGCACGTGATCAAACAGGCTGGCGATAACCCGAATGCCATTGGGGCAGCGTCTGTGGACTATCTGGATCTGTTTGGCCTGACCGCTCTGGGTTATATGTGGGCGAAGATCGTCAAAGCGGCTGCGCCCCAGGCGGATTCAGATACCTCCGGATTCTACAGCGGTAAACTGAAGACCGCGCGCTTCTACTTTGACCGCCTGCTGCCCAAGACCGTTTCACTGGCTGAAGGTATTCGCAGCGGCAGCGACTCCATGATGGCGCTGACGGCTGAAGAGTTCTGATTAGCCAGCAAGACTCAGGCACAAAAAAACAGGCCCTCGGGCCTGTTTTTTTATGGTTAATTGGTCAGCAGGGCAAGCTTCCCGGACTCTCAGAGTCGCTCCATTCTCTCCGGGTTGGTAATAAAGGGATTGGCACTACCCTGGATTTCGACAATGCGCCCGTGACGGGTCAGCTCGCTATCATCCGGCGGGTCCAGCCTGTTCCAGCCCTTGAACACCGCCGAGGAGCCAAGCCAGGGCAAATCATAGGTGTCCACCATGTAGGCCACCGTGCGCGCCACATCTCCCTTTACCCGCCCCGGGGGCTCAAAGAACTGGGCGCTCTGGCGAATGCCGCATTCGTCTTCGCTTACTGACGAGCCCAGGTCCTCGTAACGAGCGTTTCGCCGGCCCATCTCGGTCCGGCTGCGCACCGGTACCATGTTGTGCATGTCAGACGCGATCTGACGGTAGCGGTTATCCTGTTCACATTGACGCGAGGTGCCACAGTCGAGTGCGCTGCGGACATCGGCCAATGGATAGACATAACCGTCCGTCAGAACGAATCCTTTGCTTGTAAAGGCGGTGTTGCAGAAGAAGGAATTGCCGCCACTGGCGTAAAGGTCACCCCAGAAGTGATCGGTAACAACGGTTTTTGGATCACTGAACCGGGTATTCTGGCCAATCACGAGGGTAGTGGTGAGCAATAGGCCAAGTGCTGTGGGTATCAGTAAGAATCTTTTCATACGCCTTTTATACCTCGCAGTGTGTTCAAGCACCCTGTCAATTCGGGCCTCACTGGTCAGGATCTGATCAAGCGGGTCAAAACTATGACGCTTTGTTCACGGATACTGTAAAGTATGGCACAGAGGCTCCAAACCACGGAGCCTCCAGGCTAGAAATTTGTGGCGTAATGTTAACGGGTTAACAGTATTACTTCAGTTTGTTGCGGATGTTCTGGTAACCGGTTTTCAGGTCTTCGCCAAGTTTTGATGCGGTCTGACGAGCTTCCTGGGACGCGTTCTCGGCATCGTGCAGAACTTCATCGATCTTGCTTCTGAAACGATCCCAATCCTGTTCGAGATCCTCCCATTCGTCCTTAACGTCTTCACGGGCCAGATGCATCTGGACGCGCGCCTCATCCCGGTATTGTTTCACTTTTTCCGACAGCTTCTTGAGTTCTTCTTGAAGACTCATATCAAGCACCTCCTTGGATTGTTGGTGTGCTTACAATGCGCCCGATCGTAAAAAACTGTCAAGGGGCCGGCAGGGCCAACAGGGCACAACGAAGGCTGAGTTTGATTCAGATCAGGAACGGCCGGCGAGCAGGGCAGACATATCCCGCAAATAGTGCCAGGGGGAGAGGGAATCGAAGCCTTTCGCCGCGCGGTCGATCTGGCTGCACAGGGTGATGGCCTCATTCAGTTGGTTCCGGTTCAGCCGGCGAGCGGCCTGTTCCATTGCGCGGGCACGTTGCGGCTGGAATACGCCCCGTTTTTTCAGGAATGCGGCGGGATTTTCCGACTGGCCGGCCGCAGATTTCAACTCAAGCAGCAGGTTCAGATCCCGGCTGAGAACGGATAGCAAACCGAGCGGGTTTTCTCCCTCTTGCTGAAGCACAGTGATCATCTTGCCGGCGTGGGGCGCGCGGCCACTGATCAGCTCGGTCACGAGTTCAAAGCCATTGAATCGGGAACTGTCCTGGACCGCCTGTTCAACGGTTTCCTCATCAATGGTATTGCCGTTTGCGAGCAGTGACAGTCTGTCGAGCTCCTGGCTCGCGGCGAGCAGATTGCCCTCGAGGCGTTCGCTCATGATGGCCAGGGCACCCCGGGTCAGGCTGAGGCCGCGGTTGCTGGCCCTCTGCTGTAGCCAACCCTGGAACTTGTCGGCATCGACGGGCCACACCGGTACGTGTACGCCCTTTCCCTGAAGCTCCTTGTACCATTTGCGGCGGGTTTCCGCCGCGTCCAGACGGGCACTGATGAGCACGAGGATGATATCGTCTGGAGGGTCGGCCAGGACTCGTTCCAGTACCGCGCGGCCGTCGCCCAGCTTGCCGGTTGGCAAGTGAATCTCGATGCGCCGCTTTTCCGCGAACAGGGACATGGCACTGAATTCCTCGCCAACGGCGTTCCAGTCCAGTTGGTGGTCAGCGTGAAAGGTCAGGCGGTCATGAAAACCGGCGTCTTTTGCGGCCTTACGAACCTGGTCACAACATTCCTGAACCAGCAGGGGTTCGTCCCCGGATATAAGATAGACGGGCGAGAGGCCCTTTTTTAGCAGCTGGGATAACTGGCCTGGATTGGTCTTCATGGCTGGCCTGTGGCTGGGGCGTCGGCTTCCTGTTCACGCTGGTAATCCGCCCGGATGGCGTCGATGCGCTGCGGGGTCAATGGTGCCAGCCGGAATATCACCTGCTGCGCAAGACGATCGTCCATTTGCTGGCGGAGGGTCTCCTCTTCCCGCTGTCTTGCCAGCACGTTGGTTTCGTCGTAGCGGTAACTCTCGCTGGTGGTCAGGCGTGTCGTGCCCACCATGGGAATCCGATCCGCGCTGATTACTTCTAGATCAACAGAGTGACGCAGCGTGTATTCCGCGGCTGCGGCCTGGGCGGTGATGGCACTTGCGCGACGGTCACGCTCGAAGTTCTTCAGACGCAGAATGTAGTCGGCCTCCGCCACTGGCGCCACACGGACCTTGCCCAGGTTCAGCTGTTCACGCAAGGAACGGCAAAGCGTGTCGGGCACCTGTGAGGAGCAATCCACGGCAAGAGGCTCGAGGGCCGAAGAAACCGGTGGCGCACCCCGCAACTGGAATCCGCAACCACCAAGCAGCGCCGCCATTACAGCGGTCAGCATCAGGCGTGCTGACGATTTCAGGGCGGAGTGCCGGGACATATCAGTTGGCCACCACGTTCACCAGTTTGCCGGGGACCACGATAACCTTGCGCACCGTCGCTCCCTCTGTAAAGCGCATGACATTCTCGTTTTCCAGGGCAAGCTTTTCGAGGTCCGCCTTACTGATGTCGGCAGGCACATCTTCTTTGGCCCGCACCTTGCCATTCACCTGCAGTACCACCTGGATCTGGCTGCGAACCATGGCGGCTTCATCGGCTTTTGGCCAGGTTACATCAACCACGGGCTCCTGGTGGCCGAGCGCCTGCCAGAGGGTGTGGCAGATGTGCGGGACGATCGGCGACAGCACAAGCACTGCGGTGTCCAGCGCTTCCTGGCGTACCGCCCGGGTCTGGGGTTCGTCACCTTGCAGTTTGCCGACCTCGTTAAGCAGCTCCATCACCGCGGCAATGGCCGTGTTGAAGGTCAGCCGACGGCTGATGTCGTCACTGACTTTGGCAATGGTTTCGTGAGTCTTGCGTCGCAGGTTTTTCTGGTCATCGTTCAGGCTTGCCGCGTCCAGAGCGGGTGCCGGACCAGCGGCGGCGTGTTCGTTCACCAGACGCCAGACCCGCTTGAGGAACCTGTGTGCGCCTTCAACACCGCTGTCCGACCACTCCAGGGACTGTTCTGGCGGGGCCGCAAACATCATGAACAGGCGAACCGTATCGGCGCCGTGCTCATCAATAATAGCCTGGGGATCGATACCGTTGTTCTTGGACTTGGACATCTTGGTGACACCGCCGGAAACCACCGGCTCACCATCTTCCCTGTGTACTGCTCGAACGGGCTGCCCCTTTTCGTCACGCTCGACGGTCACGTCGGCGGGCGAAATCCATACCTTGCCGCCTTTGCCATCGTCGCGGTAATAGGTCTCCGCCAGAACCATGCCCTGGCAAAGCAGCCGGTTGAATGGCTCTGAACTGGTTACCAGCCCGACATCCCGCAAGAGCTTGTGGAAGAAGCGGGCGTAGAGCAGGTGCAGGATCGCGTGTTCAATGCCACCGATGTACTGATCCACTGGCAACCAATAGTTGGCCGCGGACGGGTCCAGCATGCCCTGGTCGTAATTGGGGCTGCAGAACCGTGCGTAGTACCAGGAGGACTCCATGAACGTATCAAAGGTGTCGGTTTCCAGCGTCGCCGGCTGGCCGTTGAACTCCGTCTTGCACCACTCAGGGTCGGCCTTGATGGGAGACTGGACACCGTCCATTTCCACATCTTCCGGCAGACGTACCGGCAGCTTGTCATCGGGCACCGGCATCTCTGTGCCATCTTCCAGGGTCATCATCGGGATCGGTGCACCCCAGTAACGCTGGCGGGATACGCCCCAGTCGCGCAGGCGGTAGTTGACGGTGCGCTTGCCGATATTCTGTTCTTCCAGGTAGCTGGCAATCTCGTCGAAGGCTTCCTCGCTGGTCAGGCCGCTGTATTTGCCAGAAGACACCAGCGTGCCTTTTTCGGTAAACGCTTCTTCCTGCACATCAATCTCGCGGCCATCGCGGGCAGCAATAACCTGCTTGATGGGCAGCTTGTATTTGCGGGCAAACTCATGGTCCCGCTCGTCGTGGCCAGGAACCGCCATCAGGGCACCGGTGCCGTAGTCAGTCAGCACGAAGTTGGCGACCCAGATCGGGATCTCTTCCTGGGTCAGCGGGTGAATTGCCTTGAAACCGGTGTCGATGCCGCGCTTTTCCATGGTGGCCAGCTCGGCCTCCGCGGTCTTGCTGTTTCGGCACTCCTCGACAAACTCAGCCACGTCCCGATGGCGCTCCGCCGCCTCTTTCGCCAGCGGATGCTCTGCGGCCACGGCCATGTAGCTCACCCCCATCAGGGTGTCGGGGCGCGTGGTGTAAACGGTCAGGCCACTGTCCCGGTCTTTCAGCGGGAAGGTCAGCTCGGTACCTTCAGACTTGCCGATCCAGTTGCGCTGCATGGTCTTGACCTGCTCAGGCCAGTCTTCCAGCTGGTCCAGATCGTTCAGCAGCTCTTCGGCGTAATCGGTAATGCGGATAAACCACTGGGGAATCTTCTTCTGTTCCACCAGGGCCCCGGAACGCCAGCCCCGGCCATCCACAACCTGCTCGTTGGCCAGAACCGTCTGATCTACCGGGTCCCAGTTCACCGTGGACATCTTCTTGTACACCAGCCCCTTTTCGTAAAGGCGTGCGAAGAACCACTGCTCCCAACGGTAATAATCCGGCTTGCAGGTAGCCAGCTCCCGGTTCCAGTCGTAACCAAAGCCCAACTGCTTGAGCTGGTTCTTCATATATTCGATGTTGGCGTAGGTCCACTTGGCCGGCGCGGTCTTGTTGGCAATGGCGGCGTTCTCGGCGGGCAGACCAAATGCGTCCCAGCCCATGGGCTGCATCACGTTCTTGCCCTGCATGCGCTGATAGCGGGAAATCACATCGCCGATGGTGTAGTTACGGACATGCCCCATGTGCAGCTTGCCACTGGGGTAGGGGAACATGGACAGGCAGTAGTACTTGGGCTTGCCCGGCTCTTCCTTGACCATAAAGGTCTTGTTCTCTTCCCAGAAATCACGGGCATTCTGTTCTACGTCACGGGGATTGTATTGCTCGTCCATTCCTGCCATTACCGAAATTACCTTGTGTGGAAAAATAAAAGCCTGTATCAAAAATCACGTCTGGAGCGAGCCGGACATTCTAACGCACACTAGCCTTTACAGGTAGTCTGCCAATTTTCTGTTCTTGTGCCAGACTTGCTGATATGGGGGTAGCGCTGGCGGCGATGACTCCCCGGGACACGCCGTGAATACGTCCGTGTAGGCTTGATCGCAGCATCCATGCTGCTCACAGTCCCGGGGAGTCATCGCCGCCAGCGCCCCAGGCATAAGCAGTGGAGTCGGCAGGTGTTTTCCCAAGGTTTGGGAGACGGGCTTCGACCTCTCTTTCCGGGACTGTCTGCAGCATGGATGCTGCAGTCAAGCGTACAGGGATGTATTCACAGCGTGTCCCGGAAAGAGAGGGCGCAGTCCGGCTCTTGCACCCAGATTTGCGGTATCAAGGAGTCAACATGACACAACCAGAAAGAAGTCATCTCTCAGGCAAGGCACTGGAAGTTTACGACCGTATGCTGGAGCGGGTAAAAACGCGTCTCCATGACCTGGAGGAAACATCGCTCCAGAACCTTGAGGAAGAAGTCCAGAGGGCGGTGGAGTTCGAGTACGAACTCGAGGAAATGACCCGGGATGAGGCAAACCTCCTGGGGGCTTATCTGCAGCGGGATCTTGAACACCTGCTGCATTTTGTCGAGGAGACTGGTGAAGGCCTGAGCGAATGGTTGCAGCTTGATATCGCGCTGCTGGAACACCAGTTGGCGGACAGTTTGTTCTCGGTTGCTGATAAAACCGTCGTCGACTTCCTGGAACTCAGACAGAAACTGGAAAACAAGGAAGTGGGCCAGTACATTTCAGGCGAGGTGGCCACTGCTGGCATGTTCCAGTGCCTGAACTGCGGGCACATGCGCTGCCTGACAGCCACCAGCCACCTTGAACCCTGTGAAGCCTGCGGCTCCCACTACTACGAGCGGGTTACGAGCCGCTGGCCGAAACAGGAGGAATGACCCGCTCCCGGACAAAGACAATCAGAATGACCGCCAGGGTCAGGACGGGCCAGGAGCCGGTCTGCATGTAAGGCGTGCTGCCGGTGGCGGTGAATACCTCGCCAGTCAGGGTGGCGCGCTCGAAATGGGGGATGGTTTCGGTCAGCTGACCGCGGTTGTTAATGATCGCGGTGACGCCATTGTTGGTGCCGCGGAGCATGTAACGACCCGTCTCCAGAGCCCGCATTCTGGCAATCTGCAGGTGCTGCAACGGGCCAATGGAGTCGCCGAACCAGCCATCGTTGCTGATGGTCAGTAGCAGGCCCGCGCCCCGGGCATTGAAGGCGACAAAATCCGGGTAGGCGACCTCGTAGCAAATGAACGGCATCACATTGACGCCATTGGCCTTGAGCGGATCCTGCCACGCCGGTCCTCGGCTGAAATCGCTCATTGGCAAATCGAAGAAACCGATCAGGCCTCGCAGCACGCTTTGCAGTGGCACGTACTCGCCGAAAGGCACCAGCTTCTGCTTGTGGTAGATCCCTTCGCCATTGCCGATGGCCATGATGCTGTTGTGAAACGTGAAATCTTCAATACGGTCGCTGAAGCCGTACCAGGGTATCCCGGTAATCAGCGTACTGTTGTCGCCCAGCTGTTCACTGATGTGATCAATGATCTTGCCAGCCTGGTCCTGAGGGATCGGAATGGCGGTCTCGGGCCACAGGATCAGATCCGTGTCCCAGTGATCCTCGGTCATGCCGAGGTAGGTAACGATCTGATCCTTCAGGAACTCAGGATCCCATTTGATCTGCTGGGGAATATTGCCCTGCATGGCGGCAAACGAGGTAGGCTCCTCGTTTAGCTCCGTCCACTCGACACGGTTCATGGCCGGGGCAATCAGCCAGGGAATCAGCGCCACCGCAAGAGTGGCGCCCGCAGCAACCGGCTTGGCGTGTTTCAGGAGCCACCAACTCCCGTAGAGTGCGGCCCCTGTGGCCGTTATCCAGAAAGTGATGCCATGCACGCCGGTCAGAGGTGCCAGCCCGGCGAGCGGGCCGTCCGTGTGTGCTGTGCCCAGATACAGCCAGGGAAAACCGGTAAGCAGCCAGCCCCGAAGCCAGTCGCCAAGTATCCAGATAGCGGGAAACAGGATCAGACGCCGGGCGGCACTCTCCTTGGCAAGCTTGCCCCAGAACCAGAACGCCAGACCGTGGAACAGCGCCAGCCCTGCAACAAAGAGAACCGTCAACAAAACGGCAATCGGAATGGCGGTATTACCGTGTTCGCTGATACTGACGTAGACCCAGCTGGCGCCGCTGCCGAACAGCCCCAGGCCAGTAAGCCAACCGGCCCGGAAGAGCTTCTCTGGAGCCAGCGGAACCGTCACGAGGAGAATAAGAAGGACTGAAACCGGTCCCAGCCACCAGAGGTTGAACGGTGAAAAGGTCAGGGTTTGCATGGCGCCGGCAACCAGAAGGGTTGCCGCGCCAAGTAATGCGTTTGAGGAAAGCGGGGTCTTCAGCGCTCTGGTATTTTTCGCGTCACTGTTCACTTCGGGTTACCTGCAGCAGACGGATTACACGGTTATCGGCGTTGGCAATGGTAAAGCGCAAACCGCCGAATTCAACCGATTCGCCCCGTCTGGGCAGGTGTCCGAATTCCTTGAGAACCACGCCACCGATGGTGTCGAATTCCTCTTCGTCCATTTCGGTTTCGAAGAACTCATTGAAATCATCAATGGGGGTCACCGCTTTCACGGCGTAGCTGCCATCGCCCCGGGCCTTGATGTGGGTTTCTTCATCAAAATCGTGCTCGTCTTCGATTTCGCCGACAATCTGTTCAAGCACGTCTTCAATGGTGATAAGCCCGGCAGTGCCACCGTACTCGTCCACCACAATGGCCATGTGGTTGCGATTTTCCTTGAACTCCTTGAGCAGCTGGTTCAGGCGCTTGCTCTCGGGCACGAAGGTGGGCGGGCGCAGGATTTCCCGGATACGGTTCCAGTTCAGATCATTGTTCAGGGCCAGGGGAAGCAGATCTTTGGCCAGAAGAACGCCAATCACATCGTCCTGGCTGTCCCCGATGACCGGGAACCGGCTGTGTGCGGAATCCATGATTTCACCCAGAAACTCTTTGGGCTCCTGGGAGGCCTTGACGGTGACCATTTGCGAACGGGGGATCATGATCTCATCCACCCGCATGTCGATCACCTGCATGGCACCTTCGATGATGCTCATGGCATCAACATCGATGATGTTCTGGGACTCGGCGTCCCGCAGGATTTCCAGCACGTCCTCAACGGACTCAGGCCCGCTGGAGAAGGCCTGGGATATACGTTCCAGCCAGGACTTGCCGCCCTGACTGCGACTCGACTGATCGTCGCTCATGAGTCTTGTTCCGTTTCCTCTGCTTCGTAGGGATTGCCGAATCCGAGCTGCGCAAGCAGTCGGACTTCGAGGGCTTCCATGACCTCGGCATCTTCGTCTTCAATATGATCAAAACCCTGGAGATGCAACATGCCGTGCACCACCATGTGCGCCCAGTGGGCGACCAGGGTTTTTTCCTGTTCCATGGCCTCTTTCTCGACAACCGGTGCACAAATCACCAGATCTCCGGCCAATGGCACCGTTATACCGGCTGGCGCCTCAAATGGGAAGGACAACACGTTGGTCGCGTAGTCCCGCCCACGGTACTGATGATTCAGGGCCTGGCTTTCTTCGGTTCCGACAATACGGACCGTCACCTCGGACGGATCCTCGCCCTGCCAGGCAAGTTGCGCCCATTTTTGAACCTGCGTCTCCGAAGGTATTCCTGGCGCCTCAAAAACCTGCTGAAAATCCACAGTCAGCTTATTCACTGGCCCGTCGCACTCCCGTCGTCAAAGGAATCGTAGGCTTCAACAATCCGCTGTACCAGCGGGTGCCGAACAACGTCCTTTGCTTCGAACCGTGTGAACCCAATACCTGATACCTTGCTCAGAACCCCGGCAGCGTGAATAAGCCCCGAATTCTGACCCCGTGGCAGGTCTACCTGAGTGGTGTCGCCGGTAATCACAGCCGTGGAGCCAAAGCCGATCCGGGTCAGAAACATCTTCATCTGCTCCCGGGTGGTGTTCTGGCTTTCGTCCAGAATGATGAATGAGTTGTTCAGCGTCCGGCCGCGCATGAACGCCAGCGGCGCAATCTCGATCACGCTTTTCTCAATCAGCCGGGTAACCTGGTCAAACCCAAGCATTTCATAGAGAGCGTCATACAGCGGACGCAGGTATGGGTCGACCTTTTGTGCGAGATCGCCGGGAAGAAAACCAAGCTTCTCGCCGGCCTCGACCGCGGGCCGAACCAGCAAAATCCGCTTCACCTGCTCGTCTTTCAGTGCTTCAACGGCACAGGCCACCGCCAACCAGGTCTTGCCGGTACCCGCCGGCCCAATCCCGAAGTTGATATCGTGGGTGCGGATATTGTGCACATACTTCTGCTGATTCGCGCCCCTCGGCTTGGCCTGAAGCTTGGGGGTCTTGATGACCGTCACAGCGCCATCGTAGGGCACGTCTTCGGGCAGGCGTTCAAAACCGGTTTCCCGGATAAACAGATGCACGGTATCCGGAGGAAGGTCATCGGTAGCCTCGGTTTCCCGATAAAGATGCCGGATAACCTCAACGGCCGCCGCCACATGCTCGGTCTCACCCTCAACTCGGAAATGATGGCCGCGCCTGCCGACTTTCACGTGCAGGCGTTTTTCAATCATCTTCAGGTTTTCATCAAACTGGCCACAAAGCGTCGCCAGCCGACGCTGGTCCACCGGGTGCAGGTCAAATTGTCTGTGATCGTTGGCGTTCAAAAGTGCTCCGTTTTGGTTTGGGAGAACGAGTATCTGATGTTGGTGAAACGGGCAAGGGCCGGAAGGTGTTTCCAAAAAGCGCCCGTAAATACGTCCCTGTAGGGCTCGGTCGCGCCATCCCTGGCGCTCCACGTTTTTGGAAACACCTTCCGGCCCTCGCCCTGATCATTCTATGTGCAGGCCCGAATGCTAAAAAACAAGTAGATCGGAGTAGCTGGAGGCGTAATCCGACTGGTTTCTTCGTTACAGGCATGTTGCTCGATTACGAATTCGTCCAATCCAACCTACGAATGCGGAGCATAAACTGGGCAGACGGCTCTGGGGCCTACGGAGAGTGGTGGGGCTCCCCTCCCAAAAATGTCGGCGGCCAAGGATGGCCGACGCCAAGCGCACACGGATGTGCTCGTAGCGTTTTTTGGGAGGGGAGCCCCACCACTCGCCAAACTCCAAACCCCAGACGAATAGGATCCGAGCTTTAGTACAACTCCGAATTCACGGGCACACCGCGAAGTGAGTTGGGATAGGCCTCCACAATATCGACATCAATAAAGTGCCCAACAACCTCCGGATTCTCATGCCGGAAATTCACAATCCGGTTGTTCTCGGTACGCCCCGCATACTCACCAGGGTCTTTCTTGGACAAGCCAGTCACCAGAATCCGCTGAGTAGAACCCACCATCTTGCGGCTGATGTCCATCACGTTCTGGTTCAGGCGATCCTGCAGGATGCTCAGCCGCTGTTTCTTGATGTCCATCGGCGTATCGTCCGGCAGATCTGATGCCGGCGTGCCGGGCCGTGCGCTGTAAACGAAGCTGAAGGACATGTCGAAGCCGATGTCGTTGATCAGCTTCATGGTGTCTTCAAAGTCCTTCTCGGTTTCGCCCGGGAAGCCGATGATGAAGTCCGACGAGAAACTGATATCCGGGCGGATCTTGCGCAAGCGGCGGAGTTTGGATTTGTACTCCAGCGCTGTATGGCCGCGCTTCATGGCCGCCAGGATGCGGTCGGAACCGCTCTGAACTGGCAGATGCAGATGGCTGACCAGCTCCGGAACGCGCTCATAGACATCAATGAGAGCATCAGAGAACTCCACCGGGTGTGACGTGGTGTACCGGATGCGATCAATGCCGTCGATGGTGGCGATCAGCTCAATCAGTTCCGCCAGGTCCATCGTGTCGCCGTCGTGGGTTTCGCCACGGTAGGCATTCACGTTCTGGCCCAACAGGTTAACCTCGCGAACACCCTGGCTGGCGAGGTGGGCCACTTCGGCGATCACATCGTCTGCCGGGCGGCTGACTTCTTCACCGCGGGTATAGGGCACCACGCAGAACGTGCAGTACTTGCTGCAGCCTTCCATGATTGAAACAAACGCGGAAGGGCCGTCTGCGCCGGGCTCGGGCAGGTTGTCGAATTTTTCGATTTCCGGGAAGCTGACGTCCACCACGCCAACACCGTTACCCTTGGCGCGCACTTCGGTAATCATGTCCGGCAGGCGATGCAGAGTCTGGGGGCCGAAGACCATGTCCACGTAGGGTGCGCGGTCAATGATCGCCTGGCCTTCCTGGGAAGCCACACAGCCACCCACGCCGATGATCATTTCCGGCTTTTTGCTTTTCAGCCTTTTCCAGCGGCCAAGCTGGTGGAACACCTTCTCCTGGGCTTTTTCCCGAATGGAGCAGGTGTTCAGCAGCAGGATGTCGGCGTCATCGGGTGAATCGGTCATTTCGACGGTTTCACCGGTTTTGAGCAGGTCTGCCATGCGGGCAGAGTCATACTCGTTCATCTGACAGCCGTGGGTTTTGATGTACAGCTTTTTAGCCATGGGTCTCACGTAATCTGGTGGATGGTGCGCCGGGAACTGGTTTTTGAAACGGGGCGCCAGCAAAAAGGAACTGCGTATTATAACGGGGTGCTTAAACTTCAACCACCTTTGTCTCGGCTTGTTGCTAGTGTCCGTCTGGCTCTGGTGTTATCCGTTGCGATCTGATTTGGGTGCAGGATACCCGCCCGGCTCTCAGGTTACGAAGCGGGCCACTCCGGACGCCTCACTCCTCGCGAGCCTCCAGATACCGCTGCAGCTGCTCCCGCAACGCCCTGGGAAGCCGGGTAATCGTCAAAGCATCTTTATCGCGGTCGTAATAAACCGCCTGATTCACCAGGTCGGATGAAAACGACACGCTCATGCCACCCCCGGAGCCCGCGATACGCACCAGTTTCTTCACCTTGCGATGATCCGGGTGCAGCACGCCGCTCTCCGGAAGCTCTGCGGTTTTCGATGCAAATTCCCTGAAACGTTGCGGCTCGTTTTCGTCCAGATAGCCAGACAGTGCCTCGATTTCGACCGGCTCGCCCAGGGCATGCTGCTCCTTACAGAACTCATAGGCCTTGTTGCGAACCTCCCCGGCTTTCTCAGGCTCGGAGGACTTGGCAAAAGCTTCCACCGCATCCAGGAAGGTCATGGTTTCCTTTTCCACATCCACCTGATTGGTAAACCCGCACAAACGGATAAACAGCTCTCCTGGCTCGCCGGTGCCGCGGCCGTGGACCAGTGTCAGGTAGTTTTCCGCCGGGTTGTTGCCGCGCCAGTCGTCCAGCTCGATGCGAACGGCCAGGTTCAGACGGGAGAGGCTCAGGACGTCGGTCGCATCCAGTGACTGGTTGCCATCGAACCGCATGGCGCTGTCGGTTTCCAGGATAAACAGGTAAACCACCTCGGCGTCCGCTAGGGCATCGTGGACGATCATCAGATGGCCATCGAACTCCTCCTGACTGTCGGTCAGGAGCTCCTGCCACTGTCCGAACAGGCGGTCGGTCATGGCGCTGAAGGTTTGCTTGTCTTCCAGGTAGTCGTTCAGCCAGGCGCTGAACGGGCACTCGCCCAGATCTTCGGAAAACCGGCCGTATTTCTTACCGGGCTTGCTGTTGAACAGCCGCTTCATCTGCTTGTGCAGGCCCTCGTAGTCGCCACCGGGCTCCCTCAGAGAGTCTCCGGCACTGAGATGGGCTGCCTGGTCCGGCTGGAAATGCGTAAAAAAGGCAGACCTCAGGTGTTTGATTGCCATGGTTAATTACCCTGTTGCCGTTGTCCTGACTGAAAGGCCTCCATGATGAGCGTTTCATCGGGATGGTAAAGCCAGTCAAATCCAATGGGTTGCGCAGTGAGTGATATGGGAGAGAAGGCCATAGTCCAAGGAGCGGCAGCTTATTATGAAAAACGCGGAAATCCAAATTTCCACCCATCCTGATGCATTATCGTTCAAAGCCGATTTTGACACGTGAGAATTCCGCAATATCGCCTTTTCAGCTCTGAAGCCGCCTTCGGGACCCGCACTTTGACTGCTCCATGTCTGTGCCTGTGCCTGAATAAGGGGCAGTTTTCAGGCTTGGCAGGGCTACCCCGCAGAGGTTGGGAAAGGGTCGGAAGCGCCAGAGTAAAGGCCTGAACAAGAATTGGCGCAATCCATGCTTATGGTTCAGGTCAGCGGGAAGAGTCGCGTTGTGTCGTGCGACACAATTCTCGTGGAATAAGTCACTCAAGCAAAAGCGCTTATTGGCCCGGAGATTTCTTCGGTTCAATAGGCGCTTTTTTTTTTTGGCAAATGGCCAGTGAGGCGGCTCGGAATTTTTCTTCGGTCTCCTCTTGACCAGTCAGTTTAACAGAAACGGAGAACTGCGATGCAATGTGTAATGAAAAAGGCCGGATTGGCGATAGCGATTGCCCTGATGGGTGGCTCGGTGCAGGCCGCACAGACCGGGTTTCATGAAGCCCTGAGTAAGGGCGAGGTATACGGAGATCTTCGCTTGCGTTTCGAACAGGTGCAACAGGACAATGCACTCAGGGACGCGGAAAGCGTAACTTTGCGAACCCGCCTTGGCTATCGTACTGCGGATTACAATGGGTTATCCGGGCTTGTCGAGTTTGAGGACGTTCGGAACGTGGCTGGGCTTGACGACTACAACGACACGCTGGGGAAGAATCCAAATTACTCTGTTATTGCCGATCCCGAGACAACAGAGCTGGACCAGGCTTACCTTCAGTACAGGTTCGGAGATATAACCGGTCGGTTGGGGCGTCAGGTGATAACTTACGACAATCACCGGTTTATTGGCGACGTTGGCTGGCGCCAGGATCGCCAGACGTTTGATGCGGCCCGCCTGACTTACACCCCGTCAACCAACCTCGCAATCGACTACGCCTTCCTGAGTCAGCGCAACCGCATCTTTGCCGAGAGCCAGGACCTGCCATCCAAGGATCACATAGTCAACGTTGCCTACCAAACACCCCTCGGCAAGCTGACCGGCTATGCCTATCTGCTGGAAATTGATGAAGGCGTTGACAACTCGCTCGACACCGTCGGGCTTCGTTATGTTGGCGGGTATGACCTTGAGCCGCTGGGGATAATCTACGAAGCCGAATATGCGATCCAGGAGGCAGAATCGGGCGGTGCTGATTTTGATGCCGAGTATTACAAACTGAATGCGGGCATTGATATCGCGGGCGTCATTGTTTCAGCGGGACTTGAAGTCCTTGGGTCGGATAATGGCAACTACGGCTTCTCTACACCACTGGCAACCCTGCACGGTCAGAACGGCTGGGCTGACCAGTTTCTGAACACCCCGCTGGTCGGGTTGGAAGACGCGTCGCTCAGCGTAAAGGCACCCGTGGCGGGCGGCGGCCTGACCCTTAAATATCATGACTTCAGGGCCAGTGACTCGCCTGGCGGTGCCAGTGACTTGGGTAGCGAGGTTGATGTGGTCTATCAGCGCAAGTTTGCGGAGAACTACTCAGCAGGTATTAAATACGCTCGCTACATGGCCGGAGATGCAGCAACCGGAAAAGTGGATACTGACAAGCTCTGGCTGACTCTGGCCGCCAAGTTCTGAGGCTGATATCCGAAAAAAAGCCCCGGCGGCGTCCACTGCCAGCGGGGGCCTTTCATCCGTCATTCGGCTCAGATTCGCTTGTTGCGCACCAGGTCTTGCACCAGTTTGCTGACCGCGCCTGCGATTTCTTCACTGTCGTCTGCGCAGATGGAAGCCGAGGCGATGTCCGAGCCGAGCTTTGCCGCAATCGCGATGACGCCGTGGGCGCTGATGACCTGTGCGAAGCGGCGGCGATCATCGACAGTGCCGGCGTTGTCTTCGCTGAGCACGATGGACGTTTTACCCTGATCAAACAGCGCCCGTTCCAGGGACAAGGCCAGGGCCGCTGCCTGCTTGCCATTGCACGCGATGATGGCAGGCTTCTGGGCCAGACGACGCCGGCGCTCGTCAGCGCTGACCGGGTCCAGCGATTCCACCGTTTCCGAGGTTCCTGCGATCATGCCCGCGCCGATG
Source organism: Marinobacter sp. DSM 26671 (assembly GCF_900112835.1). Classification (NCBI taxonomy): domain Bacteria; kingdom Pseudomonadati; phylum Pseudomonadota; class Gammaproteobacteria; order Pseudomonadales; family Marinobacteraceae; genus Marinobacter; species Marinobacter sp. DSM 26671. Next base: position 176,550 of record NZ_FONF01000005.1, on the reverse strand, counting down.
GTCACGTTGCTCAGCCGGTCGATAACGATAAAACTGCCGGTTGCGTGGTTGTTGGGATAAGGATCGAACGCAACGGGTTGGCTCAGGGTCAGTTCGCACAGGCCGATTTCGTTCAAGTTCAGTTCCGGAGGGTTTTCCCGTTTTTCCAGCGTGTTTACGTCTGTCTGATGCTGAATCTTTCTCACCGTGGCCGATGAGAAGGTGGGGCCCAGCTTGATGTCATAGAGGCGACCGGTTTCCAGCGGCGCGTCGGTCATCCAGACGATGTTGGCGAGGAAACGGTTGCCCACTTCAGGCTCATCTTCCGCTTTTACCAGCATGTCGCCACGGCTGACGTCGATTTCGTCGGTCAGCGTGAGGGTGATCGCCTGGTCGATATAGGCTTCTTCAAGGTTGCCGTCGAAGGTTACCACCTCTTTCACCGTGCTGGTGCGCCGGGAGGGCAGCGCCATGATTTTCTCGCCCGGGCGGATCACGCCGGAGGCGATGGTGCCGCAGAAGCCGCGAAAGTTCAGGTTCGGGCGGGTTACGTACTGAACCGGGAAGCGGAAATGCTCCAGGTTCTTGTCCCGACCGACTTCCACGGTTTCCAGGATTTCCATCAGCGGCTGGCCGGTGAACCAGGGGGTGTGCTCGCTCTTGTTCACCACGTTATCGCCTTCCAGGGCGGAAATCGGCACGAAGCGGATGTCCTTCAGGCCCAGTTTGGCGGCAAACGCCAGATAGTCGTCCCGGATCTCGTTGAAGCGCTCTTCGCTGAAATCCACCAGATCCATCTTGTTGATGGCGACCACAATGTGGCGGATGCCCAACAGCGAGGCAATGTAGGAATGCCGGCGGGTCTGGGTCAGCACACCGTGGCGGGCATCGATCATCAGGATCGCCACCTGCGCCGTGGACGCGCCGGTGGCCATGTTGCGGGTATACTGCTCGTGGCCCGGAGTGTCGGCGATGATGAACTTGCGCTTGTCGGTGGAGAAATACCGGTAGGCAACATCAATGGTGATGCCCTGTTCGCGCTCCGCCTGCAGGCCGTCTACCAGCAGGGCCAGGTCCAGCTTCTCGCCGGTGGTGCCCATCTTGGCACTGTCGGTTTTCAGGCTGGCCATGTGATCTTCATAGATCATCTTGGTGTCATGCAGCAGGCGACCAATCAGCGTGCTCTTGCCGTCGTCCACGCTGCCGCAGGTGAGCAGGCGCAGGAGTTCCTTGTTTTCGTGCTGTTTCAGGTAGGCCTGAATATCTTCCGCAATCAGATCAGACTGGTGTGACATCTTAGAAGTACCCTTCCCGCTTTTTCTGTTCCATGGAGCCGGCTGAATCATGGTCGATAACGCGACCCTGACGCTCGGAACTGGTGGCCAGCAGCATTTCCTGGATGATCTCCGGCAACGTGGTGGCTTCGGATTCAATGGCGCCGGTTAACGGGTAGCAGCCGAGGGTGCGGAAGCGGATGGATTTCATCATCGGCTTCTCGCCTTCTTTCAGCGGCATTCGGTCATCGTCCACCATGATCAGGGTGCCGTCGCGCTCAACCACCGGGCGCACCGCGGAGTAGTAAAGGGGAACGATCTCGATATTTTCCAGGTAGATGTACTGCCAGATATCCAGCTCGGTCCAGTTGGACAGCGGGAATACCCGAATGCTTTCGCCCTTGTTGATCTTGCCGTTGTAGATGTTCCAGAGTTCAGGACGTTGGTTCTTGGGGTCCCAGCGGTGGTATTCGTCGCGGAAGGAATAGACACGCTCCTTGGCACGGGATTTTTCTTCGTCCCGGCGGGCGCCGCCGAACGCCGCATCAAACTTGTACTTGTCCAGGGCTTGCTTGAGGGCCTGGGTTTTCATTACGTCGGTGTGCTTGGCACTGCCGTGAGTGAATGGGCCAATGCCCTGTCTGATGCCGTCCTCGTTCTTGTGAACGATCAGGTCCAGACCGTATTCCTTCACCTTGCGGTCCCGGAAGTTGATCATATCCCGGAATTTCCAGGTGGTGTCCACGTGCATGAGAGGGAAGGGCGGTTTACCCGGATAAAAGGCCTTGCGGGCCAGGTGCAGCATTACCGCGGAGTCCTTGCCGATGGAATACAGCATTACCGGATTGTCGAACTCGGCTGCCACTTCCCGGATGATGTGGATGCTTTCCGCTTCCAGCTGTTTCAGGTGCGTGAGGTTATATGTGGTCATGATAATCCGTTGCCGCCGTGCGGGCCGTGTTGGCTGTGCGAATGAATACGGCAACTATACCAGAGGGGGTAAGGGCATAAGAAGACGGCCAACTAGACATTGGCGTTATAACAATATAGCAGTGGTGGGCCCTGGTTGTTCGTCAGCCGGCAGGTCGAGGTCAGGCAGGATTGCGGGAGTCAGCCAACAGTTTGGCAACGTATCGATCGACGTAATCGAAGCCGTTACCTTCAAACTCAGCGAACTGGATGCCCAGCTGAAATTCGTCCCTTGCGATGCGTCGCATGTGAACGATGTTGCCGTCGGCAATAATGGAAACCGGTTGCGTTGCAACCACCGGCACGGAGAATCGGGTCTTCACGGCAATCCAGTGTCCTGGAGCCGGGGCCTTTTGCTCGGGAATGAGTTGTTTCACCGTTTCCTGATTACAGGAAATCATAACGCCCGTGCGGGAGAGATTGGATACCGAACAGGTCAGGCAGCAGCCGTCCGATTTCTCAATAGTAATGTCGGTGGCTACGTCCACTCGCTGTTGGTTGCGCAAATTCAATTTGGCGGCGACAGGTTTCATGTTGACTCTTCTGGCGTGTCTGGTTGCGAATGATGCTGCCTTTCCCATAAATCCCTTCCAGAAAAACACTTAAACGCATGATAAGCGAATGAAAGTGTAGTTGTTTACTTTGTGATCAGCAAGAAGCCTGCCGCCTATAGTGGCAGATTTGTTAAATCTTTCTGAACAAGACGTCACAAATTTTGACGTCCGTCAGTTTCCATCCGTTCCAATACTCGTCGGACTTTTGCTGCAGGCGGTCCCTGAGCTGGTGTAAAATATAGCCCTTCATTCATTTGTGGGCTCGCGCTGAGCTCCGGGAATTCCAAGCCTTCTATGACAGATAACACCCAGACCCCCGCCTCGTCCGGCAACGGCAAAGTCGGTTTCATCAGCCTCGGTTGTCCCAAGGCTCTCGTCGACTCCGAGCGCATTCTCACGCAGCTCAGGCTGGACGGCTACGACGTTGTCCCGTCCTATGGCGACGCCGACATTGTTGTGGTCAACACCTGCGGATTTATCGATGCCGCCAAACAGGAGTCGCTGGACGCGATCGGTGAGGCCATCAGCGAAAACGGCAAGGTAATTGTCACCGGTTGTATGGGTGTAGAGGCCGACAAGATTCGCGATACTCACCCGGGTGTTCTGGCGGTTTCCGGTCCCCACGCCTATGAAGAAGTGGTCGGCGCGGTTCACGAGTTCGTTCCGCAGAAAAAGCAGCACGATCCGTTCACCGATCTGGTTCCGCCGCAGGGAATCAAGCTGACCCCCCGGCACTACGCCTACCTCAAGATCTCCGAAGGTTGTAACCATCGCTGCACCTTCTGCATCATCCCCTCCATGCGCGGTGATCTGGTCAGTCGGCCCATTGGCGATGTGATGGACGAAGCCCAGCGCCTGGTGGATGCCGGTGTAAAAGAGCTGTTGGTCATCTCCCAGGATACCTCCGCCTACGGCGTCGACACCAAATACCGCACCGGTTTCTGGCAGGGGCGGCCGCTCAAGACCAAGATGCAGTCACTGTGCGAAGCGCTCGGCGAAATGGGCGTTTGGGTACGCCTGCACTACGTTTATCCCTATCCTCATGTCGACGACATCATTCCACTGATGGCCGAGGGAAAAATCCTGCCGTACCTGGACATCCCGTTCCAGCACGCCAGCCCGAAAGTACTCAAGGCCATGAAGCGCCCGGCCCACGACAGCAAAACCCTGGAGCGCATCCGCAAATGGCGGGAAATCTGCCCCGAGCTCACCATCCGCTCCACCTTCATCGTCGGCTTCCCCGGTGAAACCGAGGAAGACTTCCAGTACCTGCTGGACTGGCTCGACGAGGCTCAACTGGATCGTGTTGGCGCGTTCAAATACAGCCCGGTGGAGGGTGCCAAAGCCAACGAACTGGAAGGTGCGGTTCCCGAGGAAGTCAAAGAAGAGCGCCTGGCCCGTTTCATGGAAAAACAGGCAGAGATCTCAGCAGCCCGCCTACAGGCCAAAATCGGCCAGACAATCGACGTGCTGATTGACGAGGTCGACGAGGAAGGCGCCATCGGCCGCTCCAAGGCAGACGCGCCGGAGATTGACGGTATGGTTTACCTTAACGACGAGACCGACCTTGTTCCGGGTGAGATTGTTCAGGCGGTTGTTGAGCATGCTGATGAGCATGATCTTTGGGCTCGGCTTCTTTGATGGCTTCCGGCTTGGGCACCTAGCCTGCCGAATTTGGGGGTAGGCCTCGGCGGGGTGTGCCTCCCAAAAACCGCTACGAGCACATCCATGTGCGCTTGGCGTCGGCCATCCATGGCCGCCGACATTTTTGGGAGTCACACCCCGCCAAGGCCTCAGAATCTTCAGGGATAGGGAGCAATCGGGCCGGATAAACAAGGTCAGTAGGTCGGATCAGGTGAAGCCGTAATCCGACCTATCATTTTGTTTTGATGGCCTGTCTTCGCGAGGGCACGCCGCCAGCTCGAGTGCCGTGGTGGGTAGAGCCTCCCAAAAATCTGGAGCGCCAGGGATGGCGCGACGAAGCCCTACAGGGATGTATTCACGGGCGTTTTTTGGGAGGCTCTACCCACCATGGCAGTCCCCCCAAGCTAGCAGGCTAGGGCCGCAGTCAGAAACCACGACCCAAGCCAAAAGGGTCACCCCCCAAGCTTGCGAACAAGAATCTCATTAAACAGCTTGGGATTCCCCTGACCTTTGGAGGCCTTCATCAGAGGCCCCATGAAACCCCCAAGCATCTTCTTGCGCTTCTTCGGGTCTTCCTCGTTCTGATACTGCGCCACCTGATCCGGCATGCCCGCTAGAACCTCATCTACCATGGCTTCCAAAGCGCCGGTGTCAGACACCTGCTTCAGACCCTTGGCATCGATGATGGCGTCAACGCTGTCGTTCTCACCAGACCACAGCGCCTCGAACACCTTCTTCGCGCCGGCGGATGAAATCGTATTGTCGGCAATCCGTACCACCAGATCGCCCAGCTGAGCACCGCTGATGGGCGAATCGGCAACCGATTTCTCCTCTGCATTCAGGCGCGCAGAGAATTCGCCCTGGATCCAGTTGGCGACCAGCTTTGCGTCTTTGCCCTGGCTGGCCGCTTCTTCAAAGAACGTGGCCAGTTTTGAGTCGCCGCTGAGCAGGCTGGCGTCGTAGTCGTTCAGGCCGTAATGGTCCATAAAGCGGACTTTGCGGGCGTCCGGCAGTTCCGGGAGACTGTTGCGGGCTTCTTCAATGAAGGAATCATCGATTTCTACCGGCAGCAGGTCCGGGCAGGGGAAGTAGCGGTAGTCGTTGGCTTCTTCCTTGGTGCGCATGGAGCGGGATTCGTCACGGTCGCCGTTATACAGGCGGGTTTCCTGCACGATGCTGCCGCCGTCTTCCAGAACGTCCATTTGCCGCTCAACTTCGTGGGCAATGGCCTGCTCCATGAACCGGAACGAGTTCAGGTTCTTGGTTTCGGTACGTGTGCCCAGAGTGTCGGCCCCCTTCGGTTTCAACGAAATATTCACGTCGAAACGCATGGAGCCTTGGGACATGTCGCCGTCGCAGATGCCCAGGGATGTCACGATGCTGTGCAGCTTCTTCGCGAAGGCGACGGCTTCTTCCGCGTTGTTCATATCCGGTTCGGTGACCACCTCAATGAGCGGTGTGCCGGCCCGGTTGAGATCCACGCCGGTCATGCCGTGGAAATCCTCATGCAGGGATTTGCCGGCATCCTCTTCCAGGTGGGCGTGGTGAATGCGAACGCGCTTGGTCTCACCGTTCGGCAGATCAATGTCCACGAAGCCGGGGCCGACAATCGGGCGCTCCAGCTGAGTGGTCTGATAGCCTTTGGGCAGATCCGGGTAGAAGTAGTTTTTCCGCTCGAACATGGAGCGGCGCTCGATCTCCGCATTCACTGCCAGGCCAAACATGACCGCATAGCGGAAAGCCTGCTCGTTGGGGACCGGCAGCGTGCCGGGCATGGCCAGGTCAACGGCGTTGGCCTGCGTGTTAGGCTCGGCGCCGTAAGCGGTGCTGGAGCCTGAAAAAATCTTGGTTTTGGTGGCGAGCTGAACGTGAATTTCCAGCCCGATCACAATGTCCCACTGCATAGTTGCTCTCTCCTGTAAGGGGCCTGTCCCGGGCTTATTGCGGTTCACGCTGGTGCCAGTCGGTCACCTGCTGGAATTGATGGGCGGCGTTCAGCAAACGGGCCTCGGAGAAATAATCCCCGATTATCTGAAGACCCACCGGGAGACCGTCCACGAAACCGGCCGGTACCGACATGGCCGGTACACCCGCCAGGTTGATGGCGATGGTGAATACGTCTTCCAGGTACATGGTCACAGGATCGCTGGTTTTTTCACCCTGAATAAATGCCGGCGAGGGCGTGGTGGGGCTCATCAGCACATCCACTTCCTTGAAGGCATTGATGAAATCCTGCTGGATCAGCCGCCTCACCTTCTGGGCTTTGAGATAATAGGCATCGAAATAGCCGGCAGAGAGAGCGTAGGTGCCCACGAGAATCCGACGTTTCACCTCTTCACCAAAACCCTCCGCGCGGGAGCGGGTGTAAAGATCCATCAGGTCCTTGGGATCCTCGCAGCGGTAGCCATAGCGTACCCCGTCAAAACGGGACAGGTTGGCGGACGCCTCTGCTGGAGCAATTACATAGTAGGCAGCAATCGCGAGCTTCGCGTTTGGCAGCGACACCTCTTTAACGGTGGCGCCCAGTTTCTCGTATTCCTTTACTGCGTTGCGAACCTGCTGCTCCATCGCCGGGCTTAGCTGATCGCTGAAATATTCCCTGGGCAGGCCGATTCTTAAACCTTTTAGGGGCTCGTTCAGCGTGGCGGTGTAATCCGGCACCTCGCGGTCAATAGACGTCGAGTCCTTCGGATCAAAACCTGCCATCACATTCAGCATCAGCGCATTATCTTCTGCTGTGCGAGCCATAGTGCCGCCCTGGTCGAGACTAGACGCAAAGGCAATCATCCCGTACCGGGACACCCGGCCATAAGTGGGCTTCAGGCCAGTAACACCACACAGTGCCGCTGGCTGACGGATCGAGCCGCCAGTATCCGTGGCGGTAGCTGCCGGAGTCAGTCGAGCGGAAACCGCCGCAGCCGACCCGCCTGATGAACCGCCCGGCACCCGCTTATTACCTTCACTCAGGCCCCAAGGGTTGGTCACTGCGCCAAAATAACTGTTCTCGTTGGACGACCCCATGGCGAACTCATCCATGTTGGTCTTGCCCAGACACACGGCCCCTGCCTCGCGGAAATTCGCAGTGACAGTCGCATCGTAAGGGGGGACAAAGTTCTCCAGCATCTTGGAGCCGCACGTCGTGCGAACGCCGTTGGTGCAGAAAATGTCCTTGTGCGCGAAAGGAACGCCCGTCCAGGGCGTCGCGTTCCCAGACGCCCGCTGCTCATCCGCCACGCGGGCATCGGCCAGCGCCTGCTCTTCGGTCACGGTGATAAAACTGTTGTACTTCGAATCTTCCCGCTTGATGCGGTCGAGGAACTCCTGGGTCAGCTCCACACTGGAAATCTTGCCGCTTTCCAGTTCCCGGGAAAGCTCTGCTACGGATTTGTTATGCATGACGTGTCCTTTCACTCGATCACTCGGGGAACCAGATAAAGCCCGTTCTCGGTAGCCGGCGCAATCGCCTGGAACGCTTCCCGCTGATTGGTCTCGGTTACCTCGTCAGCGCGCAGGCGCTGGACTGCATTCAACGGGTGGGCCATGGGCTCAACCGAATCGGTGTCGGCGGCCGCCAGCTGATCCACCAGATCCAGAATATTGCCCAGATCCTTCTCCAGAGCCGAAACCTGCTCGTCATCCACACGAATGCGGGCGAGCACAGCGACTTTCTCAATGTCCTCACGGGAAATGGTCACGCATTGCCTCCCAGGTAAATGAAATGTCGGTAATAAATCTTTTGAAAACGAGGGCCAAACCTGAGCTTCGGGGCCGTTCGGGGAATCCTTTTCAAAACTGTAGAGGGCCATGGATGGCCCGAAACAAGCCCACATGGATGTGCTCGTAGCGTGTTTTGAAAAGGATTCCCCGAATGGCCCTTCACCAGGGCCAGAAAACCAAAGCGAGTATGGTAACAGATTCGAACAATGGCGGGAGGCCCCAGCCCATAAGGTAAATGTGTGAACCGTAAGGCGTGAGGCCCGCTAGCGCCTTGCCTGCAGGGGTGCTCACTGCTAAAGTTGCCGCATCTTTTCTTTGCGACTGCAACTCTCAGGTTGAAACTACACGAATGTTGATAAAAAGACTCCGAGGCATCTTCTCCAGCGATCTGTCCATCGACCTGGGCACCGCCAACACCCTCATTTACGTGCGTGAGCGCGGAATCGTGCTGAACGAGCCCTCGGTAGTGGCCATTCGCACCAACAACTCCCAGAAAATGGTCGCCGCGGTAGGCGCCGAAGCCAAACGCATGCTCGGCCGTACACCGGGCAACATTACCGCCATTCGCCCAATGAAAGACGGCGTAATTGCAGATTTCGTGGTAACCGAAAAAATGCTCCAGCACTTTATACATAAAGTGCATGAGAACAGCTTCATTACCCCTAGCCCGAGAGTGCTGGTGTGTGTGCCCAGCAAGTCTACGCAGGTTGAGCGCAAGGCCATCCGCGAATCCGCCCTCGGTGCTGGTGCACGGGAAGTCTTCCTCATTGAAGAGCCCATGGCGGCTGCTATCGGTGCCGGCCTTCCGGTTGAGGAAGCCAGCGGTTCCATGATCGTCGACATCGGTGGTGGTACCACCGAAATCGCCATTATTTCCCTGAACGGCATCGTCTATGCCGAATCCGTGCGTGTTGGTGGTGACAAGTTCGACGAAGCCATCGTTACCTACGTGCGCCGCAACTACGGCAGCCTGATTGGCGATTCGACCGCCGAGCGCATCAAGCACGAAATCGGCTGCGCCTACGAAGGCCTCGAAATTCGTGAGATCGACGTGCGCGGCCGCAATCTTGCAGAGGGTGTGCCCCGGGCATTCACCCTCAACAGCGAAGAAATTCTCGACGCGCTGCAGGAATCCCTGGCGCAGATCGTTCAGACCGTCAAAAGTGCTCTTGAGCAGTCTCCGCCCGAACTGGCGTCCGATATTGCCGAGCGCGGTATTGTACTGACCGGTGGCGGCGCTCTGCTGCGCGGGCTGGACAAGCTGATCAGCGAAGAAACCGGCCTTCCGGTGATCATCGCTGAAGACCCGCTGACCTGTGTTGCCCGTGGTGGCGGCAAGGCGCTGGAAGTGATTGATCGGGGTGGCATCGGAATGTTCTCCCAGGAGGGATAATCCTGTGGGGAGGGCTCGCCATTAAAACCATCTTCGTCCAGGGGCCTGTTCCCGGCTTCAGACTCCTCATTGTTCTACTCGTATCGGCAGCCCTGGTGGTTGCCGATGCGCGTTTCGACAAGCTCTCAACCGTGCGAAGCACCATCGCTACTGGTCTGGCCCCCGTGTACTGGCTGGGCAACGCGCCATACGAACTTACCGACTGGGCCGCCGGGCTGTTTGAAAATAAACAGGATCTACAGGAAGAAAATGAAGATCTCCGCGCCCGTTTGCTGATCCTTGAACGTCGCGCCCTGAAATACGCCGCCCTTGCGTCGGAGAACAACGAGCTGCGCCGCCTGATGAACTCTTCCGAAGTTCTGGACGATCGGGTGATTGTCGGTGAGGTTGTCGGCGTTTCCCCGGATCCCTTCTCCCACGAAATCATCATCAACAAGGGCCGCAGCGACGGCTTGTCGCCGGGCCAGGCAATCCTCGATGCCCATGGTTTGATGGGGCAGGTGGTGCAGAGCAGTCAGATCACCTCTCGCGTTCTGCTGGTATCTGACAGCAGCCATGCGGTGCCCGTGGAGGTAGTGCGCAACGGCCTGCGGGCGATTCTGCTGGGCACCGGTGACACCGATACCCTGGATCTCGTTCATGTGCCGGACACGGCCGATATCCGTGAGGGCGATCTGCTGGTCAGTTCCGGGCTCGGCGGACGTTTTCCGAGGGGGTACCCGGTTGCGGAAGTCAGCCGTATTTCCAAGGAACCGGGCGAACCGTTTGTTTCCATCGAAGCGTCGCCCAAGGCGCAGCTGAACCAGAGCCGTCTTGTACTGGTGGTATTCCCGCCGGAGAATGCCTCTCCGATCGAAGTCGAGGTGGTCGAGGGTGAGACTGCCGCTAACGCCGAGAATGACGGCAACCAGGGAGGGGAGGACTGATGTTATCCGTAATCAGCTATCCGGTTTTCGCGCTCTCCGTGGTTGTTGCACTGGTGTTCAGTATTTCCCTGTTTCCTGTGGGTTGGTTCGAGTTCCGCCCGGAGTGGCTGGGGCTGGTGGTGTTCTATTGGACATTCCGGGCTCCGGCCCAGTTCGGAATCCTCCTGGCCTGGTGTCTGGGCTTGTTGCTGGATGTGCTCGAAGCCACTCCCCTTGGCGTCAATGCCATGGCCATGGCGCTGATCGCCTTTCTGGTGCTTACCATCCATCAACGTCTGCGCATGTATCCGATGCCCCAGCAGTGCCTGATGGTGTTCCTGTTGCTGGGCATCAATCAGATGCTGGTGCATTTCGTGAAGCAGCTGCTGGGGGCCGATGACGCCGGGTTCAGCTACCTTTGGCCGGCCCTGACCAGTGCCCTGGTGTGGCCGGTATTCTGTATCCTGCTGGACAACATTAACCGCAAACTGGGTTAGCCATGCCATCCATCATTCTTGCTTCGGCTTCGCCGCGCCGGGCGGAGCTGTTGCAGCAAATCGGCCTGAAATTTTCGGTTCGTCCGGCGGACATCGACGAAACAGCGGAAGTCGATGAAACGCCGCAACATTATGTGGAACGTTTAGCCCGGGAGAAGGCGCTGGCTGTGGCCGAATCCGCGCCGCAATGCCTGGTTCTGGGGTCGGACACTTCAGTGGTGCTCGATGGAAGAATCCTTGGTAAGCCCACAGACGCGGCGGATGCCCGGGAAACCCTGGCCCGCCTTTCGGGTGCGACGCACCAGGTGATGACTGCCGTGGCGCTGGCCAACGATGGGCAATGCCAATCCGTTCTGGTCACAACGGAAGTCTGTTTCCGGGATCTCTCCTCCGAAGAGATTGATGCTTACGTGGCCAGCGGCGAACCCATGGACAAGGCCGGAAGTTATGGAATTCAGGGCCTTGGTGGTATTTTTGTTGATGAGCTCCGGGGTAGCTACAGTGCCGTGGTTGGCCTGCCGCTGCAGGAAACCGCCGCGTTGTTGGCTGGTGCCGGTTACCCGGTCTGGAAAAACTGGCCGCGCAGTCTGGAGAGCCAAACATTATGAGTGAAGAGATTCTTATCAACGTCACCCCGGTGGAAACGCGGGTGGCCCTGGTTGAAAACGGCATGCTGCAGGAGGCCTACATAGAGCGCACCAGCAGGAAAGGCATTGTCGGGAACATCTACAAGGGCAAAGTGGTGCGGGTTTTACCGGGCATGGAAGCCGCGTTCGTCGATATTGGTCTGGAACGGGCTGCATTTATCCATGCCTCCGATGTGGTTCCGAGTCAGTCCAATGGCGATGAGCCTGCCGACACCCCCAAGACCGTCCCGGATATCCGCAGCCTGCTCCGGGAGGGCCAGTCCCTGGTGGTTCAGGTTACCAAGGACCCTATTGGCACCAAGGGCGCCCGTCTGACCACCCAGCTTTCAATCCCTTCAAGGTATCTGGTGTTCATGCCCGGCGTCAGTCACGTTGGCATTTCGCAGCGCATTGAGGATGATGCCGAGCGAGCGCGCCTGAAAACCCTCGTCGAGGAGGCGGCAGCGGCAGATCAGGACGTTCAGGGTGGTTATATCATCCGGACGGCCGCAGAAGCGGCCTCGCCTGAGGACCTGATTGGCGATATGGCCTATCTGCACCGGTTGAGCCAGTCCATACACGAGCGAATTGCCCGGGTTCAGGCCCCGGCCGTTGTATACCAGGATCTGCCGCTGTTTATTCGCACCATCCGTGACCTGATCCGACCGCAGACTGAAAAGGTTCGCATCGACAGCCGCGAGAGCCACCAGAGGGTGATGGAGTTTGTTGAAGAGTTCGTTACGGAATTTGCCGACAAGGTAGAGTACTACCCGGGCGAGCGGCCCATCTTTGATCTCTACTCGGTGGAAGACGAAATCCAGAAAGCCCTGAGCCGGAAGGTCCAGCTCAAGTCCGGCGGTTATGTGATCATCGACCAGACCGAGGCCATGACCACTATCGATATCAACACCGGCGCGTTCGTGGGGCACCGTAACCTGGAAGAGACCATCTTCAAGACCAATCTGGAAGCAGCCCGGGCGATCAGCCGCCAGCTGCGGCTGCGGAACCTGGGCGGTATCATCATCATCGATTTCATCGACATGGAAGATCCCGAGCATCAGCGCCAGGTGCACCGGATGCTGGAAAAGATGTTGGAACGGGATCACGCCAAGACCAAGATTACCGGGGTGTCCGAGCTGGGCCTGGTGGAAATGACCCGCAAGCGCACCACCGAGAGCCTGGGCCAGGTGCTTTGCGAACCCTGTCCGATCTGTGACGGACGCGGTTTCCTGAAGACCAGCGAAACCGTGTGTTATGAAGTTTTCCGGGAAATTCTCCGGGTCAATCGTGCCTACGATGCCGAAAGCTATCTGGTGATGGCCTCCCAGAGCGTGGTGGACCGCCTGCTGGATGAGGAATCCGATAACGTGGCCGATCTTGAAACCTTCATCAGCAAGACCATTCGCTTCCAGGTGGAGCCCTTCTACAGCCAGGAGCAGTATGATGTTGTTCTGCTCTGATGCCGGGAAACTGCGCCGGTTACCGGGTTAAGGGGTCTGAATGTCCTCCGCTGACCACGAACCGCCGCTTCCGGAGAACCTGCCCGAGAGCCCTCCGGTTCGGCTTTTGGCGCGGCTCGCCAGCCTGATCTGGTGGATGCTGCTGACACTTCTGGTGCTGCTGGCCTTATACGCCGGTCTTGGCCGCCAACTGACCCAGAATGTGGACAGCTTTCGCGATGATCTGGCTCGTGAGCTGTCAGACCGACTGGGCCATGATGTCAGCATCGGTGGCCTTTCATCCCAGTGGTACTGGCTCGACCCCGCCTTTACGGCCAGCGACATTCAGGTCACTCACCCTGACACCGGAATTGTCGTTGCCAACCTTCAGCATCTGAATATCCGCTTTGCTGCACTGGCCTCGTTGATGCGTCTGAGGATTGTCTTTGAGGACTTCCAGGCAGACGGTCTGGAACTGACCGTGAATCAGGAGCGCGGCGGTGATGTTGCGGTGAGAGGCGCAGAAATACCGGAACCGGTCAGCAATCAGTTGCAGGAGTGGCTGGAGCTTGCCGGTGACTGGCTCTCTGATCCTTACGTCAAGATTACCCGCGTCAATCTTGGTATCCGGGATAACCAGGGCAACCTGCGCCACCTGGATATCCCCCAGCTGGATCTCGACTACCGCCGTGGATTGTTCCACGCATCCGGCCGTGCCATGCAGTCTGGTACTACCCAGCAGCTGGCCAGTTTTGCCCTCGTGGGCCAGCATTTTTTCCGGGGTGACTTTACCGGCCAGTTGTACCTTGGCGTCGATTCCGGCCGGCTGTTCGACGGACTGGTTGACGAGTACCAGTGGCGATCCCTCCGGGTGGAAGGCTTCGATCTTGGTGGTGAAGCCTGGCTTACGTTCCGCAACGGTTTGCTGCAACAGGTGACCGGTACGGTGCGGACCCCCTATCTGCAGTTGGGTGTAGGCTCTCAATCCCTGGCGCCACTGGAAGACATCCGCGCGAGATTTGGCTGGCGTCGCCACGATACGGTGATGACCGACGAGACTGTGGTCGAATCCGGGGCCTTCGCCCTTGGCGAGTGGCATCTGAAGCAGCTCCAGTGGACCTGGGACGGCGATGTGGTTTCACCTTTCAGTCTGAGGTTGGCGCCGTCGGAGGGAGGCATGTCCGTCATTGCCGACGCCCTTCCGCTAGCGCCCACACGTCGCCTCGCTGCGCGGCTTCCGTTATTGCCGGAGCGTGCACTCCGGGCCCTTCAGGACTATAGGCCCGGTGGCTTTCTGGACCAGTTGAGAATCTTCTTCCCCGAGGGCGCCCCGGAAGACTTTCAGCTTTCCGGCCGGTTGCGTGACGTTAGTGTTCGGGCCCACGGCGGCGCGCCCGGCGTTACCTCTGTAAACGGAGACATCGCTCTGGACCGGCAACGAGGCTATGTCCGGATTGCCGCCGGCGAGTCGCCCGTTTCTCTGGATTTTCCCCAGCTTTTCGGGGGCGCCTGGTCATTCCCCGTACTTGAGGGCGAAGTGGCCTGGCTGCTGGATGGCGCTATTACCCGTGTGTTTTCGGATGGCGTACGGATGCGTTACGGCGAGGCCACCGAACTGGACGGTGCTTTTGACCTCAGGATGGATCGAGAGGGTGAAGACAATCTGGGGCTCAAAGTGTCGGTGAAAAACGGCAACGCCGACATGCTGGCAGATTTCGTTCCGGTTAAGGCGGTAAACCCCGGTTTGTACGATTGGCTCACGACCGCCATTCTCGAGGCCGATATTACCTCAGGGACGTTTTTCGGCCATGGTCAGATAGGTTTTGGTGCACCCCGGGGCTCCTTCGTCACCTCAATGATCTATGAATTCGATCAGGCATCTGTCCGCTACGATGACGCCTGGCCGGAGGTCACAGGTGCCCGGGGCAGTGTCAGGGTTCACAATGGCGACACGCTGGTTCGACTCGAAGCAGGTCAGACCGGTGGCCTGGATCTCGATCCCGGGACGGTTCGCGTGGAGCCCTCCGATCAAGGCACACGGATAAGGGTGGATACCTCGGCACGGGTGCCCGGCGAATCGGTCGGGTTCTGGATGGAAAATAGCCCCCTGGGTGATATGGCAGGCACAGAGGCCCAGAAGCTTGAATATGGTGGTGAGTATCAGCTGGACCTTGGTGTCGACTTGCCATTGGGGACGGAGCAGCCAACCGTGGTTGAGGCAAAAATTGCCGCACAGGAAGGCACCGTCTCCTACCCCTCGGCAGGGTTGGCCTGGCGGTCGGTTCAGGGTGAACTGACCTACCACAGCGAAAACGGCTTCTCCGGTGGCCCTTTGACTGCCGAATTTTTCGATGAACCGGTAACCATTGCCTTCAGCAAGTCCCGGGCGGGCAATGCCCTTACCATCCGGCAGTCGGGAACGCTACCGGTGCCCGGGGTGTTTGAGCAGGCGGGACTTGAGACCAGTTCGGGTTTTGGTTTGCAGGGCAATGTTACCTATACCGCGGACCTGGACGTGGGATCGGATTCAACGTCGGGCATCCGCGTGCGGTCCACTCTTGAGGGGCTGGCGGTTGACTGGCCGGAGCCACTGTCAAAAACGGCGGATGAGGCAGCACCGCTGCGGGCAACCATCAATCCCTCGGCCGCCGGCGGGCTTGGCATTACGGGCGACTGGGAAAACCGCGCAACGTTCGATCTGTTATGGAAAGAGACCGGGTTTGATTTGCGTCTTGGCCGCCTGCACCTTGGCCCGCAGGTGTTGAACGATATTGATATCAATGCCCTCGATCTTGGTGACCGGTGGGTGGTGACCACCAGCTCGCAACGCGCCGAAGGCCGACTGACAATTCCGCAAAATGGCGACACGGTGAAGGCCGATTTTCAGGTGTTACGGCTCGTGCGCAGTGAAACACCCCCTGAGGATTCGCCGGAATTACTCACCCTCGAAGAGCAGCTTGAGGCGTTCCGCGCGCTGGATATGGGAAACTGGCCGGATATCGATGTCTCGATTGCGGAACTGCAACTGAACGACGAATCGTTGGGACAGTGGGCCTTCCGGCTCCGCCCCGAACCTTTTCGGTTGCAGGTAAATGACATCGAGGGGCGCCTGAATTCCCTGACACTGCTGGGCGACATGAGCTGGAGCATCGTCGGAGACCGGGAAACCAGCCGGTTTACAGGTTCCATCAGCGGGGGTGCGCTCGCGGATCTGAACGAGCTCCTCGACACTGAAATGCCGGTCACTAACGAGGGGACCAACATAGAGCTGGATCTGGACTGGCCCGGCCGTCCGGATGAGCTTTCCATACCGGAGCTCAGTGGCTCGGTCAGTCTAAGGCTGGATGAGGGTGTGATCCTGGAGCGAAACAACACGGCGCAACTGTTCCGGGTGTTCAATCTGCTGAACTCTGACACCCTATGGCGCCGGTTGAAGCTCGACTTTTCCGATCTGTATGAGCGTGGGGTGGCATTCGACGCGATCTCGGGCAAGGCGCAGATCATCAATGGCTTGCTGACCATGGATCCCGAACTGCAAATAGTGGGCCCATCCGGCGCCTTCAAACTCAGTGGCACGACCAATATGGCCAGCGAGGAGCTGGATATGCGGCTTGTGGTTGTGTTGCCCCTGACTCAGAATCTGCCATTGGCGGCGCTGCTCATGGGTGCCGGTGCGCCGATCGGCGGCGCCTTGTTTGTGCTGGACAAGATTCTGGGCGATCCTTTGAGCAGGCTGACAAGCGCAACCTACAGCGTGACCGGCTCATGGGACGAGCCGGAAGTGAATCTGCAACGGGTTTTTGACACCGGCGAATAACTTTTCTGTTTGGCAATATCGGAGGCAGTCATGAACAAGCGTGTTTCCAACCGGGTCGCAGCCATCCAGATGGTCAGCGGTCATGACATTGACGCCAATCTGCGCGAAGCGGAACAGCTGCTGGCCCGGGCTGCCGAGCAGGGCGCCTCGGTCGCCGTACTGCCTGAGAATTTTGCGGTTCTGGCCACCAGTCAGATGATTGATCGTGGTCGCCAGGAGGCGGGGGCCGAGCCTGTCATAAGAACCTTCCTGGCCGAACAGGCCCGGAAACTGGGGCTCTGGATCGTTGGCGGATCGATGCCCGTGGCCAAACGACCGGACGGCTCAGATCTGGAGGATCGGGTCAGGGCAACCTGCATTGTCTTTGATGACCAGGGTGAGGAAGTTGCCCGTTACGACAAGATTCACCTGTTTGATGCCATGGTGGAAGACGCCCATGGTCAATACCGTGAATCGGACACCTTCGAGCCCGGCGAACAGATAGTGACCGTGGATACGCCCGCGGGCAAGCTGGGGTTGGCGATCTGCTACGATCTTCGCTTTCCGGAGCTGTTCAGGCTGCTGCGTGAGCAGGATGTCGACTGGATTTGCCTTCCGAGCGCTTTCACCTGGCAGACCGGTGATGCCCACTGGTACCCCCTGATCCGGGCCCGCGCGATCGAGAACCAGGTATGGTTAGTGGCACCTGGCCAGGGTGGCCAGAACAGCGAGCGCCGTCGCACCTATGGCCACAGCCTGATCTGTGATCCCTGGGGGCGGATCGTGACGGAAATGGGGGAAGGCCCGGGCCTGGTCACCGCCGAACTGGACGCCGATCAGGTAGCCAATCTGCGCGCCCGGATGCCGGTGTGGGAGCACCGCCGGCTCAAAGGTTGAACCAACGGCTCACATGGCCTCGGCGTCATCGATGCACTCCCTGAGATAACGGAACAGTTTCCGGGCCTGGCCGGTGTTCTTCTGTTTTTCGACGTCTTTTCGGGCGTTTCGAGCAAGGTTTCGCAGG
Source organism: Marinobacter sp. DSM 26671 (assembly GCF_900112835.1). Classification (NCBI taxonomy): domain Bacteria; kingdom Pseudomonadati; phylum Pseudomonadota; class Gammaproteobacteria; order Pseudomonadales; family Marinobacteraceae; genus Marinobacter; species Marinobacter sp. DSM 26671. Next base: position 158,733 of record NZ_FONF01000005.1, on the reverse strand, counting down.
TGCTGCATATCGGCAGTGGGGCAGTAGCTGAAGAACTCGCCAACAACGGAATCGCCTTCGGCAATCATCCGGTCCCGCCAGCGTTCCGCCAGGTGGTGTCTGCGGGTGTGTTCTTCGCTACCGGCATCGAAGGCGTCGATGGCTTTCGCCAGGGCTTCAGGATCATCTTCCTGTCGGATGACCTTACCGATGTATTGCAGGTGCCGTCGTTTGGCCTCGTTCTGGCGGATACGGCGGGATTCCTCGATCGCGGCGCGGAGGGTCTCGCTGATTGGCAAGGTTTCCAGCTGATCGTTGCTCAGGTCCAGCATCCGCTTGCCCAGATCCTGCAGGGCATGCATTTCCCGTTTCAGCTGGGATTTGCTGGGGCCGTCGTATTCCGGCGCGTCGTTGTCTTGATGGTCTTTCATAAATCCGAGATCCGCTTAAGCGTAGAAAATCGTCGCGAGGCCAAGAAAGGCCATGAACCCGACTACATCGGTCACAGTCGTGAGAATCACGCTGCCTGCCAGGGCCGGATCAATATTGCGAGATTTGAGAAACAGTGGCAGAACCGTGCCAACCAGCGCTGCGGCGACAAGATTGATCACCAGCGCGGCAGCAATGATCGCGCCGATCATCACATCCTGGAACCAGAGCATGGCTGCACCCGCCACCACGGCGGCCCAGAGCAGGCCGTTCAGTATCCCTGACAGAAATTCCCGGTTCAGCAGCCAGCCTACGTTGGCGCCGCTGATCTGCCCCACGGCCATACCGCGAATCACCAGTGTAAGCGTCTGACTACCAGCAATGCCGCCCATACTGGCAACAATTGGCATCAGCACTGCGAGCGCCACCACTTTGGCGATCGTGTCTTCAAATAGCCCGATGACGGCGGAGGCGGTCAGTGCCGTAATCAGGTTGATGCCCAGCCAGACGGCACGGCGACGGGTGGTTTTCCACACCGGCGCAAAGGTGTCCTCGTCTTCGTCCAGACCCGCCATACTCATCAGTGAGTGGTCCGCATCCTCCCGGATAACGTCAACCACATCATCGATGGTGATCCGACCCAGCAGGCGGCCCTCCTCGTTTACCACCGGCGCCGAGATCAGGTCGTAGCGTTCAAACAATGTCGCTACCTTGGTGTCGGAGAGGCTCACGGGAATGGGCTCGATGTCGGTATCCATGACTTCCCGCACGGTGGAGGCGGGGTTGGAGACCAGCATTTTCGTGATGGGCAGCATGCCAATGAAATCGTCCCGCCGGCTGACCACGATCAGGCTGTCGGTCATGGGTGGCAGGGTGCGGTGCCTGCGCAGGTAGCGGAGCACAACATCGATACTGATGTCCGGGCGCACCGTAATGGTGTCCGTGTTCATCAGACCGCCGGCGGTGTCCTCCGGGTAGGAGAGAACTTCCTCCACGCGCTGGCGGTCCTGCTCGTCCATGGTGTCCAGGACTTCCTGGATCACCGTATCCGGCAGTTGCTGCAGCAAGTCGGCCAGGTCGTCCGACTCGAAATCCTCGATGATATCCGCCAGTTCCTGAGCGTTCAGCTGGCTCAGGAAGTAGCCACGGATATCGTCGCTCAGGTACTGGAGAACTTCCCCTTCCAGTTGCTTGTCGACGAGATTCCACAGCAGGGCCCGCTGCCGTGGCGGTGAGGATTCCAGCAAATGGGCAATATCACTGGGGCTCAGGCCACCGTTCAGGATGCGGGCAACCTGCTTCAGTGCGCCACTGTCCAGTGCTTCGCTCAGGGAGCGAAGACGCTGGCGGGCCTGGCTTTTTTCCAGAATATCGGTCATGTGTTTATTTTACTCACCCTCACCGAAATAGTCGTTAATCAATTCCACCAATGCTTCGATGGCCTGTTCCTCATCCGGTCCGTCGGCAATGAGCTCCACATCGGTTCCTTTGCTGGCGGCCAGCATCATCACCTGCATGATGTTCTTCGCGTCCACATCCCGGCCTTTGCCGCTGATACGCACGCTGCTGTCGTATTCCGATGCCGTGTTGACCAGCTTCGCAGTGGCGCGCGCATGCAGGCCCAGTTTGTTGATGATGGTAATGGGGCGGCGAATCATGGCTTGATCAGATCTCTTCCCGGGTCTGCAGGTGTGGCAGTTCGGTGTGCCGCACTTGCACATTGCTGTACCGTTGCCGGAAGTACTCACCCAACTGCTCGCACACATACACCGACCGGTGCTGGCCGCCGGTACAACCAATGGAAATGGTCATGTAGCTGCGGTTGCTGTCTGCAAAAGAGGGCAGCCAGGTATCCAGAAATGATTTCAGGTCCTCGATCATCTTCCGGCTTGCCGGTTCTTTTTCCAGAAACTCGATAACCGGCTGATCCGTCCCGACATACTTGCGGAGGCTGGTATCCCAGTAGGGGTTGGGCAGGCAGCGGACATCGAAAACGTAGTCGGAATCCAGCGGCACGCCGTGTTTGAAGCCGAATGACTGAAACAGGAGAGCCAGTTCCTGATCTTTTCGACCGACCACGCGCTGCTTGACCATGTCCCGCAGCTCGTACATGGACATGCCGGTGGTATTTACGTAAAGATCGGAAAGCTTGGAGAGGGGCTCCAGCAGTTTCTTCTCGCTGGTAATGGCTTCCCGGAGAGAGGTCCTGTCGTCACTCAACGGATGCTTTCTGCGGGTGGCGTGAAAACGCTGCAGAAGCGACTGCTCGTCGGCGTCCAGGAAGATGATTTCAACGGTAACCCCGGTTTCCTGGAGGCGCCGGTAGATCTCCTCGAAATTGGCCAGCTCGCCGGAAAGGTTCCGCGCATCGATACTGACGGCCATCTTGCCCAGTCGACCAGGCCTGGTCTGGCTGGCGGCTTCCCGTGTGAGGGGGAAGAGCAGGCCAATAGGAAGATTGTCGATGCAATAAAACCCGAGGTCCTCCAGCACATGAAGTGCGGTACTCTTGCCCGAACCGGACCTGCCACTGACGATAATCAGCTTCATGACCACCTTACCTCCACTGCAGTGAATATCAGCCGCCTGAGGCGGTCATGCGCTGGTACAGCGTGCTGGCGTCCTCGGATTGCCGGAGGCGATCACAGAACGACCGCTCATTGAACTTTTCAGCCAGTTGGCTGAGCAGCTCCAGGTGTTCGCTCGTTGCTTCCTTCGGGACGATCAGGGCGAAAATCAGATCCACCGGCTGATTGTCGATAGCATCGAATTCGACGCTTTCTTCCAGCGTCATCAGCACGCCCACCACGTGATCAAGTCCTTCCAGACGGCAGTGGGGAATGGCGATTCCCTGGCCAATGCCGGTGCTGCCCAGGCGCTCGCGGGAAATCAGGTTGTTGAAGAGCTGGGTCTCGCTGAGCGTGTTGTCCTGATGGTTTATCTGCTCGGCAATAAACTCCAGGGCCCGTTTCTTGCTGGACGCAGCTACCCTGCAGAGGGTGAGCTCCGGAGCAAGAATGTTCTCTATGGTCAGGGATGTGTCGCTCATGGATCGACTGCGTTTCCGTTAAAAAAAAGGCTGCGACACGTTACTCATGTCGCAGCTCGATTAGATGAATTGCATGAAAACAGTCAGTTAGCGAGAGCCGTTTCCGTGCATCCGGTCTACATTCTTTTCCTTGTGCTTGAGGATCTGACGGTCAAGCTTGTCGATCAGGGCATCGATGGCTGCGTACATATCCTCATTTTCTGCCTTTGCGTGAATCTCACCACCAACCACGTGCAGCGTGGCTTCCGCAATCTGGCGCACCTTCTCCACTTCCAGGGTTACCTGGCAGTTGCTGATGTGGTCAAAGTGACGCTCGAGCTTCTGGAACTTCTCTGAAACATAATCCTTCAGTGCGGGAGTAAGTTCTACGTGATGGCCTGAAATATTGAGTTGCATAGGCGTCTCCTGTTGTCATCGTTCCGGCTCCCGGGAGCCGGTCTGGGTGCTGGCGCATTGTGCGCCGGCAAATAGTACGTTGCGCCCGGACCCCGGGGTGTTCAGACCAGCCGCTTGCGTTCGTTCGAAGGCGGAATGTGCATGGCCTCCCGGTACTTGGCAACGGTGCGTCGCGCAACCTTGATTCCCTGTTCTCCTAGCATGGCTGCAATTTTACTGTCGCTCAACGGCTTTTTGGGCGTTTCCGCGGCAATCAGCTTTTTGATCATCGCGCGGATCGCCGTGGAAGAACATTCACCGCCTTCGTCAGTGCTGACATGGCTGGAGAAGAAATATTTCAGCTCGAAAATTCCCCGGGGGGTGTGCATGTATTTCTGGGTGGTGACCCGGGAAATCGTGGACTCATGCATCTCAACCGCCTGGGCGATATCAGAGAGGATCAGCGGTTTCATGGCTTCTTCACCCTGATCCAGGAATCCTTGCTGGTGCTCGACAATACGGGTCGCCACTTTCAGCAGGGTTTCATTGCGGCTCTGCAGGCTCTTGATAAACCATTTCGCCTCCTGCAACTGATCCCGCAGGTAGGTGTTGTCGGCACTGCTGTCCGCACGCCTTATAAGAGAAGCATAGCTGGCATTGACCCGGATGCGCGGTGCAATTTCAGGATTCAGCTCAACACGCCAGCGGCCATTGTGTTTGCGAACGATCACGTCCGGAATCACATAATCGGGTTCGGCCCGGTCAATGACATCGCCCGGCCGCGGATTCAGGCCGGTGATCAGCGCCAGGACATCCCGCAACTGGTCTTCTTTCAGGCGGCTGCGGCGCAGCAACTGGGCGTAATCGCGGTTGCCCAGCAGGTTGATGTAATGGGTAATTACAAGGCGTGCCTGGGCCAGCCAGGGTGTTTCCGGCGGCAGCTGGTTGAGCTGGATCAGCAGGCATTCCTGTAGGTCCCGGGCAAACACGCCGGGCGGATCAAAGTGTTGCAGGCGGTGAAGCACGGCTTCCACTTCATCCAGTTCAAGGGGGTCTTCATCGTTCTCATCCAGCAGTCCGGCGTGGATTTCCTCCAGCGGGCTGGTGATATAGCCCCGTTCGTCCACTGCATCCATCAGGGCATGGGCAATGGCCTGGTCCCGTTCACTGAGGGGCGTCAGATTGAGCTGCCATTCCAGGTGATCCTGAAGCGTTTCGGTCGGGGAATTACGGGTTTCGAAATCGTGATCGTTTTCGTCGTCGTTGCGGGCTGCCGGCGCTGGTGCGGACTGGTAGATGTCGTCCCAGGCGGTATCAACCGGCAGATCGTCCGGAATGTTGTCAGGAATCTCGTTCTCCGAGGACCAGTCCGGGCCGTTCTCGGATTCATCCCAGTCGCTGGCCGGTTCCGGGGCAGCTTCAGCGGCGGACTCGGTGGCGTTGGCCTCGCGCTCGTCGTTTTCGCTGGCTGCGTCGGTCTGGTCATCGTCCTCGGAGGTCTCCAGCATGGGGTTGGATTCCAGTGCCTGCTGGATTTCCTGCTGGAGGTCGAGAGTGGAGAGCTGGAGAAGCCGGATCGCCTGTTGCAGCTGGGGCGTCATGGTCAGGCTTTGACCCAGCTTTAACTGTAAGGAGGCTTTCATAACCATGGTTCAGGATCCGTCACTCATCAGCGCGTTGTGTCATAAGTCGTGAAAAAATCTTTATATGCCGGTTACTTGCCGTGATTTTAATTTACCCTAGCAAGTTCTTTGCCGAGTTTACTTGCTACAGGTCATCAAAACAATCAGCCATTGGGTGTCAGAGTCTGAATTCGTCGCCGAGATAGACTTCCTTGACCTGCTGGTTGGCCAGGATGGCGTCGGCATTGCCGGAGGCGATGATGTGGCCGCCGGAAACAATGTAGGCATTCTCGCAGATGTCCAGGGTCTCACGCACGTTGTGGTCGGTGATCAAAACGCCAATGCCTTTGTCCCGAAGGTGCCGGATGATGTGTTTGATGTCACTGACGGATATGGGGTCCACACCGGCGAAGGGTTCATCCAGCAGGATAAAAGCCGGCTCCATGGCCAGTGCCCGGGCAATCTCCACCCGTCGGCGTTCACCGCCGGACAATGCCATGCCAACACTGTCCCGGATATGGGTGATGTGGAATTCTTCCAATAACCCCTCGAGCTTCTTCTCCCGCTCTGCCTTGCCCAGCCCCGGCCGGGTTTCGAGGATGGCCATGATGTTGTCGCGTACGGACAGTTTGCGGAAGACCGAGGCTTCCTGGGGCAGGTAACCGATGCCCTGGCGGGCCCGACCATGCATGGGCAGGGGGGTGATATCCCGGCTGTCGATCGTGATCCGCCCGCGATCAGCGGGGACGAGCCCAACGATCATATAGAAGCAGGTGGTTTTCCCGGCACCGTTGGGACCAAGCAGCCCGACAATTTCCCCACTGCGGATTTCCAGGGAAACGTCGATCACCACTTTTTTCTGTTTGTAACTCTTTGCCAGGTTACTGGCTCTCAGAACTGCCATCGGATCCCTGTCTGTCTGTACTGCGTGGCTGAATCACCATCTCTACCCGGCCGCTGCCCTCGCCGGTGTCTGCGCCGCCCTCAGCGGTGACAACCCGGCCGACGGTATCATAATGAATGACATCACCCCGGAACAGGTTGCCATTCTGCTCGATGACTGCTTCCCGTTCAAAGGTCAGCTGGCTGTCGGTGGCAGACCAGGTAATGTTCAGGGCACGGGCATCGGTTTCGCCTTCCCCCTCGCGCGCCGGTTGACGGTATATAGCGGGCGTACCAGAGGCTTCGATCCGGCTCAGGCCGTCCTCGGTCCGGTACAGGACGACCCGCTCGGCAGTCAGGCGGGTATTGCCCTGCTCAAGTTCCACAGCGCCGGTGTAGGTGGCAATGCCCTGGCCGTCATCCAGGCGGGCGGTATCTGCGGTGACCTTGATAGGAGTGTCAGAATCAAGGTCAAATGCAGCCGCCGGGCCGATCATCACGACCGTTAGCAGGGCAGCCATCAGGCGCCGGTATCGGTTAGTTTCCGGTTTCATAGAGTCCTTCCACCTGGGAGTTCAGTTCCAGAATTCGTTCGTCTATCCACGCTTTCATGCCCGTGGCCCGGGTTATGCCGGTAACATCACGTATTTCTACGGGCGCGTCTGTATATACCATGCCCCGGTCGTTATCCAGGGTCAGGCTTGATGTTGTCAGGACGGCGTCCCGTTCGCCAATCGTGCGCTGAACCCGGACATTGTCCGTCAGGTACACCAGATTCTGGTTTTGCAGCAAGCTGCCATTGTCGGCCTCGACAATCCACGGCAGGGCCTCCTGGTCCCCGTACAGCTCGGCCCGGGGAGATTCCATGGTGGCCAGGTTGCCTTCCTCGAACTGCTCAATTCGGGGGCTGGAAAACCGGATCTTGAGATTGCCCGCTTCATCGAAGGAGGTGTACTGACCATTCACCACGAAACCGTCTGGTTCGGCGTCTCCCCGTAGGGCCGCTGCCTCGTCATCAATCACAGGGGGTTCATCGCTGCGCCAGAGCAGGAATACGGCTGCCACCACGGTAGCAGCCAGTGCCAGTGCTCGCAGCCAGGGTCTGTCCAGCAGCCAGTTCATGCCTCGGGCTCCAGATAGGGGGCAAGTGCTGCGTCAAGCCTGCCATGGGCCGTCAGCAGCAAGTCGCAGGCTTCGCGGACCGCCCCTTCGCCGCCCCGGGCAATGGTGCAGTAGTCGGCATGCTGCTGCACCAGCCAGTAACCGTTGGGCACGGTGATGCCCAGTCCGGCGAACCTCAGTGCCGGGAGATCTGGCAGATCGTCCCCCATGTATGCGATGGCCTCGGGGCTGATATCCATGGTGCTGACCAGTTCCTGAAGGGCTACCTTCTTGTCCTCTCGCCCCTGCATCAGGTGGGGAATGCCAAGATCCCGCATGCGCTTCTCGGTCAGGGGGGACTTTCGTCCGGTGATCACGGCCACGGTAATCCCGGCTGCCATCAGTTGTTTCAAACCCAGGCCATCCAGAATGTTAAAAGCCTTGAGCTCATCACCAGTGGCGCTGAAATAAAGTTTACCGTCGCTCATGATGCCGTCGACATCCAGTGCGATCAGGCGGATCTTTACGGCCTTTGCCAACAGCGAATCCGGCCATTGGTGCTTCATATCAAACAGCTCCTCATAGCCCCTAGATAACGCCGGCACGCAGCAGGTCGTGCATATTGATGGCGCCAATCAGACCACCCTGGTCGTCGGTAACGGGGAGGGCGTTGATCTTCATCTCCTCCATTATGTTCAGCGCTTCCGCCGCCAGATGATCGGCCTGGATCGTTTTACCATGCCGGGTCATGACCTCGTTGATGGGCGTATTGTGAATGTCCACCGATCGATCCAGAGTCCGTCGAAGGTCACCGTCCGTAAATATTCCGGTAAGAGTGCCTTTATCATTGACGACGGTGGTCATACCGAGACCCTTTCGGGACATCTCAAGAAGAGCACCGCTCAAGGGGGTATCCTCGTTGACGACTGGAATCTGATCACCGCTGTGCATGATGTCGGAGACCCTGAGCAGCAGCCGACGCCCGAGGCTGCCGCCGGGGTGAGAGATAGCGAAATCCTCGGCACTGAAGCCCCGGGCCTCAAGGAGTGCAACGGCGAGGGCATCGCCCATCACCAGGGTGGCCGTTGTGGAGGAGGTGGGCGCCAAACCCAGTGGGCAGGCTTCCACCATAACGCTGACGTCCAGATTGGCGACGGCTTCCCGGGCCAGTGTGGAGCTGGCATTGCCGGTCATGCTGATCAGCGGAGCGCCCATGCGTTTGATCAACGGCAGAATGGTGACCACCTCGCTGGTGTTGCCGCTGTTGGAAATGGCGATGACCACATCCTGGGAGGTGATCATACCCATGTCACCGTGGCTTGCCTCGCCCGGGTGCACGAAAAACGATGGCGTTCCAGTGCTGGCCAGGGTGGCGGCAATTTTGTTGCCAATGTGGCCGGATTTTCCCATGCCGGTCACAACCACGCGGCCCTTGCAGTTCATGATAACTTCGCAGGCCCGCGTGAACTGGTCGTCGATTCGGCCTTCAAGGGCATCAATGGCGTCGCGCTCAATGCGGATGGCGCGGATGGCAGAAGATCGGAAATCGCTGGGAGTCTGTTCGGTCATCGGGCTTTGGGCCTGGCTGTCGGGACGTTGTAAATGTTGGGCAGAGTATACCATTTTCACCCGGCAACGATGCCCGGTTACCGAAAGTTCAGTCAAACTGATCATTGCTATCAGTACATTTTGGGCACTTTGGATTGAGCTTGCGCGCTCCTTGGCATAATGTAGCCCCTCTTTGAAAGGTAAGGACTATGAATTCACCGGCTTACATATCGCTCAAGGACGTCGTGTTCTCCCGCTCAGGGCGCCGTATCTTCGACGGTGTCAGCCTGGACATCCCCCGCGGAAAAATCACCGCCATCATGGGGCCCAGCGGAACCGGGAAAACCACGCTGCTTCGCCTTATTGGCGGCCAGCTCAGGCCGGATTCGGGCAGTGTTGTGGTGGACGGCCATGAAGTGCCGAAGCTCAAGCGCAAAGCCCTCTACAGCCTTCGGGAAAAGATGGGCATGCTGTTCCAGAGTGGGGCGCTGTTCACCGATCTGAGCGTGTTCGAGAACGTGGCCTTCCCGTTGCGGGTGCACACAAAGCTGCCGGAAGACATGATTCGTGATGTCGTGCTAATGAAGCTTGAAGCCGTCGGATTGCGAGGCGCACGCCAACTGATGCCGTCGGAACTGTCCGGAGGTATGACCCGCCGGGTTGCTCTTGCCCGAAGTATTGCCCTGGATCCCGAGCTGATCATGTACGACGAGCCGTTCGCCGGCCAGGACCCGATTGCCATGGGCGTTCTGGTAAAGCTGATCCGCGATCTGAACAGCTCCATGGGGCTGACCAGCGTTCTGGTCTCCCACGATGTGCCCGAATCCCTGAGCATCTGCCATTACGCCTGCATTATTTCTGATGGCAAGGTAATCGGTGAGGGCACACCGGAGGAGCTCCGGGCGCATCCTTCCGGGAAGGTCCAGCAATTTTTGCAGGGGCAGCCGGATGGCCCGGTGCCGTTCCATTATCCGGCCGAAGGCGCCGCCAGTGACTTCGGCCTGTCGGGAGGTGCCTCTTGATTGACAGAATAGCGGCATTCGGACGCCTGGGGCTGGATATCGTTTCTTCATTCGGTCGTTCCGGTCGTTTTCTGGCGGGCGTTCTGGGCGGTGTTCCCCGCCCGGCAACGGGCTTCCCGCTTCTGATGAAACAGATTTATGCCGTTGGGGTGCTCTCTCTGGCCATTGTTGTGGTGTCGGGCCTGTTTATCGGCATGGTGCTGGGGCTTCAGGGATACACTATTCTGAGCGACTATGGCTCGGAAGCGGCCATCGGTCAGATGATTGCGCTGACCCTGGTGCGTGAGCTTGGCCCGGTGGTGACAGCATTGCTGTTTGCCGGCCGCGCGGGTTCAGCTCTGACGGCAGAGATTGGCTTGATGAAAGCCACCGAACAGCTATCAAGTATGGAAATGATGGGTGTAGACCCGCTGCGGCGTGTCATTGCGCCTCGCCTCTGGGCCGGGTTTATTGCCATGCCGGTACTGGCGGTGATTTTCTCGGTAGTCGGCATCTGGGGCGGTATGCTTGTGGGTGTGGACTGGCTGGGTGTGTTCGAAGGCTCCTTCTGGGGCAACATGCAGTCGTCTGTGGATTTTGTGGATGACGTCCTGAACGGCGTCATCAAAAGCGTTGTTTTTGGTTTTGTTTGTGCCTGGATCGCGGTTTACCAGGGCTATGACTGCGTGCCGACATCGGCAGGTATCAGTTCGGCGACCACCAAGACGGTGGTGTACTCATCGCTGGCGGTGCTGGGGCTGGATTTTGTACTGACCGCTGTCATGTTTGGCGATTTCTGAAACATCGATCAACGAGATATTACCGGAGCCTGAAATGGCACAGAGAACCACTGAAATCGTAGTTGGCCTGTTCATGATCGCAGGCTGCGCAGCCCTGCTTTTCCTGGCGCTGCAGGTTAGCGGGCTGTCGCCGAAGTCGGCCGAGAGCACCTATACCATTTACGCCAATTTCAACGATACGGGCGGGCTCACGCCCCGCGGTCGGGTCTCGATGGCCGGGGTAACGGTTGGCACCATCGAATCCATCAGCCTGAACACGGAAACCTTCCAGGCTCGGGTCGAGATGTCGATTCATTCGGATGTGGACAATATCCCGTCGGACAGTTCCGCAGTTATACGTACATCCGGCCTGCTCGGCGAGCAGTACATTGATATATCGATTGGCGCCGAGATGGATTCGCTGAAAGAGGGCGATACCTTCTATTCGACACAGTCGGCCATGAACCTGGAACGGCTGATCAGCAACTTTGCATCGGGCCGTTGATTCGGGCCGGAAAGATCAAACAGGAGATCCTGATGTTTGCACTGAGACACCACATTCTGATCGGCCTCTTCATGGCCCTGGCTCTGGTCGCGCCGACCCAGGCGAGTGAAGCGGAGGAGCTTCGCAAGTATGTGGATGCCAACACCCAGCGGCTCGTGGACAAGCTGAACGAGGAGCGCGGACTCTACGAGCGGGATCCAGAGGCTTTTTATAAAAGCATGGATGAGGCTCTGACCGATTTTGTCGACTTCCGCCGCATCGCTGCCAGGGTGATGGGCCGTTACGCACGCCAAACGACGCCTGAGCAACGAGACGAGTTCGTGGCCAAGTTCAAGCGCAGTCTGTTTGACAGCTACGCCCAGGCGCTGGTTAATGCCGAGAATTTCGAGATCCAGGTCAAGGAGGCGACCATCAACCCCCAGAGTGACGATCGAGCCTCTGTGCAGATGGAAGTGATCAGTGCCTCCGGTAATCGCTACCCGGTGACCTATTCGATGTACAAGACGGCGGAAGGCAAGTGGTTGATGGAAAACGTCATTGTTGAGGGCGTCAACATAGGCCTGGCTTTCCGGGATCGATTCGGCCAGGAAATGGAAGAAAACCGTGGCCAGATCCAGGCGGTGATTGATGGGTGGAGCGACGCTGTTGAAAGTCTGAACCTCGATCAGGAAGTCAACCAATCATGACCAGCGGCTCGCCTGTGGTTCAGCTCCTGGACGGCGTGCTTGTCGTGACCGGTGAAGTGAACACAGACACCGTGGTCGGCTTGAGAAAGCAGGGTGAGAAGCTGATCCGTTTGGCTTCTGTCGATCTGGTCGTCGACCTCGATGGACTGGTGACGGCCCACAGTGCTGTTCTCTCCATGCTGCTCTGCTGGCAGCGCCTGGCGCATCAGGCAGGCGTTGCCCTTTCGTTTCGTGGCGTCAGCCGCCGTCTGGCCTCGCTGGCAGCCCTGAGCAATCTTGATGATCAGCTTGAGGGGTTTGGTCCGGAAGCCGTCCATCCCGCCCACTGATTATTCCGGCCTCGCTCCCTTTCTTGACCGGATGCTAAAGCTGACCCGAGCGCCGGAATTGGTTACAATCTCGCCCCTGATTTCAAAACACCCGAGGATTGTCTATGGATGCCGCCCAAGTCACCGAGCTGGTCAAAGAAGCGTTGCCCGGCTGTGAAGTTCAGGTTCAGGTTGATGGTACCCATTACCTGGTCGTCGTGGTGGGTGACGTATTCGAAGGCCTGCCGACTATCAAGCGCCAGCAGTTGATCAACAAGGCGCTGTTCCAGCAGATCATGGATGGCTCGATTCACGCCCTTCATCCAAAAGCATTTACTCCGGCCGAATGGGCTGAGCGCCAGGGCTGAACGGCCCGGACAAAACAGGATATTTATTGTGGATAAACTTCTGATCAGAGGCCGCAAGCCTCTGGATGGTGAAATCCGGATTTCCGGTGCCAAGAACGCCGCACTGCCGATCCTGGCAGCCACTCTGCTGGCGGATGAGCCGGTAACCGTAGGCAATCTACCGCACCTGCACGACGTAACCACCATGATCGAGCTGCTGGGTCGCATGGGTGTTGAAGTGATCATTGATGAGAAAATGAGCGTGGAAATCCATGCCAACACCATCAAACACTTCCATGCCCCTTACGAGCTGGTGAAAACCATGCGGGCCTCCATTCTGGTGCTGGGTCCGCTGGTGGCTCACTTCGGCGAAGCAGAAGTATCCCTGCCCGGCGGTTGTGCGATCGGCAGTCGCCCGGTGAACCTGCACATCCATGGCCTGGAAATGATGGGCGCGGACATCAAGGTCGAGAATGGCTACATCAAGGCCAAGACCAACGGTCGTCTGAAAGGCGCGCACATCTTCCTGGATATCGTCACCGTAACCGGCACCGAAAACCTGATGATGGCCGCGGCCCTGGCCGACGGAAAAACCATCCTGGAAAACGCGGCCCGCGAGCCGGAGGTTGTTGACCTCGCCGAGTGTCTGATCGCCATGGGCGCAGACATCAAAGGTCACGGTACCGCCACCATCGAAATCAACGGTGTTGAGCGCCTGCACGGTTGCCATTACAACGTGCTGCCAGACCGTGTTGAAACCGGTACCTATCTCGTCGCTGCGGCTGCAACCGGCGGTAGGGTAAAACTGAAGGATACCCGGGAAGACCTGCTGGAAGCTGTTGTGCTCAAGCTTGAAGAGGCCGGCGCCCACATCAACACCGGCCCGGACTGGATTGAACTGGACATGAAGGGTAATCGCCCGAAGGCGGTTAGCCTGCGTACAGCGCCATATCCGGCCTTCCCGACCGACATGCAGGCGCAGTTCGCTGCAATGAACGCCGTGGCCGAAGGCACCGGTACCATTGTGGAAACCGTATTCGAGAACCGGTTTATGCACCTTCAGGAACTGATCCGCATGGGTGCGGATATCACGCTTGAGGGCAATGCCGCGATCATCAAGGGTGTGGACCACCTCACCGGCGCGCCGGTTATGGCCACGGACCTCAGGGCCTCGGCAAGCCTTGTCATCGCCGGCCTCATGGCCGACGGCGATACCATCGTAGATCGCATCTATCACATAGACCGCGGGTACGAGTGTATCGAAGAGAAACTGCAGTTGCTGGGTGCCACCATCCGCCGCCTGCCAGCGTGAAAGACATCTATCCAGACACTACGGGAAACCGGAAGAATCCATGACAGATTCCATAACCATCGCCTTGTCGAAGGGACGAATCCTGGAAGAAACCCTGCCGCTGCTGGCGGAAGCAGGAATCGAACTGATCGACGACGTCAAAAAGTCGCGCAAACTGGTGTTCCCGACAACGGACCCCAATGTTCGGGTTCTGATTATCCGGGCCACAGACGTGCCGACTTATGTTCAGTACGGCGGGGCGGACCTTGGTGTGACCGGCAAGGACGTGCTGATGGAGCATGGTGGGGAAGGGCTGTATGAGCCACTGGATCTGAACATTTCCCGGTGTCGCCTTATGACCGCCGGCCCAAAAGATCAGACTCCGCCATCCGGTCGTATCAAGGTGGCAACAAAATTTGTAAACCTGGCCCGCCGATATTACTCGGCCCAGGGCCGTCAGGCAGACATCATCAAGTTATACGGTGCCATGGAGCTGGCTCCGATTCTCGGGCTGGCCGACGAGATCGTCGACATTGTCGACACCGGCAACACGCTGAAGGCGAACGGCCTCGAGGCCCGGGAACTGATTGAGCACATCAGCAGCCGGCTGGTGGTCAATCGTGCCTCCATGAAGATGAAACACGAGCGTATTAACCCCATAATCGAAAAGATGTCCGCAGCTGTGGATAAACGCCGGACCTAATGTCAGGGCCGGCCAGAGTCAGTTAGTCGTTAATCCCATATAGGATTTGAGTTATGACCGCCAAGATCACCCGATTAAACGCTTCCCAAAGTGACTTTAATGATGCGTTGGCCAAACTTTTGGCCTGGGACGACAGCGTTGATCATCAGGTGAACGAGTCGGTGCGCCACATCCTGCATGAGGTGAAAACCCGGGGTGACCAGGCAGTTCTGGAATTTACCGAGAAATTCGATCGCCTGAAGGTTGGGTCCGTCGCCGAATTGGAAATGGACCAAAGCCGTTTGCAGCAGGCTCTGGACGCGATTCCCCAGGATCAGCGGGTTGCCCTTGAAAAAGCGGCTGAGCGAATTCGCGACTACCACGAACGCCAGAACCAGAAGTCCTGGCAGTATGAGGACGAAGACGGAACCGTGCTTGGCCAGAAGGTAACGCCTCTGGACCGCGCGGGCTTGTACGTGCCTGGCGGCAAGGCTGCTTACCCGTCATCCGTGCTCATGAACGCTATTCCCGCGAAAGTTGCCGGTGTCAGCGAAGTGGTGATGGTCGTTCCAACGCCGGATGGTGTGGTGAATGACATGGTGTTGGCCTCGGCAGCGATTGCCGGCGTTGACCGCGTGTTCACCGTTGGGGGCGCCCAGGCTGTTGGCGCGCTGGCCTACGGTACAGAAACCATTCCGGCAGTCGATAAAATTGTCGGCCCCGGTAATATCTTTGTTGCCACCGCCAAGCGTGAAGTGTTTGGCGTCGTCGGCATCGACATGATTGCCGGCCCGTCGGAAATTCTCGTGATCAGCGACGGAAAGACCGATCCCGACTGGATCGCCATGGACCTCTTCTCCCAGGCAGAACACGACGAACAGGCCCAGTCCATCCTGATCAGCCCGGATGCTGAATTCCTTGACGCTGTCGAAGCCAGTATCAACAAACTGCTTCCAACCATGGAACGTGCCGACATCATCCGCACCTCCATGACTGACCGCGCCGGGTTGATCCACGTTGCCGACCTGAAACAAGCCGCCGAAGTCTCCAACCGCATCGCCCCGGAACACCTGGAGCTGTCGGTTGAAGACCCCGAGGCCATGCTCAATGACATTCGCCACGCCGGCGCGATCTTCATGGGCCGCTACACCGCCGAAGCCCTGGGTGACTACTGCGCCGGTCCGAACCACGTGCTGCCCACCAGCGGCACCGCACGGTTCTCTTCACCGCTGGGCGTCTACGACTTTCAGAAACGGTCTTCCATCATCGGCTTCAGCGCTGCCGGTGCTGACCGCATGGGACGTGTGGCCTCGGTTCTGGCCCGTGGCGAGGGCTTAACGGCACACGCCCGGTCGGCGGAATATCGTATTAAAGATTAAAAGACTTCACCCCCTATGTATGCAGGGCGGCGGGGAGGTCACTCTCCGAGAATGTCGGCGGCCATGGATGGCCGACGCCAAGCGCACATGGATGTGCTCGTAGCGGTTCTCGGAGAGTGACCTGCCTGTCGCCCGTCTGCACCAAATGGAGTGCATAATCGATGAGCAAATTCTGGAGCCCCCTGGTAAACGACCTGGTTCCGTACGTACCAGGCGAACAGCCAAAAATGGCCAACCTGGTGAAGCTGAACACCAACGAAAACCCCTTCGGCCCCTCACCAAAAGTCATCGAAGCCATCCAGGCCGAACTGAACGACGGCTTGCGCCTCTATCCCGATCCGGAAGGCGAAAGCCTGCGCGAGACCATTGCGGCTTACCACAAGATAAAGCCGGAACAGATCTTCCTCGGCAACGGCTCCGATGAAGTCTTGGCCCACATCTTCTTCGGTTTGTTCCAGCACGGCGAACCGATCCTGTTCCCGGACATCACCTACAGCTTCTATCCGGTTTACTGTGGCCTCTATAACATCGAGAGCAAAAAAGTACCGCTGACAGAAAGCTTTGAAATCAACCCGGAGGACTTCAAACAACCCAACGGCGGCGTCATCTTCCCGAACCCGAACGCGCCAACCGGTCGGTATCTTGAGCTGCAATATGTTGAAGAAATCCTGGCTGCCAACCCGGATCGTGTCGTTGTTGTGGATGAAGCCTACATCGATTTCGGTGGCGAGTCGGCGATTACCCTGGTCGACAAGTACCCGAACCTGCTGGTCTCCCAGACGCTCTCCAAGGCGCGGTCACTGGCCGGTTTGCGGGTAGGTTTCGCCGTCGGCCACCCAGACCTGATCGAGGCCCTGAACCGGGTGAAGAACAGCTTCAACAGCTACCCGCTGGACCGCCTGGCCCTGGCCGGCGCGAAGGCGGCCTACGAGGATGAAGCCTGGTTCCGGAAGTGCTGCGAGGGCGTGATCTCCGAGCGCGAGCGTGTAATTACCGCCCTCGAAGATCTTGGATTCGAGGTGTTACCCTCCAAGGCAAACTTCATCTTTGCCCGTCATAAAGATCAGCCGGGCGAGGTTTTGGCCAAAGGCCTGAGGGAGCAGGGTATTATCGTCCGGCACTTCAATAAGCCCCGAATTAGCGAATTTCTGCGAATCACTATTGGCACTGTTGAGCAGAATGATGCTTTGATTGAGGGGCTCCGGTCCCTCTAGCCTGCTAAGTTGGCGGGTAGAGTGAGGCAGACGCCCCTTCCCGGGAACCGCTACGAGCACCCGCACACGGGTCCAGCCAGCAATCATAGATTGCTGTCGTTCGGCTGTCGCATGAAGCTTCGCTTCATAAGCGCTCGGCCTCACCCATGTGCGCTTGGCGTCGGCCATCCTTGGCCGCCGACATTCCCGGGAAGGGGCGTCTGCCTCACTCCTCGAGCTTCTCTGAAATAGTCCGGAGTGGAGTTTTTATGGCAAATCGAAGCGACATCCTTGAGAAAATCAACGAATGGCTCCAACCCGATAATTTCCAGGATTACTGTCCCAATGGCCTGCAAGTTGAAGGCACGCCTGAAATTAAAACCGTCATCTCTGGCGTAACGGCCTCAAAGGCTCTGATCGAAGCTGCGATCGAAGCAAACGCCGATATGATCCTGGTCCACCACGGTTACTTCTGGAAAGGCGAGGATCAGCGCATTCAGGGGATGAAACGAGAACGTTTGAAGCAACTCCTGGACAACGATATCAATCTTGTCGCCTACCACCTCCCGCTGGATGACCATCCCGAATACGGCAACAATCGTCAGCTTGCGAACATTCTCAACATCAAGAACCCGCGCCCGTTAGGTGGTTTGGTGTGGGAAGGCGAGCTGGAAGAAGCAATGTCTCCCGAGAAGTTCGGTCTTCACATTGCCAGACAGCTTCACCGTGAACCGCTCTGGGTGGGCGAAGGTCCGACTGCGATCAAGCGGGTAGGGTGGTGTACCGGTGCTGCACAGGGGTTTATTAACATTGCTCTGGATGCGGGGCTCGATGCCTATATCAGCGGTGAAATCTCCGAGCCGACGACGCACACGGCAAGGGAGTGTGGTATCCACTACTATGCGGCTGGTCATCACGCGACTGAGCGTTATGGTGTGCAAGCGCTCGGGAAAGCGTTAGCCGAGGAATTTGGGGTGAGTCACAAGTTTATTGATTGCGACAACCCTGTCTAATCAGGAATAGATGGTTAGATGAAGGCTTAGTGCGAATTGCACAGAGTCGACGGAGCGGGGTAGTCACCCCTTTCCGAGAATGTCGGCGGCCAAGGATGGCCGACGTCAAGCGCACATGGATGTGCTCGTAGCGGTTCTCGGAAAGGGGTGACTACCCCGGTCCCTCCCCGAACTTAGAAGTCTTATCGAGACTAAACTCCCAAGTTTCCGCTAGAGCAAAAAAAGAACTCAGGCCTGCTGAGCCTTATCACCCTTCTTGAGCCCAAAGTCCTCAGCAAGCGTGCCGGAATCCTTCGGATCCGTCTTCGGCGCATAATCCCGTGGTGGCTCGGAAGCGTCCTCGCGAACCTCCTCAAGGCGTTTCTTGGAAGTCTCCTGCGCCAACTCCTCCATCCAGTCTTCGTCATTGCAAAGACGGTTGGCGCCGCGAGCCATATGCTGGTTCACATCGCGGTAGGCATCGTTGAAGCGGCGCAGCAAATGGGCCGACTCCATGAAATGCTCGTTCACCTGGGCCTGGTAGCGGGTATATTCGCTTCTCAGTTCCTCAATCTGCTGTTCCGCCCGGCGCTGCCGAAGCGACGTTCCCTGCCCGGAACGGCCAACAAATACCCCGATGACAATGCCAACAACCAATGCGGCAATCGCTGCCAGAATCAGGTTTGTCATATGCTGTGTCGTCCTTTTACCTAGAAGTGAGCCAAGCCCCTGTCCGACGAGTATAACGCCCCAGGCTCCATCATCCCATGATTGTGGCCTGCGCCAATCGTCGTATTGCTGCCCAGGCGGCCAACGTGGCGAAAAATCGCCAAATGCGAGACAATATGGCGCCCAAATTTACGATCAACTTCCGGGAATACCTTGATGACAGCTGCGATGTCCTCCGAAACCAGTGCGACCATGACCCCTTGGCAACGTTACCAGAAGGATCTTGAACGCCCGGATTTCCAGAAGGACTCTGCCCAGGAAGATGCGGTCAAGCGCCTTCAGTCACTTTACGACAAACTGGTTGAAGCCGAAAGGGATCGCAGCAAGCCCAAGGCCAAACTTTTCCGCAAGCTCAAAAAAGGCAAGGAAGAGCCGGTCAAGGGCCTGTATTTCTGGGGCGGGGTAGGTCGCGGCAAAACCTACCTGATGGACACCTTCTACGAGTCGCTGCCTTTTGATCGCAAGATGCGGGTTCACTTCCACCGTTTCATGCAGCGTGTCCACAGCGAACTCAAATCGCTCAAGGGCGAGAAAAACCCTTTGGAGCTGGTGTCCAAGAAGTTTGCCGATGAAACCCGGGTTATCTGTTTCGACGAGTTTTTTGTGTCCGACATTGGCGACGCTATGATCCTCGCCACTCTCATGGATGGTTTATTCAGCCGCGGCGTCACCCTGGTGTGTACCTCCAACATTGTGCCGGATGGTCTTTACAAAGATGGTCTCCAGCGCGCCCGGTTTCTGCCCGCTATTAAGCTCGTCAAAAAGCACACCGATGTGGTTAACGTTGATGGCGGCGTAGACTACCGGTTGCGGACGCTCGAGCAGGCGGAACTGTTCCACTCGCCTCTTGATGAAGATGCGGACGTCAGCCTGCGCAAAAGTTTCGATGCTTTGGCGGTTGAGGCCGGCAAACACAGCAAATCCATGGAAATCAACGGCCGTAAAATTCCGGCCCAGGCGCACGCAGACGACGTGGTCTGGTTCGATTTCAAAGACGTCTGCGACGGCCCACGAAGCCAGAACGATTACATCGAGATGGCCAGGCAGTTCCACGCCATCATCGTCAGCAACGTGCCCGTCCTGGGCAAAGAAAAAGACGATCAGGCGCGCCGGTTCATTAACATGATTGACGAATTTTACGACCGCAACGTTAAAGTCATCATCTCGGCGGCGGCACCTATCACAGAGCTTTACACCGGCGGCCGCCTCGGCTTCGAATTCGAGCGCACCGAATCCCGACTGCTGGAAATGCAGTCCCGGGAATACCTCGAAGCACCGCATAAGCCATAAAAAAAACTACCAGACAACCAACAGAGAGATTCAGAAATGAGCACAGACAACGTCGTTATCGTAAGCGGGGTTCGTACCCCCATGGGTGGATTCCAGGGTAGCCTGGCCAGTGTCAGCGCAACCGATCTTGGAGCGATCACCATCGCCGAGGCCGTAAAACGCGCCGGTCTGAAGCCTGCGGATGTGCAGGAAGTCATCATGGGCAACGTCCTGCCTGCCGGCCTAAAACAGGGCCCGGCCCGCCAGGCTATGCGCAAGGCCGGCCTGCCGGATCACACTGGAGCTACCACCATCAATAAGCTCTGCGGCTCCGGCATGAAAGCCGCCATGTTCGCCCATGATCTGATCAAAGCCGGCAGCAATGACATCATGGTAGCTGGTGGTATGGAGAGCATGTCCAACGCCCCCTATATTCTGCAGGGCGTCCGCAGCGGCTACCGCATGGGACCGGGCCAGGCACCCCAGGATCATATGTTCCTGGACGGCCTCGAAGACGCCGAAACCGGTCGCCTGATGGGTGCCTTTGCCCAGGAAATGGCGGACAAGAAAGGCTACACCCGGGAAGAAATGGATGAATACGCCATCACCTCCCTCACTCGGGCCAAAAAAGCCATTGAGGAAGGCCTGCTGAAAGACGAGATCATTCCGGTAACCGTGAAAAGCCGAAAAGGCGAGGTGGTCGTTGAGGACGACGAGCAGCCCCACAACGCCAACATCGACAAGATCCCGAGCCTCCGCCCGGCCTTCGCTAAAGATGGCACCGTCACAGCGGCAAACGCCTCTTCGATCTCAGACGGCGCTTCTGCGTTGCTGCTGATGCGCGAGTCCGAGGCTGAAAAACGCGGCCTCAAGCCGCTGGCCCGCATCGTCGGCCACAGCACCCAGTCCCAGCATCCGTCCGAGTTCACCTGCGCCCCGGTTGGCGCCATTGAAACCCTGTTTGGCAAAACCGGCTGGAGTAAAGACGACGTCGACCTCTTCGAAATCAACGAAGCCTTCGCCATGGTCGCCATGATGCCCATCCGCGAACTAGGCCTGGACCCCGAGAAAGTCAACATCCACGGCGGCGCCTGCGCGCAGGGTCACCCCGTCGGCTCCACCGGCTCTCGCCTGCTTGTCACCCTCATGTACGCTCTTCAGCGTTACGGCAAAAAGAAGGGCATTGCAGCTCTTTGCATCGGTGGCGGCGAGGCTACGGCCATGGCGATTGAGATGCTTTAAGCAAGAATCCTGGATAGCTCTTTTGCTTCGGTTGTTGGGCAAGGGGCGGTCGTCTTTCTGAAACACGCCGTGAATACGTCCCTGTAGGCTTGACGGCAGCATCCATGCTGCCGACAGTTTCAGAAAGACGACCGCCCCTTGCCCCTGACAATACGAGAAGGCTTTTCGAGGCACTGGTGCCGAAGCTTCCTTTTGTCGTGAATCTGGTGACATCTGAGTCGCAGATTACATCGGAACTATGGGCGCTGACGTCGGGGTGAGCCTTCCGGGAATGTAGAGGGCCATGGATGGCCCGAAACAAGCGCACATGGATGTGCTCGTAGCGGTTCCCGGAAGGCTCACCCCGGCGGCAGTGCTTGCTCCCAAGTTTAAAGCGAAAAAAACCACCAAAACCAAAGTGGTTGCATCTAATTTTGTTGTCTATAGTGATTCTGTGCGACGAAACCCGGCGGCAAACGGCGTTTACAGGGGGATGATAGCAAAATCATACTTTTGACTGATCAAAGCGCCCGAAGGCGTTAGCTATAGTGCCAACATCACGAGCACTGTGCATGAAGCCTCCAATACATCGTGAACACCAATAATCAGAGCAGCGACTCAGAACAACAATGGAGTAGCCTTCCAATGACAAGAAAAACACATCAATGGCAGCGTTGGACCAAATTACCGCTGGCCGTGGCAGTTGCAGCCGGGATGTCCGGTCACGCAGCCGCCTATTCGTTTTATGTGGGTGATGTGGAAGCCCAGTTCAACACCACGCTGTCTGCGGGTGCAGGTTGGCGGGTCGAGGATAGAGATAAGCGTCTGATCGCGCAGGGTAACCTTGGCCCCGAGTATGCCCCAGGTGCCTCCCTTGCCAATATTGGTTCCTCTACGAACAACTATGACGACGGCAACCTCAACTTCGAGAGTGGCGATACTTACTCCAAGATCGTCAAGGGTAACAGTGAACTTTACCTGAACTACTACGTTGACAACCCCTACCTTACACGCGTGGGCGGCCTGCTTCGTGGGCGTTACTGGTATGACTTCGAGTTGAAAGACGAGAACCGCGCCGTTGATTTTGTCGGCCAGCAGCGTGAGCTGAATCCAGACGCGAAAGATAATGCTTCCGGTGGTGAAATCCTCGACGCCTACATTTTCTCTGACTGGTATTTCGGTAATGTTCCGGTCAGCCTTCGCTACGGCAAGCAGGTTGTGAGCTGGGGCGAGAGCACCTTTATCCCGGGCGGCATCAACGTCATCAACCCGGTGGATGTTCCCGCCTTCCGGGCGCCGGGCTCTGAACTGAAAGACGCGCTTCTCCCGGTCGAGATGTTCTACATGTCTGCGGGTATCACAGAGAACGTCACCGTTGAGACCTTCGTACAGGCAGACTGGGAGCCGGTTCGTCCGGACGACTGTGGTACCTTCTTCTCCACCAACGATTTCGCAGCTGATGGTTGCGGCCCGGTACTTCTCGCTGGCCAGCTACCGGATTCCCAGGCCTTTGCACAGGGCTTCATCGCGCCTCGGATTGGAGACCAGGAAGCGGATTCCAAAGACCAGTTTGGTGTGGCCGTGCGCTGGTATGTACCTGAGCTGAATGACTCAGAGCTGGGTTTCTACTACATCAAGTACAACAGTCGTCTGCCATACGTCAGTGGTCTGGTGAACAACCCATCCAGCCCGACTTCGACGCAGCAGAACGATCCGAGCCTGCCGTTCTCCAGCTTCCCGAGCTACTTCATCGAGTACCCGGAGAACATCAACCTGTACGGCATCAGCATCAACACCACCACACCCGGTGGCTGGTCGCTGGGCGCTGAATACAGCTTCCGCGACAACGTGCCTTTGCAGTGGAACGCTTTTGAATTGATCTTTGGTGGCTTGCAGCAGCGTGATCCAGCAGGTGACCCACTTAGTAAGCTGGAAGCGCAGCGTCTTGCAGAAAATCCGGGTGCAAACCTGGCTGGCAAGCCGGTCGCCGGATACGATCGTTTCAATGTGTCCCAGGCTCAGTTTACGCTGATCAAGTTCTTCGATCAGGTAATGGGCGCCAGTCGGCTGTCTTTGATCACGGAGTTCGGTGCAACTTATGTGCATGACCTGCCGGATTACGACGAAGCTCGTTACGGTCGTTCAGGCACCTTCGGTATTGGTACTCTCCCGTTCGGCCCAATCGACATCTGTTCCGACGGTGGTGCCAACATCAACACCAACTACTGTAACAACGAAGGCTTCACAACCGACTTCTCGTGGGGTTACCGTACCCGTCTGGTTTGGGATTACCTGGACGCCGTGGCCGGTGTTAACCTGTCACCGCAGCTGGCCTGGAGCCACGATGTTGAGGGCTACGGCCCGCAGCCGGGTGGTGCTTTTAACGAAGGCAGCAAGGCCATCGGTCTGTCTCTGCAGGCGGTGTACCAGAACAAGATTACCGGCAACATCGGTTACACAAACTTTTTCGGCGGCAAGCCGTATAACGAGTTGACTGACCGTGATTTCGTGAGTGCTAGCGTTTCATACTCATTCTGAACCCGGAAAGAATTCGTTGAACGAGGGAATTTAAATGAAACTTAACAAGAAACTACTGGCCACAGGCGTCCTGGCAGCGAGCATGTTTGCCGGCCAGGCCTGGGGTGCGGTTTCTGCTGAAGAAGCGGCCAAGCTGGGTAACTCGCTGACACCGATGGGTGCAGAAAAAGCCGGTAACGGTGGCGCCATTCCTGCCTGGACCGGTGGTCTGACAACGCCGCCTCCCGGCTACAACAATGACGGCATCTATGTGAATCCGTTCGCGGATGAGCAGCCCAAGTTCACCATCGATCAGAGTAACGTCGAGCAGTACAAAGACAATCTGTCCCCGGGCCAGGTTGCGATGATCGAGCGCTACGATGACTACTTCATGCCGGTGTATGAAACCCATCGTACGGCTGCTTATCCTGAAGAGGTCATGGAGCAGACCGTTGAAAACGCGACCACGGTTGAGCTGATCAAGGACGGTAACGGTCTGGGGAACTATCAGTCTGCCACCCCGTTCCCGATTCCCCAGAATGGTCTGGAGGCAATCTGGAACCACATTACCCGTTACAGAGGTGGTTCTGTACAGCGTACCGTTGGTCAGGTGACGCCGACTGAAGGTGGTGAATTCTCTGTTGTGAAATTCCAGGACGAGCTTACCTGGCGTACCTACCTCTCGGATTACAATCCGGACGAGGATGCGAACGTTCTATTTTACTTCAAGCAGGCCATTACCGCTCCGGCACGTCTCGCCGGTAACGTACTGCTGGTACACGAGACCATCGACCAGGTTGCCGAGCCTCGCCGTGCGTGGGTTTACAACGCCGGTCAGCGTCGGGTTCGTCGGGCGCCTCAGGTAGCGTATGACGGACCGGGTACCGCGTCTGACGGTATGCGTACTTCGGATAACTTCGACATGTTCAACGGTGCTCCGGACCGCTACAACTGGGAGCTGGTTGGCAAGAAGGAAATGTACATTCCGTACAACTCCTACAAGCTGACCGATCGCAGTCTGAGCTATGACCAGATTATTCAGGCTGGTCATATCAATCAGGATTACACTCGCTACGAGCTGCACCGTGTATGGCATGTTCGCGCAACCCTGAAAGAAGGGGCCCGCCACATCTATGCCCAGCGTGACTTCTACATTGATGAGGACTCCTGGCAGGCATCTGTCATTGATCACTACGACGGCCGTGGCGAACTCTGGCGTGTTGCAGAAGCCCACAATATGCAGTTCTATGATCAGAAAGTGCCCTGGTACGCCATTGAGACGCTGTACGACCTGCTCTCTGGCCGCTACCTCGCGCTTGGTCTGACCAACGAGGAAGAGAACCCGTATGAGTTTGGCGTTGAGCGCCGCTCCAGGGATTACACGCCGGCCGCACTGCGCCGCGCCGGTACCCGGTAAGGGTTCTGAAGAAGACCAAAAAACGGCGGGCCTCATGGCCCGCCGTTTTTTTTACACCCTGGAAAACCCTTTCACGTCAAAATTTTGCAGCCCACCCCTCAATTGGTTTAACCTTCTTATCATACTAAAGGCGTACCCGATGTCGGTCGCCATTGAAAAGTCAGTGCAAGATCCACTTTTCCGGCGGTGCAAGGCAGTGCGAGCCGGAGCTAAATGGGGCAGTGCGTGAAACCATTCAATGATGGCTGTGCAGCCAACGACGAATTCCAGTCAGCGAACAGTGGTCTTCAACGGGGCGAGTTAATCAGGGACCTGCTCAGACAACGGGTTCATATTCCCCCGGTTCCGTCCGATTCAATGGTTCGGCCAAAGCTTGATACCAGGATTTCCGAAGCACTGACTTCCAGAGGTGTTCTTTTTCTGGAGGCGCCCTGTGGTTACGGCAAATCCCACGCTGTGGTCAGCGGCCTCGTCAGCGCTCAAATGGCTGCCGATCAAGTCCGCTGGATTACGCTGAACTCCCAGGATAATGCACCATCCCGCTTCCTGACCTTGCTTGCCATTGCCCTGGATCTGCCTGAAACCCCGGAGCAGGGGCTCCATAGCGGCGCCACCTTCTCGGATACCCTTTCGATGATGCAGGTCGCTTTGGCGCGAGAGGGTTCCGGCCAGCCACGGGTCCTGGTGCTCGACAACCTCCAAAATCTCAGCAATCCCGCCGTAGTGGACCTGCTTCAACAGCTGGTGATGGAATTTCCGAGTGGTTCGTCCATCGTTCTTATCTCCCGTAAGGCGCTACCTTTCGAAACGCACAGCCTCGAGCTGGAAAACCGTTTCACCCGCATCGGGTCTGAAACGCTTGAGTTTTCCCGTTCAGAAACCTTCGAGTTTTTCCGTTCCGCCACGGCGAAGAGCGAGCTCACCAGTGTTGCTGTCGATAACCTCTACTATATGACCGAGGGCTGGGCGACGCCCTTGGCGCTGTATCGTCGGGAGGTTGCTCAGAATATCGAGCGCAAACCCATTCAGGAAACACCGAGCGTTGAAAGGTTTTTGAAGGAGTCGGTGCTTGGCAATCTGACCCCGGGGCAGATGCGGTCCATGCGGGGTATTGCAGAACTTGAACTGTGCTCCGATGAACTGTTCCTGGCGCTTGAGCGACTCCTGCCTGAAGCTGGCTTTGTTCCCTCTCAGGCTGCCGAGCGGGGGCTGCCCCTGAAGCCGATGCCGGGCCGTGGTCGCTGGTTCCGTGTAAACCCGTTGTTGCAGGAATGGCTGAAGTCGCCCGTAATGGCCGGTTATTCGGAGCGGATGCTGCAGGCGAGCCGATGGTTTGGCGTGCGCGACCAGTTCCCGGAAGCATTGAAATACGCGCTACTGTCTGGAGATGCCGAGGAAGTCATCCGCATAGCCGCTGAGGGATCAGAGGCTTTGCTGTTGGGTCAGGATACCGCATCGCTCCTGCGCCTTCGCAAGAGTTTGCCGGCCCAGCTCCTGGAACGAAGCGTGCGTCTCAGAATTGTCTACAGCTGGGTTCATGCAATTGGCGGCCAGTTCCGCCAGGCTCGAGCGCTGATTGATGGTCTGGCCGAGGCCGACCGACAGGAGCAGGCTGCACGGATTTGTGCCCTGAAAGCGTTTATCCTGCGGGGCGAGGGCAGTGTTGGGCCGGCTTTGGACATGGCTGATGAGGCCCTGGCTGAAGGGGAACTCAGTACTCAGGGCCAGCTTGTCACGCAGATGGTCCGTTCCAGTGCATTGTGCGCGGCGGGTCGATTCCCGGAGGCCCGGGAAGCAAACCGGGCTGCGTCGAGGCTCGCAAGAGAAGCGGGCGATTCCGGTTCGGAAGCACTGGCGGTTTATGCCCATGCCCGGATCGAACTGGGCAAAGGCGCCCTGAAACATGCAGAGCAATTGTTGCGCACCGGTCTCGATACCGCCATGCAGGAGCTTTCGCGTCCCGCCCGGATTGGTGAAACCCGCCTGCAACTGAATCTTGTGCTTGTGCTTTGGCATCAGGGTCGTGAAGCGGAAGCAGATCGCCTGTTGGTCACCTGTGGGCGTCATGCTGAACAGACCAGGGATCTTGGATTGCTGCTGGCGATGACCATCCGTGTCTTGATGTGTCGGGCCCAGGGTCGCCTAGAGGATGCGTTTGTCTGGATTGGTCGGGCCGAGCGTACCATGCATTCCTGGCAAGTCGACGAATCACTGTTCGTACCCGTTCTCGAGGCCCTGAAAGCCAACTGCTGGTTGTCGCAGAATCAGATCGACAGTGCCGATCAGGCGGTTCGAAAGCTTGCTCCTTACCGGGAAGCGGGCTCCGTACCGGAGCTTTTCCCCATGATGCCGGGCTTGCTGGACTGCCTTCAGGTTCGGGTCGACCTCGCCCGCGGTGATCTGATAAAGGCACGGGAAACCCTCCAGGGTATCCGTGAAAGATATGAGGGAGCCATTCCATGGGGCGTGGAGCTCCACATGCGCTTGCTTGAGGCTGTGATTGTTCTGGATGAAAAGGGACCGGTGGTTGCTCTGAAGATTCTGTCTACCGTCGTGAGCGAGGCTGCCGCAGAGCACTTCATCAGTCCTTTCCGGGAGCTCAGGAACGAGTTGCAGGAGCTAATGACGAAGGGCTTTGGTCAGCTTCCCGAAAGCGCATTTAAAGAGGCGCTGGGCGAGGTGTTCGAGCTGCGTGAGGTCGCTGGTACCCTGGACACCCTGGCAGAACCCATCAGTGAGCGGGAGCAGGGCGTGCTCGAGCTGATTGCAAAAGGGCTCTCTAACCAGGAAATTGCTGACAAGCTGCATATCTCCTTGCACACGGTGAAAACCCATGCTCGCCGGATCAATGCCAAGCTGGAAGTGAAATCCCGGACTCAGGCTATTGTCCGGGCCCGGGAGCTTGGGCTGCTTTAAGCTCATCGATTCGCGCATCTTTTTCGGCCCAAATCTGGCTCACCCAGCGCTGGAACGCAATCCGGGTCTCCCGGTTGTTTTCGTAATCCATTCCCAGAAACTCGCCTGGAATTTCCCGCGTCCGAACGTCAATAATAATCCTTCGGATTCGCCCGCAAAGGTAATCCCAAAAGCCGGCCCTGCCTTCGGGATACACGATCGTGACATCCAGCATGGTGTGAATCATGTCGCCCATCGCGTCCAGTACAAAAGCCGTTCCGCCTGCTCTCGGTTTCAAGAGGTGCTTGTAGGGTGAATTCTGGCGATCATGCTTCTCGGGCGTAAAACGGGTGCCTTCCATGAAGTTGAAGATCGTCACCGGCGTGTAGCGAAACTTCTCGCAGGCAGCCTGGGTGGCCGCTACATCCTTTCCCTTGAGCTCAGGGCGTTTGGCAATCTGTTCCTTGGTGTGGCGATGCATGAACGGAAAATCCAGCGCCCACCAGGCAACCCCCAGAAACGGCACCCAGATCAGCTGTTTCTTCAGGAAGAACTTCAGCAGGGGAATCCGGCTGTTCAGTACGTACTGAATGGCGGGAATGTCGGCCCAGCTCTGATGGTTGCAGGTGACAAAATACCAGTGCTTCCGGCTGAGATTTTCCACGCCCCGCACATCCCAGTCGACCTTGTGCAGAAGTTCCATCAGCAGATTGTTGAAGCCAATCCAGACCCACGCGATGGTGTTGAGGATCACCGTGCAGCCCTTTCGTACGGCGGTAATGGGCAGAACGAGTTTAAGCAGGGCGACTGCGAGGAGAAACGGAATCAGCACCAACGTGTTACACAGGATGAGCAGGGCCGCCAAAGTCCCCTTCAGCGGCGCGGGGAGAAAATCGAGCATGGGGTAGGGTCTCTAACCTTCAGCCGGGTTGGTTTTCAGTGATGATTGGCGGGGTAGCAAACCGGTTTCCGCTTCGGTAGAAGCCAGCTGTTCGAGGCTGCCGGGTTCGAGGTTTCTAACCACGCTGCGGAAATCGTCGTCGTAAAACTCCAGGTTGTTGTAGTGAATCATTGCCCGGATCTCTTCAATGTATTCTTCTCCGCGCTCGGAGTAGCCAAGCAGACCCTCTGCAAGCTCCAGGCCTGAGAGAGGGGCATTATCACGGCGGTCTTCGAGGCGGACGTCTCGCAACAACTGATAGGTCGGGTGGCGATTCAGGTTCTGTATGTACGCACGAACCGAGCGGTAGGGTGAGGAGAACTTGGCCACCTCATGGCTCGCGCCCTCTGCTCGGCCGCGGGGAACAAGTCCGCAGCCTTTCGAAAAGCACCACTGGCCAAAAAGGTTATTACCTTTCGTGGCAAACCGGGAGGTGCCCCAGGCGGATTCGTTGGCGGCCTGTGCCAGGATCAGAGACGGAGGAATCACATCGAGACGCTTGCGTAGCAGGGCAAACTGCTCGTCGCTGCCGGGCTCGGCATCCACTCTTAATCGCTCAGACTGTTGGGCCAGCCAATCATACTCCTTGCTGGTCAATGTCTCCTTCGCAGCTAGGCTATCCAGGTAGTCTCGCTCAATCAGAATCCGTGAGTTGGCCAGAACAATCCGTGGGTAGAGAAACGAGAAGAACGCGGCCTTCTTCTCCGTGGTGTCCTGATACTGAGAAAAATCTGGCAAGTCGTCGTTGGCCCAACTTGGGAGCGGGGGCAGGGACGACAGTGCGGGTTCGGAGCCTGTGTTATCGGAGTTGATCCGGTCAATACTGGCCTGTGGCGTATAAAAGCCACCGCCGATCGCAAATGCAATCAGGGGGAGCATCAGTATGACGGCCCGTTTACCCGCAGACATAAAACCTCTCGTTTCAATCGATATAGCAATGATTATAACAGGTTATACGAGAGCGTTTGCCAGTTGGGTTTTGTCGGATGCCACTGCCGTCAGGGCCGTCGTGTGGCAACCAGCAAACCGATCTGTTCCTCACCACCCCCTGTGGTTCGGAAACGCAAATAGAACTGGTCCTGACTGGCGGTGTGAAAACCCTCAAGTACAAGGTTGCCTGAGGTGAACTCTACCCTCCCTTCGCCCAGTTGGCTGAGCGCCAGGTCGATGTCCGCCTGGCTCTCCAGCGCAGGTTTTGTCACGGTCTCGTCATCAACGGAATGGGTGCTGGTCAGCGAAATCGGCGAGAGTGTTGCCGAGCTTGAGGATTCGATGGTCAGCAGGGCATTGTCAAAATGTCGGAGGCGGTTTGTCTGCGATGTCAGGGCCAGGGCCACGCCCTGAAGCCTGAACTGTCCCGAAGCCGGTACGGTGTTCGCGGTTTGTTCCGCGGCAATCAGGATACCGTCGCCCAGGGGACCATCGTCCAGGTTGAATGCCATCAGGGTGCCATCCGGGGTGCTGGCGCCGACACCAATATCTGGCTGCTGGAAATCACCGGAAGCGGTGGTTATGTCAAGGTTCAGTCGTCCGATATCCACATCCCCGTTGCTGAGCCGCGAGGTTCGGTTGCTCAGGGTCCAGGATTCTGTTCGGGTACCGGTGGAGTCCGTCGAGACAGTGCCTGAACTGTCTCGTTGTAATGACGTAAAGCTCTGGGATTGGTTCACTGTGCCGCCAGAAATCTGCCATTGGCCAACGCCTGTTTCGATGGTGAGAGGCGTTGTCTCGTCGCTGAATCGGGTTCCAAGATACAGCATGTTGTAGTCGCGGCCATTCAGACTGTCGGCGTCGAATCCCTCCTTCCTGAGGAGGTTGACCTCAAGAACTGACAGATACTGATCCTCCAGAGTACCCAGCCGTCGCAACTGGTCGCCGTCTGCTTCCAGCTCGATCGCTTTGCCAGCGCTGAAATAGCCGCTGATCACCCGGTCGGGCCCAGTGGTTTCATCCTCAGGCGCGCTTGTGAAGGCGTCCAGATAGTAGGGATTGCGAGTCCAGCCAATAATTTTCGAGCTGCCCCGGCCGGTAATGCTCTGATACAGGGCCCGGCCTGCCAGCAGGCGAGTGTCTTCCAACAGCGTGGCTGCTCCGGGGGATGAAGAGTGAGTGTTCCGTTCCCAGTATTCAGAGCCCCGCACGAAGAAGTCGTTTCCCGCCTGGTGAATCAGAGCCTCGCGATCGTATGGGATATCGTTGGCCAGAGAGGTCACTCGGATGTTGAAGGCATCAAAGCTGGTCAGGGTGAGAGCCGGATAGACATAGCCGGTGCCATTATCATCGGTCAGCACCTCTTCCTGGGCCGTTCGAACACCCCATTGTCCGGACCCGCTCAGGGTAGACTCGAGAAAGGTCTGCCCCAGCTCGATACCCAGGAATACTGAATTGTAGTCTGCGGAACTGGCGCTGATCTTTCCCGAGGACGTCTCATCGAGCACGGCGTAGTCGGCCATTGCGCTCACATAACGGGCAAAGTCTCCTCGATCTTCGAGAATATCCAGGGCACCGCCGAGGCCAACATTGGATGGAATCTCAATTTCAAAGTCGTGCACCTGATCGGCCAGGGTAGACCAGACATACTTGTTCAGGCACAGCTCGCCACCCTCATCGGCAACGCAATCCATAATGGTCTGGAACTCACCGGCCGTATAGCTGTTGAGCGTGTTACGCACCAGATATTCGGAAAAAGGATTCACCTTCACATCCCGGTCTGCATCGGCCGCCAGGGCTCGCATCCGGGTGTTGCCATAACTGGCATCGATAATCACATCTGGTCCAAGGGGCAGGCCTTCTGTGAACTCGATAATGGTGAAACCTTCGCTGTCGGTGCGGCTGGAAATGGGAGGCTCGCCCAGGTTCTGCAAGGCCTGGTTGGTGTAGTAAACACTCACCCTGTCCGGCTGTACGATTCTCAGGTTGCGGCGGGTAGGCTCGCCCTCGCTGGTGACACCACCCGGTACTTCCATGGTCACCCGTACTTCATTGCTGGCAAGGCCACCGGCGTTGTTGGAATCGCCGGTGCTACCGGAGCTGAAGTCATCGACCGGATTCTTGTTTCCAGCGAAGTCGTTGGGCTGGCTGGCCGCGCCCTCAATGGCGTCTTCGCCACTTCCGCATCCGGCGGTGAGCAACAGAGTTGAGGAGAGCAATAAACCGAGTGTGAAACGCATGCCTGGCTATCCGTGCAGAAAATACAGGCAAACAGTCTAACAGTCGGATTCTCGGGAAAGCGTGAGGAAAAGCACGAAAGGGTTATGGAGGGAACACGAAACGGGCCCCACCGGGCCCGTTTCAGAAAAGGCAGGAATCAGAAGAAAATCTTCATGCCCGCCATAACGCCTTCATCGAGATTGACGTCTCGTGAGGAGTTCTCGATATCGGTGTTCAGATAGCGATAGCCGGCGAAAATCTCGGCGTTGCGGATAACCCGATAGCTACCACGCAGCTCAAGGCTGGTCATATCATCGGAATCGCCAAACGAGAGAATGCTGGGGGCGTAGTGCAGGCCACCGGTGAACGACAGGCCAGGGACATCCGGGATATTGACGGTCGCAAAACCGCCAAGACCGACAGCACCGCCATCGGCGCGGCTTTGATCCCAATAGATACCCCTCATGCCGATGCCGGCTGTGGTGGGCAGGTTGCCGATTGCCGTGCGGCCCTGGGCATGGAAATCAACGTTGAAAATATCGCGGCCACCTTCGCGGTAGGTGTAACCGGTGCCAAGCTGGAGGTCGTTGTTGGTGCCGAAGAAATTTACCTGGCCCTTCACCGAATCGTTGGTGAGGCTGAGGTCGACATCCCCTGCAAAGGCAGGCGCGGCAGCCAGTGAGAGAATCATCAGGGAAATCCGGGACGCTTTCATATATGTGCACCTTCGTTACGTTTTTAGCAGAATTGCCGGTATGTTAACGGGGTGTTCCGGGCCACTCAACTTAAATGCCGGTAAGTCCCCGTTAACTTTCATTTTTCGCAGGTCAGTGCCGGGTGGTCTCGCCGCCCTGGTCCAGATCCTCCGGTGATGCGTTCTCTGCGGGTACCCGGTATTCCTCGTTGGCCCAGGCTCCCAGATCGATCAGTTTGCAACGCTCGGAGCAGAAAGGGCGCCAGGGATTGGTCTCGGTCCATTCCACGGACTTTTTACAGGTTGGGCATTCAACGTTCATGGTTGCCTTCGGGTATCGGAAACGTGTCTGAATGTCTGTGCCTGTAGTTCGGTAAGCCGGTCTCAGGAGGCAGCAGACGCCTGACAATATTGTTCCAGTACTGCCCGCAGCATTTCAATATTGACAGGCTTGGCAACAAACGAATCCATACCGCATCGGCGGCAGCGTTCCTCGTCTTCTTCCATGGCACTGGCGGTCAGCGCGACCACCGGGATGCGCACGCGGTTGTGGGTTTTCTCCCATTCCCGCAGGCGTCGGGTGGCTTCAAAGCCATCCACACGGGGCATCACACAATCCATGAACACCAGATCGAACGGGTGCCACTGCCAGAGGCTGGCCGCGGCCTCGCCATCGTTGGCGGTCATCACGTCGCAACCGAGTTTCTCCAGCAGTCGACGGGTCAGGGTGCGGTTCACAGGGTTGTCCTCCACCAGCAACACCTTCATTCGGCCGCAGGGAAGCTCCCGGCGCCGGGCGGTATCGGTGGTGGCTTGCAGCGAGAATCGGGTCAGGAAGCGCCGTTCTTCTTTGGCTGCATCGGCAAACAACTGGTTGAGGATTGGCGTCAGGCAAGACTCTCGCAGAGATTTGCTCAGGAAAGCATCGGCGCCCGCCTGGCGGAAATGTTCGGCGTCGCCCCGTTGCGGGTTGGACGACAGGATCAGCAGGCGCATATCTGACCAGAGCGGGTTGCTACGGATCTGCCGGCACAGCAGGTCGCTGTCCATATCCGGCACAAAGCCATCCAGAATGATCGCGTCGAACGGCTGGTGGCCATCGAACGCCGTTCGCAGGGACGTCAGCGCCTCGCCGGCGGATTTCACCGCTTCGATGTGCACTTCGTGCCGGGACAGCATTTCGAGAGTGATCTTGCGGGATAGCTCATAGGAATCCACTACCAGAATCCGGCGGTTCTTCACCATCCGGGTATCCGGCCGAACCCGGGCCGCGTTCTCCGGGGCCACGGGCAGAGTCAGTTCCATCCAGAAGGTCGAGCCTTCACCGGGTCGGCTTTCAAGATCCATGGCCCCGTCCATCAGGCCCACCAGTTGGCGGCAGATGGTGAGGCCAAGGCCGGCACCGGGCAGTTGACGCTGGAACTGTTGGCCAAGCTGCACGTAGGGCTCGTAAACCAGGGGAACATCTTCCGGGTTGATACCCACGCCGGTGTCTTCCACCGCAATGCGAAGGCGAGCCTTGTCATCCCGACGGCCCAACATCTCGATACTGATCAGCACATGGCCGGAATCGGTAAACTTGATGGCGTTGGACGTAAGGTTCAACAATATCTGGCGAATGCGAACCGGGTCGCCTTTCAGGGCCCAGGGCAGGTTTTCGTCGATCCGAAGTTCCAGTGCGAGGCCTTTCTCCCGGGCGCGAGAGCCAAGCATGTGTACCAGATCATTGAGGGTTTCCCGAAGATCGAAAGGGATGTCTTCAAGTACCAGTTTGCCCGCTTCCATGCTGGAAATATCCAGCAGGTCGTTGATGATGGCCGAGAGGCTTTCCGAGGCGCTCAACAGTGTCAGCACGTATTCCCGCTGCTCCTGATCCAGCGGCGTATCAGTAAGAAGGTTCGCGTAGCCCAGTACCGATTGCAGCGGAATGCGCAGTTCGTGGCTGACATTCGCGAGGAACTGGTTCTTGGCGTGGTTGGCCCGAACCGCCTCGTCCCGTTCACCCTGGGACTGGATCGTGGTCTGGCGCAGGGAGCGGGTGTCCTCAAGGATCTGCAGGCGCATCTTGTTCAGAGCCTGCTCCAGCTCCGAGAGTTCATCTGGCGTTTTTCGGGGTTTGCGCTTGAGCTTCAGAGGGTCTACCAGCGCGTCGAGATTCAGCCGCGCGGCGTAATCGGCCATGGATTCCAGATGTCGGGACAGCGTTAAACGAACGATCACCAGCAAGCCCAGGGTGCCCAGCATGACAACAATGGATTGAAACAAAAGGTTCAGGAGCGCACGGTTACGCAGGTCTTTGTAGATCTGATCTATGGAGGAGGTAACGGTGAGCGTGCCAACGTTTTCAGGACTGCGGTTGTTGGAGCGGTCGAAAACCAGTGGAAAGGTTTGCGATATGACCCGGCCCTCAGGGTAAGTACCGGTGCTGAAGGTTTCGCCGGTGCTGGTCACCACCCGCCCGTACTGGACAGCGGGCACTGCTTTCATATCATCCAGGCTGTTGGCCACCTCGCTGAAATTCATCAGCCAGATGTTGTTGCTCATGCTTCCGGAAACCAACTCCGCGGCCCGTGTCTGGTCATTCAGCAGATCGTTCTTGCGCCGCTCGAATTCTCCGATCAGCTGAACGCCCGTTGCCACCAGAGACAGAAAAAGGCTGAACAGCAATACGTAGGCGAGCAACCTTGCCGCCAGTGGTCGTATTCCCAATCGTTTGAAGAACCGCTTTGAAGGCAAGGCACATATTCCCTGTGTCGACTACAAAATCACCAAAAGCAGTTTAACAGACCGTCAGCACTTCGACACGTTTCCGTGAATGATCATTCACGAATCGGAATCGCACGTTCAAATCGTACAGATGCGCACCGTAAATGCGCTCTTCTTCCCGTCCTCTGCGAAAGGAGGGGCGTGGATCGTAAGCCACCACATCCTCGATCAGCGCTCGCAGTTCCGGATACTCTTCGGGTGACAGCTTGCCAATCTGGGCCTCCGCTTCCGGCAGAAAAACCACGTCGAGTTTTTCCGTGGGTGGCGAGTCTGCCCAGCCCAATGTCGCTTCAGGAACTGAATCGGCGAATGGCAGGTAGGGTTTGATATCCAGTATAGGTGTGCCCTCGATGAGGTCATGATCACTGATGCGGAGAATGAGCTGTCCATCTTTGCGCACCAATCCCTCATTGCGAACGACCGAAAGGCCGAGGCTGTTTGGGCGAAACGGAGACCGGCTGGCAAACACACCCATCTTCCGATTGCCGCCCAGCCGGGGAGGGCGCACCACGGGCCGCCAGTCTGCCCGCACCGCCTCGTGAAACTGAAAGGTCAGCCAAAGGTGGCTGGCGGTCTCCAGCCCACGGAAGGCATCTTCCCGGTCAAACGGTGGCTGGATAATCAGCTCGGCCCGGGCATGACGGGTCAGCCCGGGCTGTCGAGGCACCCCGAACTTGTCCTGAAAGCAGGAGCGCGTAATGGCGATAGGCGTTAGAGTAAGGGCCTCGGTCGCGGGTTTCGAGGGGTGTCTTGGCATTACAAACGATCATCCTCAATGATACCGGAGAAAAACATTTCCACCCGAAACACCACAGAAGCACGGTCTTTAAAGCTCTCCTCCCGCGGGAATTCCAGTGCTGGAATCAGCTCCGCATAGAGCCAGTTGCTGTGTAGACGGTAGCGGAACGTGAGATCCCCGAACGCTGATGTGGTGCGCCAGGAAGGTTTGCTTTCCCCAAGTACGCCCAGCCGGGGCGTTACAATCAAGCGGTTATTCATGCGCTTACGCATGCTGAATATCTGAGCCGCAACAAATTCCTTGTCGTTGTGCACCCACTCCAGCTCTGAAGACGAGCGAAAATACCAGTCATTGCCCACCGGGCGCCCAACGCCAATCCAGGTTCGCTCGCCCCAGCCATCCTGATGAAAATAATAGAACCGTTGCTGAGCGTTCAGAATCCACTTGTCGTCCAGCCGCCAACGTTTCTCAGCCGTTGCCCGCCAGAACGCGTCTGGAGGAAGTCGCAGGCGCACACCCACGTCGTTGGAAAAGTTGATGGCATCGCCAATCTGGGTCAGGTAACGCAGAGCACCTGTGGCTTCCGTATCGGAACGCTCGGGCTCCGTAAGCTGCCGGTCCCGCTGACGCTCCCCGAGAGGAATCAAATCCTCGCTTTCGCTTTCGATAACGAGGCGCAGCTTTCGCTCGGTAGTGGGAATGTCCAGCCGGAACCGAGCCTCTGGCTCAAACTGTGCCGGATCGCCGTACTCGGATTCTGTCGCAAAGCCAACGCGCAGATAGCTCTCATTATTGGGGAGGCTCTGGGCGCTGCCAGATAGCGTCCTGTCTGCCCACTGGCCAACCGACTGGATCTTCTGCCCGTGAAGGCGCTCCTGCCGCAGCACCCAGTTGCTGAATTTGAGCCAGTAGGAATCCAGCGGATCTGCCCAGTATTCATCTGGCTCAAATGTGTAAAAGCCGATCGGGAGCTGGGCCGGGGACAGAATCTCAGTCACAGAGCGCTCCCGAACCTCAAACACCGGCTCGATGCTGTGGGTTGGGGAAGAGAGTGTCAGGAAGAGTGCAGCCGCAAGACCTGCAAAACGATAGCGGAAAAACCAGTCAGCCAAATTCCACCAGCAACCTTTCATGCAGCTCCCGCACCTGACGCGTTACATCATCCAGAGGGCGGTCATTATCAATCACCTCATCCGCCCGCGCCAGCCGATCTTCACGGGACATCTGAGCCGCAATGATCCGCTCAACCTGCTCACGGGTATTGGTGTCCCGGGCCATGGTGCGCTCAATCTGGGTTTCTTCAGGCACGTCGATCACGATAATGCGGTCAACCAGTTCATGCTGGTCGGTCTCGAGAAGGAGAGGGGAGACCAGAAGCACGTAGGGAAGCTGGTAGTTTTCCGGGTTCAACTGCCGAATCAATTCCTCGCGGATGATCGGGTGCAGCAGCGACTCCAGCCAAACACGCTCTTCCTGCTTCTCAAAGACAATCCCACGAAGCTGCGCCCGATCCAAAGCACCCTCAGAAGTGAGGATGGTCTTCCCAAAATGCTCTGAAATCCGTTCCAGTGCAGGCGTTCCCGGCTCAACC
The DNA here is from genome assembly GCF_900112835.1 of Marinobacter sp. DSM 26671. NCBI lineage: Bacteria > Pseudomonadati > Pseudomonadota > Gammaproteobacteria > Pseudomonadales > Marinobacteraceae > Marinobacter > Marinobacter sp. DSM 26671. The sequence continues at coordinate 120,657 of NZ_FONF01000005.1, read as the reverse complement.
ACCTCACGGGCAACGTCATCGGCGTCCACCCAGTGCACGCCGTGCTCACCAAACAAGCGAGTCACAGTGGATTTTCCGGAACCAATCCCGCCGGTAAGGCCAACAATCTTCATGAATCAGACTCCCAGGAATCCGTACCAGAACGCCTGAATCTCACTGCCAAACCACAGACAAATCAACCCCGCCGTCGCGAGGTAGGGCCCAAACGGAATCGGAACTTCCCGCCCATGCTTCTTGAACACCATCAGGCTGATACCCACAACGGCACCTACAACCGAGGAAAGCAGAATCACCGCTGGCAACAACTGCCACCCCAGCCAGGCGCCGAGTGCGGCAAGCAGTTTGAAGTCTCCGTGGCCCATGCCCTCCTTTCCTGTGACCAGCTTGAAGAGCCAGTAAACAGACCACAAAGAGAGATAACCTGCCACCGCACCCCAAAAGGCACTGTTGAAATCCGTAAGCACGCCGAAATAATTCAACACGAGGCCCAGCCACATCAGGGGCAGCGTAATGCTGTCTGGTAGGAGCTGGGTGTCGAAATCGATAACGGTCAGGGCCACCAGAGCCCACACCAGCAACAAGGCCCAGAGGGCGGATTCGTTCGGCCCGATGACGGCAATGGTCACCACCGAGAAAATCGCCGTTAGCGCCTCAATGATTGGATAACGTGGCGAGATAGGCGCCTTGCAAGATGCGCATTTGCCCCGAAGAACCAGCCAGCTTACTACAGGGATGTTCTCCCAGGCGCGAATGCCATGGCCGCAAGAAGGGCAGGTGGAGGCCGGTTTGGACAGGGTGATCCGCTCTTCATCCTTTCGCTGTGTTTCAGGCAGCTCAAGGAATTCCTCGCACTGGCAGCGCCAGTCCTGGTGCATCATTTTCGGCAGCCTGAGAATGACAACGTTCAGGAAGCTGCCGATGCAGAGGGAAACGAGGGTGACAGAGAGGAAAAGAAGCCAGGGAGTGGCGAGAAAGGCGTCCAGAGTAATCATCAATTATCCGAAAATCAGGCAGGCGAACTCGGGGTTAGAAAAACGCTTTCTTCTGACCCCAACTTAAAGCGTGAACTCGGGGTCAGATGAAAGCCTTCATCTGACCCCTTTTTCAGGTCGTTAACCAACAACTTGACCCATCTGGAAGATCGGCAGATACATTGCAATGATCAAGCCACCAACCAGAACACCCAGAACCGCCATAATCATTGGTTCCATCAGGGCTGTGAGGTTATCGACCATGTCGTCGACCACTGCTTCATAATGCTCCGCCACCTTGGCCAGCATCTCGTCCAGGTTACCGGATTCTTCACCGATGGCTGTGAGCTGTACAGCCATCACTGGAAAGATATCCTGCTGGCGCATAGAAGCTTGCAATTGGGTACCGCTGGATACGTCGTTCTTTATGCGGTCGATGGCGTCCCGGTATACAGCATTACCCGTCGCGCCAGCAACAGAGTCAAGTGCGTCTACCAACGGAACACCAGCAGCGAACGTAGTAGAGAGAACTCGGCCAAATTTGGCGACTGCAGATTTATCGAGGATCTCTCCAACAACGGGCAGCTTTAACACATATTTATCTACGAAATCAGAGAATTTCTGTGAACGGCGCTTGGCCTCTTTGAACAGAAATATCGTGCCCACAATTCCCAATAACACCACGAACCACCAGCTTTGCAGCCACTCCGAGAGCCTGACGACAAACTGAGTGAAAACGGGGAGTTCCGCGCCGAAACCCTGAAATAAACTTTCGAACTGTGGCACAACTTTTACGAGAAGAATCGCTGTCACAATGATTGCAACAACAATTACCGCGATTGGGTAAGTCATGGCTTTCTTGACTTTTTTCTTGAGAAGTTCAGTTTTCTCCAGGTATGTGGCAATTCGGTCTAGCATCTGCTCCAGCGCACCTGCTTTCTCACCGGAATCCACCAAATTACAATACAAATCATCAAAATACTTTGGGTGTTTTCGCAGCGCGCCTGCAAAACTGGTACCCGACGAAATGTCATTTCGGATACTCATGACCAGTTCTTGAAGCCCCTTGTTCTCCAAACCATCAGCAACAATGTCAAAGCTCTGCACCAGAGGCACGCCAGCCTTCATCATGGTCGCAAGCTGACGAGTCAGCATGGCAATGTCGAAGGGGGTAATTTTCTTGCTGCCACCAAAAAGAGGCTTGGGCTTTTTCTTGACTTTATCCGGAATGATCCCTTGTTTACGAAGTTGAGCCTTAACCAGTGCCAGGTTGGAGCCAGTGAGCTCGCCCTTAGACTTGTTACCCTTCCGGTCTTTCCCTTCCCAAACGTACGATTCCAGCTTCTGTGCTTTCTCTGCCATGCTTAGTCCTTCGTCACGCGGTTGGCTTCCTCAAGGCTTGTTACGCCTTCGATCACTTTTATAAGTGCCGATTGGCGCAAGTTACGGAAGCCCTCGGCCTGAGCCTGCTTTGCAATTTTGATGGAACTGGCTTCTTCCATAATCATGTTCGCCAGCTCGTCGGTAATCTTGACCACCTCGTATATCCCGACGCGGCCTTTATATCCTCCATTGCATTTATCACAGCCCTTGGGGCGGTACAACGTGAAGCCTGTATCAATTTGTTCCTGTGTGAACCCTTCCTCCAATAACACGTCTTTCGGAACGTCAAAGGGCTGTTTGCATGAGCTGCAAAGTCTTCGGCCCAACCGTTGGGCAATAATCAGGCTCACCGAAGTAGCGATGTTGAACGAGGGTACGCCCATGTTCATCATCCGCGTGAGAGTCTCTGCGGCACTGTTTGTGTGGAGAGTGGAGAGAACCAAGTGCCCGGTCTGTGCCGCTTTGATGGCAATATTTGCCGTTTCAAGATCCCGTATCTCACCCACCATGATGACATCGGGATCCTGGCGCAGGAAGGCTCGAAGTGCTTCAGCGAAACCAAGCCCGACCCGAGTGTTGACGTTTACCTGGTTGATACCCTCCAGGTTGATTTCGGCTGGGTCTTCGGCAGTGGAGATGTTGATGTCTGCGGTGTTTAGAATGTTCAGCCCGGTGTACAAAGAAACCGTCTTACCGGAGCCGGTTGGCCCCGTCACCAAAATCATCCCCTGTGGCTGTTTGAGGGCATCCATGTACATCTGTTTCTGATCTTCCTCATAGCCCAGAACATCAATGCCCAGTTTCGCTTGGCTGGGATCAAGAATCCGCAAAACGATCTTCTCACCCCAGAGGGTGGGTAGAGTGTTTACTCGGAAATCGATCGCCTTGGTTTTTGACAACTTCATCTTGATCCGGCCGTCTTGGGGCACCCGTCTCTCGGAAATATCCAGTTGGGCCATGATCTTAACGCGTGCGGAAATTTTCGGAGCCAGCTTGATGGAGGGACGGGAGACTTCTTTCAAAATGCCATCGGTGCGATATCTTACCCGGTAGACTTTTTCATAGGGTTCGAAGTGAATATCCGAGGCTCCGCCGCGGATCGCATCCAGTAGCATCTTGTTTACATACTTTACGATGGGTGCGTCGTCGACTTCACTGGTGACAACAGCACCTTCATCTTCTTGCTCACCTCCCTCAGTTTCAACGCCCTCAAGATCTGAGTCATCAAGATCACCCATGGTGGTGTCCTGGGATTCCAGATACTTGTCGATGGCTTCCCGAAGTTTGGCATCGTCCACCAATATCGCATCGGTGCTTAGACCCGTATTGAACTTGATCTCGTCCAACGCCTGGATGTTGGTCGGGTCCGAGACAGCGATAAACAGGCGATTACCTCTCTTGTATAAAGGCAGAGCGTTGTGCTTGCGGACCAGTTTTTCATCTACCACCTTCTCCGGCATCATCTCAGGCATGAATGCAGAGAGATCCAGTACCGATACGCCAAACTCCATGGCCGCTGAAAACGCCAGTTTTGAGCTGTCAGCGAGATTGTTCTGCGTGAGGTATGTAATTAAGGGAATTCGGTTCTGGGATGCTTGTAAAAACGCATCCTTTGCCGTTGCTTCGTCCAGAAGCCCGTCATCCACGAAGCGCCTCGCAAGGCCCGTAAGCGTGATATTGCTTTTATTGGTAGACATAAATTAAGTAAGAAACGCAGCCTAAGTTATTGAAACCCATGTTTGGTCAATTCTAGTGAGTTTAGATGGCCAGTCCGGGTTTGGGAAGGTCCCCATTTGATATATGGCCTGCAACGGGGTCAGAACAAAGCTTTATTTGGATTCCGCCCTCATTTCATTCTGAGAGCAAGAGCAATCCGAGCTGACAAAATTTGTCACCGAGTGACGTCATCGGGCATCTGGTTTTTCGACCGCGTGGAGGCTCAAGTGGGGGAAGAAGTTAATTTAACGCTCTGTTTATAATGCAATATTTTTAATTTTTGGCAGTTGAAAGAAAGTTGGCACAAGCAGTGCTTATTATCTTGCAGGCTCAAATCGCCGGTCACGGGGCACGACTCCACCGGGCCCGGGCCACGAAGAGTTGATCAACGATAAACACAGAGGTCGATAATGAAAAATATCCAAATGAATCATGCCCAAAAGGGTTTCACCTTGATCGAACTGATGATCGTCGTAGCTATCATCGGTATTCTCGCAGCAATCGCCATTCCTCAATATCAGGACTACACTGCGCGTACTCAAGTAAACCGTGCCTACAGCGAGATCTCCTCCTTGCGCACAGCTGTTGAAGAGCGCTTGTCTCGCGGTCTCACCACCGGCACCTACGCGGATCTCGGTTTTACAGGTTCCAATCTGACCACCGAAACTACTGCTAGCACCATTGACTTCACAGGTGGTACAGGCGACCTCGATGGCACTCTTGGTCAGAATGCCAGCACAGCGATTGCAACCGGCGTGATCACACTTACTCGCGCGGCCGACGGCTCTTGGACTTGTACTGTTGACGGTAATAGCGTTGGTACCTTTAAAGATTCCTACGCACCGGCTGGTTGTACATTTACTCCCTAATTCGGGATGATGTTGAGTTAAATAAGGGCGCCTTCGGCGCCCTTTTTTAGTACGTTATAGCGGTTAGGTAAATATGTTTATATTTTTCGTGATTGCGTCTTTATCCTTTCTGTTTCCGGTCGGACTATATCCGTTCCAGGATCTCACCCGCGACTTTTTGGCTGGTGTTTCGATAGTCGCTTTGTTAATGGTTGCGATTTTTAAGAATGATAAAGTAGCATATGTGCCTAAAATTTCGCTTTTGCTAATACCTCTTGTGGCTATATTTATCGTCTATTTCTTAAGTAATGACGGGCCGCAGTATTCTTACTACCTTTATTCGATAAGTTTTGTGCTCGCATTCTTCGTTCTTGTAAGTGGGGCAGGTCTTGCGAATTATTATGGGCGCGAAAAACTTATTCTTGGTTTCTCATATTCGGTATTGACAATATCAGTGTTGGCTGTTCTTGTCGGGCTTGCTCGATATTATGGTATTCTAAAATTCTTGATTCCATGGATTTCTGTTGATGGAAATAGATTAATAGGCCCCTTTGGACAGCCTAATTTGATGGGGCTGTTAATTTTGAGTGGGATCTCCTCTCTCTGGTATTTGGTGTATTTGAAAGAAAAGGTATCATTCAGGCTTTCCATTTTTTTGTTTTTGATATTGTTTTATGCGGCCTCGCTTACAGCAAGCCGAGCCTTTTTAATCAACTTCTTTCTGTTGACATGTTTGTGTTGTTTTTACGTATTTCGATTGAGGTATTTTGTTGTCAAGTCGAATGATTCTGTTGTCACTCCCCCCTTGAGATCTGTATTTATTCTGGTGGCTTTGGGTGTTTTTTCCATTTCGATAGTTCCGCGAATCGACGCAATTATAAGTGCGCCACTTATAGAATCAGGTTTTGTGAACCGCATTGATCCCGATATCACCGCTGACCGAATGAAGTCTGTGAGTAGTAGTGGTCGTCTCGACGAGTGGGGAAAGGTTTTCTCTGGTGTCTATCCAGATAGTGTTGTTTTTGGCAACGGTCTCGGTCGATATGGAGACTTCAGTAATCGTGCACAGCTTGAGTCGGGGCCTCAAGGAAACGGATCAATTTGGAACCACGCTCACAATATTTTCATAATGTTTTACGTTGAATGGGGTGTTGTAGGAATTTTCGCTGTTTTGATTCCGTTGGCTTATGTTTTGAATCTAATTTACCGATCTACAATCGGTTTTTATAATTTAAATGAATTTTTCCCTATTTCAGTGCTGGTTTTTTTTCTTTTCCACAGCCTCGTGGAGTTCTCTCTCTGGTATTTGCCTTTTTTAGGGATTTTTTTGTTTTCTATCGCTTCAATAGATAAGTGCTATGAGTTTGTCTGGTCGTCACGGACTGTTCCAAGAACAATTCTGTTTCTAATATTGCTAATCATGAGCCCGCTTGCGCTATACATTGCGAACGACGCGGTAAAAACCATAAAAATAATGTATAAGGATAGCGTGGATTTAGACGAACTTTGGGCATTGGATGATTTGAGTAGAAACAGAATTATTGGTTATGGCCCTATGCTCGTTATGGCTGCACGATTTCCTGCGCTTGAAGCAGGTGGTGATCGTGCCTTGAAACGTTTTGAGGAATTGTCAGAGTGGCGCCCCTATCCACTTTTCCGTGTGAGAGTTTCAGTTCTGTCTACGGTTTTTAAGTCTTATGAAGAGTCCTGCAAGTACATCGAAGAAACCGTTACTTTATATCCAGATTCAGTCGCTGCGATACAAAATGGAATCATAGAGCTAAATTCGCTTGAAGATCAGGGAGAATTAACTGATTTCTCTGATTGCATACTGCGAGGTGTATCTAATTGGGTAGCGCCCGAACGCTGATTCAACGGCTATGAAGAAAAACTGTGTGTTCGAGTAGCTGTTAGAAGATTCAGTTAGTGGAATCAAAATTAATGGAGCAAGGTTCTGGCTCCTTATTTGCTTTAGGTTCTGCAAGGTTCAAAACACTGAATTTTATTGACTTTAGTGATGAAATTAATATGCATAAACAAAGCGCCGGTTTTTCACTAATTGAGCTTATGATTGTCATTGCCATTATCGGCATTATTGCTGGCACTTCATTTACCTCTTATCAAAACAGCCTGCTGAAAACGCAGCTAAATCGGGCAGTTGGAGAATTGGCTATCTATAAGTCGGCCTTTGAGGTTCAGGTGGCCAATGGGGGTTCTGTCGCAAATACGGATCTCGGCTATGTTCCATCTCCGCTCACGAATGGAAGCGCTGCTACCGACATCGGTTTTGTCAATGCTGACGGGTCAGGTCACATTCAGGTGACGCTGGGGGGCAACGCTCACCCAAATCTTGCAAGGGTTATTGTTCGGTTTGAGCGAAGTAGTGCTGGGTCGTGGCAATGCGTCATTGACCCTTCTGCTGCATCAAGATGGAGCGACGAGTTTAGCCCCGGGTCTTGCACAGTGATTTGAAGGAGGCTTAGACTTCGACTTCTTCAAACAACTCCGGCACCTCAACATTCCAGCCAAATTTGTCACGTATCTTCTTACGCATAACGTCACTCGCAACTATCTCACCGTGGGTGACGTATACTTTTTCAGGTTTGAGAGAGCCCTGCTCCAGCCAAGCCAGGATCTCGTTGTAATCCCCGTGCGCAGAGAGTGAATCCAGATTATGAATCTCGGCCTTCACCGGCCAGTACTCACCATGAATCTTCACCGATTCCGCACCATTCACCAATGCATCCCCGCGAGTACCCGGTGCCTGAAAGCCAGCAAAAACGATGCTGTTCCGAGGATTGGGTAGCAGCGTTTTCAAGTGATGCAGCACCCGCCCACCACTGGCCATACCGCTGGCGGAAATAATCACACATGGGTAACGCACGGCGTCAAGTTCAATGGATTCTTCCACTTTGCGAACAAACTTGGTTTGCTCATCAATGAGTTCACACTGGGCGGCATTGAGCTTGTGCTCTTTATGGTGTTTGCAGAAGATCTCCGTAGCCTTAATGGCCATGGGACTGTTCAGGAATACAGACAGTTTGGGAATCTTCCCGTCGCCCATAATCTTGTGAATCACATAGAGCAGCATTTGCGCCCGCCCAACAGCAAACGCTGGTAAAAGCACGATGCCGCCACGGCCAGCCGTTTTGGTAATGATTTCTGCGAGCTCGGCCTCCGGATCTGTCTCCCCGTGGGCGCGATCTCCATAGGTGGATTCACACAGCAGCACATCCGCTTTTTTTAGGGGCTCCGGCGGGCGCATAATGATGTCATTTTGCCGCCCTACGTCTCCGCTGAACACAACCGTTCTGTCTGCGTCTTTGTGATGAACGTGCACACAGGATGAGCCCAGAATATGCCCCGCTGGCGTGAAGGTTACCTGGAACCCTTTCACCGGTTCGAATGTCTCGTGGTAGTGAAGGGACTCAAAGTGCTTCAGGGCTTCCCAGGCATCTTTCTCGGTAAACAGCGGTTCCGGTTTTTCGTGTTTGGAGAACTTTTTGCGAAAAGCGTATTTCGCATCCTCCTCCTGCAAAAAGCCGGCATCTGGCAGCAGAACCTTGCACAGTTCATGGGTGGCTTTGGTGCAATAAACTTTGCCCTTAAAGCCTTTTTTCACAAGGGCTGGCAGGTAGCCGGAGTGGTCAATGTGGGCATGGGTGAGCACCACCGCATCAATGGTGGAGGGATCCACAGGAAACTTCGCCCAGTTGCGCCGGCGCAGGGTCTTGACGCCCTGATACATTCCACAATCCACCAGCACCCGATGCTTCTCATCTGAAAGCAGGTAGCGGGAGCCCGTGACTGTTCCTGTGCCCCCAAGGAAGCGAAGTCTCATGTTGGAGTCCTTTTACTGGTGAAGCCGGGGTCAGAAGAAAGGTTTCTTCTGACCCCTCTTTTATAGATGATATTATAAGCTTATGAAGTTGGGGTCAGATGAAAAGTTCATCTGACCCCAACTTGTTGCTCCCAAATTGATCTGAAGCAGGAAGCGAATCACATGCATTACAGCTCCATCCTCCCGGATGTCATAAAGGTAGCAGACGAAGCCAGCGAGAAGGTTCTGCATATCTACCAGTCTGATTTCAAGGTGAGCTACAAAACAGACGATTCGCCCATTACCGCTGCAGACACCGCCGCCCACGACATCATAACCCAGGGCTTGCGCAGAATAAGCCGGGACATTCCCATCCTTTCCGAAGAAGGCAAAGATATCCCCTGGGAAGAGCGTAAGCACTGGCGCCGGTTCTGGCTGGTGGACCCTGTCGACGGCACCAAGGATTTCACCCAGCGTACAGGCGAGTTCACCGTCAACATCGCCATGATAGAGGATGGTGAGCCGGTTATGGGCGTGGTCATCGCTCCGGCTCTGAAAGAAGCCTATTGGGGTGTGGTCGGCGAGGGCGCCCATATGCGCGATCGCACAGGCAAAGTTCACAGAATTCGGGTGGCGGAGCCCAAAGACGTAAAACGTGTGGTGGCCAGCAAGAACCACCTGAACCCGGAAACCAGAGCGTTTATCGATAAGCTCGGTGAGCACGAACTGGTGCAGGCTGGCAGCTCGCTCAAGTTTTGCAGGATCGCAGAGGGACACGCTGATATATACCCACGTATGGGACCAACCTGCGAGTGGGATACAGGCGCCGCGCAGGCCGTGCTGGTGGCGGCCGGTGGGAAAGTTCAAACAGTTGATGGCAAGCCTTTGAAATATGGTAAAAAAGATGTGTTAAATCCGTATTTCATTGCAGCGGGAAGCTGGTACCTTCTGCAGTCATGACATGGTATGCACTTCAGTATAAGCCCGCGCAGGGGGATCGCGCCCTTAAAAACCTCCAGAATCAGGAGATTGACTGCTTTTACCCAAAAATCAGTGTCGAGAAAATCAAGGGTGGAAAGCGCTCGAAAAAACTGGAGCCGTTGTTCCCCGGGTATTTGTTTGTAAACCTGGAGCGGAGTGACCCGATGTGGTCGAAGCTCCGCTCCACCCGGGGAGTCCTTCGCATTGTGGGCTTTGCCAACAAACCCGCACCCATCGGCGATGCTGTAATTCAGCATATAAAAGAGAGCCTCGACTCGGTGGCCGAGTTGGGCGGCATCAAGCCAGGGCAGGCCGTGCAGCTGAATGAAGGGCCGTTTGAGGGTATCAATGCCATCTTCCAGTCCTACGATGGCGAGGCGCGTGCAATCGTGCTGATCAGCTTTATGCAAAAGCAACAAACGGTAAGGGTCCCTGTCTCGGCTCTGAAAAGCTGAAATGGTGTGAAAAAACCAACTGCCTTCTTGCTGTTGCGGCTGGCAATATTTGCATCCTCTACTCTTTAACAATTCTTTACCGCCGCAAGTCCCTGAAACCAATGTGTCAGACTTTTTGTCACTTGCTTGTCACAGGCGATGACGTAGAATCGTCACGCTTCTGAAACAGTTCATTCATCTACCGACAGGGATACAGTTGGGAGTCAGTCGTCCCCTTCTTTTGTTCGTGTTTCCTGTCGCTTTTCAGACAATCTTATCCTATGACCTTAAAACACTGGGCCCTGGTCGGTGGGGCGGTAGCGTGCTCGAGAGATGCCAGCTTAAATGAATGATATGTCCCGATTTCAAATACCTGTTGAGGGTTTGAACAGAGTGTCGCTAAAAAAGAGAACTCATGAGTTTCCTCTGGCGCCTCAGGCCAGTGGCCGCGTTCAGTTCGCCTTCTGGGCGCAATGGGCTGTAGCGACGTTTATTCAGTGCAGCCTACTCATCTGGCTTGCAGTTGAAAAAGCGGGTGGAGATGTAGCTTCACACTACAGGATGCTTGCAGTCGTTTCCTCGCTGCTGGCCATTCCTCTTTTTGCCGTGTTCCGTGCGTACAGTATTCGAAGTGGCTATCTGGTTGGTATCGCCAGAATCCTTGCTGCATGGTCAACGCTGGTTGCCATTTTGGCGTTCATCGCGTTTGTAACCAAAATCAGTGAGAGCTATTCCAGGGAAGTCATACTTCAGTGGGTTGCTGGTGGCTTCGGGCTCCAGGCACTAGCGTTCGTACCGATGCACAAGGTTTTCCGTAGAATGGATAAACGCCATCGATTCGCGAATGCTTCGGTCATTATAGGTTGTGGCAATATCGCACTTACGTTGGCAACCAAGCTTCGTCACGAGCGCAAGGAAAGTATGTTAGGCATGGTCTGCCTGGACGACGAGGAGCCACACGAGGGAAACGCTCAAACACCTTATTTCCCGACTCTCGGAGCCGTCAGCCAGTTACGGTCTATTCTCCGCGATAACCGCGTCAGCCGCGTCTACATTGCACTACCCGCCAGGGAAACGGACCAGATTGAAGGTCTGTACGTTGACCTTCTCGATGCCAGTGTTGATGTAGTCTGGGTGCCGGATTTCGCCAATCTGAAACTGCTGAACCACAGTATTTACAATCTCGGTGGAATGCCGGCCATCAATCTCAATGAAAGTCCGCTTACCTCCTATCCAGGCAGTGCCTTTTTCAAGTCAATGATGGACAGAACTCTTGCGTTGCTGGGGATTTTGGTTCTTAGCCCGCTGCTGCTGGGTGTAGCCGCGGCTGTTAAACTGTCATCTCCTGGCCCGGTTCTTTTCCGGCAAAAGCGCCATGGCTGGAACGGCAACATTATCGAAGTGCTGAAGTTCCGCTCAATGCGTATGCACGACGATCAGAAAGTAAAGCAGGCTACCAAGCACGATCCCCGGGTAACGCCGGTTGGAAGATTCCTGCGACGCTCCTCAATCGATGAGCTGCCGCAGCTTTTCAATGTGCTAAAAGGGGATATGTCCCTCGTCGGCCCCAGGCCGCATGCTATTGCCCATAATGACTACTATTCCGATAAAATAATTGCCTATATGGCGCGGCACCGCATCAAGCCGGGAATAACCGGGCTGGCACAGATAAGCGGATACCGTGGAGAAACAGAAACCATCGACAAGATGCAGAAGCGGGTAGAGCTCGACCTTGATTACATCAACCACTGGAGCTTGTGGCTGGACGTCAAGATTCTCATCAAAACGCCGCTAACACTGATCTCGAAAGACATCTACTAACCAGACCTTTTCGGCTTGAATCAATGCGACGTGTAATAACAATACTGTCTGCGGGTGTGTTTCTGGCAGCCCCGTTGCAAGCTTTTGCGGCCCCCTGGCTTGGGCCCGGAGACGCGCGGGCGCGCCACTCCATCCAGAAACTGTCCGACCGTGGTCACCTCGATGCATCCACAGCCACCTGGCCAATCAATTGGGCAGATCTGGAGCAGGGGCTGGATGAAAGCAGTGACAGCTCGGTGGCCACTCAGCGCGCCTATTTGGGGTTTGAGAGGGAGCAGCAGGCGAAAACTGGTTTCCGTGGAGAACTGAAGCTTGAGGGCGCCAACGATCCAGCCTTCCTCCGTGGCTTCCACGATCTGCCCCGGGAGGAAGGCCAGCTTACCGCAACGCTTCAATGGCAGGGCGAAGCCTGGGCAGCAGGGATTTCACCATCGGCAGTCGCAGATCCTGGCGATGGCAAGGAGTCCAGGCTTGATGGCTCTTACGTTGCCGCAACGGCAGGGAACTGGGTGCTCGGTGTTGGGGCTATCGACCGGTGGTGGGGCCCGGGTTGGCAATCCACCATGATTCTCTCTAACAACGCCAGGCCCATTCCAGCCGTATGGATTGACAGAAAAAACAGCCTGGCACCGGAATCGGATCTGCTCTCATGGATCGGCCCCTGGAAGTTGAGCCTGTTTCTGGGGCAGTTGGAAGAAGAACGCGCCATCCCCGATGCAAAAATGATAGGTATGAGGGTAACCTTTGTGCCCATTGAACGGCTCGAAATCGGGCTTTCCCGAATCATTATGTTTGGTGGGGAAGGAAGGCCGGAGGGCTTTTCCACGGTATGGGATGCGTTGATTGGTAAAGATAACATTGAGGTAGATGAGGGCGAGACTGGCGAAGACGACGCCGGCAACCAGATAGCCTCAGTTGATGTTCGGTACGGGTTCCCACTTGGAGAGCAGGCGATGGGACTCTACGCTCAGATGATGGGGGAAGATGAGGCCGGTTACCTGCCTTCCCGGAAATCATGGCTATTTGGCGTTGACTGGACAACACGGCTTCTCAGTTCAGATCAGCAGTGGTTCGTTGAATTCACCAACACGCTGGCCGAGGATCTCATTGGGGACTCTAGGCCTGATTATGCCTACAACCACTTCAATTACACCACTGGATACCAATACTACGGCAGGGCGATTGGCTCCACCTTCGATGCAGATGCCGAGGTGCTGTCTGTGGGGTTACTCAATTTCCTTCAGGATGGAAGTAACCTGAGTGCCACTTTAACCTACGCCAACCTTAATAAAGACGGTGGTAACCGTGTGAGCCAGCCCGATGATGAGGTTTTTTATAACGTTCCGGACGGTGCCCAAAAAACTACCATCGCCAATCTCGGTTATGGCAATGAATTGCTTGGCGGATGGCTGGATCTCAACCTTCAGCTAACCGATAAAAAAATTATGCTTCTCGGTGGTGAGAAAGACCGTTGGTCTTTCTCTGCTTCCTGGAAGTACCGCTTTTAATTCAAATTCTACAGGCTTGGATTTAACCAGTGACGGCTAAAAAACTTCTTATTGCGATGCTCCTTGTGCTGCCTCTTAGCAGTTACGCACAGTCGATTACTCCCGCTCAGATTGAACAGTTTAAAAGCCTGCCGAAAGCCCAGCAGGAAGCACTCGCCAGGCAATACGGTGTAGATCTTGACGCCCTGACCGGGGGAAATCAGGCTGCCAGTCGTCCGCAACCTGTTCAGGTAGTGGAACCGGTTAGCCAGATTACCGATCAGGAAAGGGACAAAGCGGCCGAAGAACGCGAAGAAGATGAAAAGGCGGCTGAAAAGAACAATGGTTTAAAGCCCTTTGGATATGACCTGTTTGCCGGTGACCCGAGTACCTTTGCGCCGGTCACTGAAATCCCCGTGCCAACAGATTACACCCTCGGGCCAGGTGATGTGCTGCGTGTTCAGCTGTGGGGCAAGGAAAACCAGAATCTGGAATTGCCTGTCAGCCGCGATGGCACCATCAGCTTCCCGGATTCTGGCCCACTGAGCGTGGCCGGCCTCGGTTTTAATGAGGCCCGGGAACAAATCAGAACGCGTGTCTCTGAACAGTACATTGGCGTACAGGCGAGCATTTCTCTGGGTGAACTGCGCAGTATGCGAGTGTTTGTGTTGGGCGAGGCGCGCAATCCTGGCTCCTACACAGTCAGCTCACTTTCTACTATCACAAACGCCCTGTATGTTTCAGGTGGAATAAAAAGAACAGGGTCATTGCGAAATGTTCAGCACAAGCGCGACGGTAAACTGCTGGGCACGCTTGATTTGTACGATCTGCTTTTGCAAGGCGACAGCAGAAGTGATAGCCGCATGCAGCCGGGAGACGTAATCTTCATTCCGACGGTTGGCAAACGTGTAGGGATTGAGGGTGAAGTCTACCGGCCCGCGCTCTATGAGCTGGACGGTGAAGGCACGCTTTCGCAATTGGTAAAAATGGCTGGCGGACTTACCCCGCAGGCGTATCCACAACGCATCAACATCGAGCGTACCAACAAGGACTTCCTGCGTATCATCGCGGAGGCGGACTACACCAGCCAGAGAGGTCTTAAGGCGGCAATTCAGGCCGGTGACAGAGTAACGATTCCTTCAATTGTCGATATTACCGGCCAGTATGTGGAAGTTCAGGGGGCCGCGGCCCGAACCGGCAAGTTCGCCTGGATTCCGGGTATGCGCGTCAGCTCATTAATCAAAAATCTGGACGCAGATTTGCGCCCCATCGCCGATAAACAATATGCAGCGATTGTACGCACAGACCCGCAAGACGACACGATTTCAGTCTTGAACCTAAGGTTGAGAGACGCCGTGCAGAACCCGGGAAGCCAACACGACCTGCAATTGAAAGAAAAGGATCGGCTGTTGTTCTTCTCCAATGCAGGGAAAGATTCGCGCCTCACGAGAGGTAGCGAAGAGGGCCCTAAAACTTACACACGCGATAAGCTTTTTGAGCGTGTTATACAGCGACTGAAAGCTCAGGCGAGCCCCGCGAACCCGCAGCAAACCATCTCCATCAGTGGCCCCGTTCGTTACCCCGGAGAATACCCGCTGCCAGCAACACAACGCCTGGAAGACGCAATTTTTGTGGCCGGCGGCCTGAAGGACTCCGCATCCCTTTACCAGGCAGAAGTTGCCCGCTACATAGTGGGTGATAATGGCGTGGGCCAAACCCGCATACTGAACGTGAATCTCGCGGATGCCATGGCCGGGCGAAGCAACATCGAGCTACAAAGCCGGGACAGGGTGTTGATCAAGTCCATACCCGAGTTTGCAAAAACGCGCACCATTACACTTCAGGGCGAAGTACGTTATCCGGGTGAATACACGTTCCGAGATGGCGAAACGCTAACAGACGTACTCAAGCGTGCAGGTGGTTTGACAGACAATGCCTTCCCACGCGGTGCCGTGTTCACACGGGAAAAGCTTCGCCGGTTGGAGGCCCAGCGTCTACGCGAAGCTGAGGAACGACTGCAAGGTGATCTGCTTGGAGTCCAATTGGAGGGCGATAGCTTCGGCGGACAGACCACCCAGCGCATCCAGCAAGTAGAAGATCTGCTGGAGGATGTTCAAAACAGCCGGCCAATTGGTCGTATGGTGATTAACCTTGCATCTGTGGTGAATGACGAGGCCTACCAGTCCATCCGCCTGCAGAATGGAGACAGCCTTACAGTTCCCACGATTCCTCAGTCGGTTTCCGTGTTCGGAGAGGTTCAGTTTCCTACAAGTCATCTCCACCAGGCAGGTCTCACCGTGGATGACTATCTTGGGCGCTCAGGTGGTCCTACCCGCCAAGCCGATGAAGACAGGGTATATGTTGTTAAGGCAGACGGCTCAGTTATGCTTCCAGATCGTAGCCGCTGGTTTGGCGGCCGAAGTCAGCAACTGGAGCCGGGGGATACCATTATCATGCCGATCGACGTAGATCGCCTGAACCAACTTGAGCTCTGGACCAATGTAAGCCAGATCGTCTACCAGATGGCGCTTGGTGCTGCAGCTGTGGGGAATCTGTAATGGCAGAGAGAGTTGAACCTCGTTACTACCCTGAGGAAGAGATAGATATCCGCGAGCTTTTTTCCACGCTCTGGCGAGGGAAATGGGTAATCGTGGCATTCACATTGCTCTTTTCAGCGGCTGGCATCGGATACGCTATGTTCAGTCCAAATATTTATCAATCAAGTGTTCTCGTTGCGCCGGCACAAGAGGAAGGTGGCGGTTTAGGCGGTCTTGCAAGTCAGTTTGGTGGCTTGGCTAGTTTAGCCGGAATCAACCTTGGCGGTGGCAGCGCGAACCAGACAGCTATAGCAAAAGAAGTGTTGAAATCCCGTGCCTTTCTTGCCGACTTCTTCCGTCGTCACAATATGGCAGTGCCATTGATTGCTGCGGAAGCATGGGATGAGAAAAGTGGTGAGTTGGTTTATGACCAAAACAAGTACGATCCAGGAAGGGGCGAGTGGCTGATAGACAGCGATGGTGAAACTCACGAACCGACCGATTGGGATATGGTTGAAGCCTTCAGGGAAGACCATTTTACTGTGAGCGAAGCTAAAGACGCTGGCATGATCACCATCAGAGTGAAGCACTACTCACCGGTCCTTGCGAAGCAGTGGGCAGAAAAGCTTGTGCATGATATTAACGAGCATATGCGCAAGCAAGACGTGGAAGAGGCCGAAGCACGAATAGCGTATCTAGAAGACAAACTTAGCGAAACCAATATAGCGGGCATGCAACAAGTGTTCTATCAGCTCATTGAAAACGAAACCCGCACCGTTATGTTGGCGAACGCACAGAGTGAGTACATTTTCAAAACCGTCGATCCGGCCGTTGTGCCCGAAGACGAGGCAGAACCCAAACGAGTCTTAATTATCATGGTATCTACTGTGCTGGGCGGGATGCTCGGCGTATTTGTGGTATTCGTGAGTGCTTTCCTGCGTTCGGATAAATATAGAACAGAAGAAAAGACCGTTGTTTCCTGATCAAATCTGCCTATTAGATTCTTGACCACCATTCCTTTTCTAATTGATAGCCTGATTTTCAAGCGTCTAATCTATTTGCCACATTGAGGCATGATGTCTGTTTGAAAAGTAAGTTCCTTCGGGCTTAAAAACTCAAAACCAACGATTCATAGAGAGAGATTATTTTAATGAAAGTTCTAATCACTGGCGGTGCTGGCTTTATCGGTGGAGCGCTGGCGAATGCACTTGATGATCGTGGTGACGAGGTTACTGTTCTCGACAATTTGTCGCCACAGATTCATGGAGAAGATCCCCAGTCTTCTGCGCTTCTCCATCGTTTACCGGCATCGGCTCGGCTGGTGATTGGGGATGTTCGCAATCGAGATGACTGGGCTAAGGTCCTCCCTGGGCAGGATGTTATTGTCCATTTGGCTGCTGAAACTGGCACCGGCCAATCGATGTACGAGATTGATCGATATGTGGATGTAAATGCGCACGGCACGTCCCTTCTGCTTGATATGCTTGCGAAGAAAGAAGCCGGTAGCGACTCTGTGAAGCGATTGGTGGTGGCGTCTTCTCGCGCAATCTATGGTGAAGGCAAGTATCGAGGCACCAAAGGCTTTGTTTATCCCGGTCCACGTTTATCCGAAGACTTGGAGAACGGGGTTTTCGAATGTCGAGACCCAGAAACCAACGATATTGCAACTCCGGTCCCCACCGATGAAGCGTCTCGAATTCATCCCTCGTCGGTCTATGGTATTACCAAGCAAGTGCAGGAGCAGCTTGTTCTGACGGCCGGTGCAGCTCTGGGCATCGGCGCAGTAGCGCTGCGCTATCAGAATGTTTACGGCCCTGGCCAGTCGTTGAAAAATCCATATACCGGAATTCTATCGATCTTCTCAACCTTGCTACTGCAGGGTAAAGACGTCAACATTTTTGAGGATGGCAAGGAGAGCCGGGACTTTGTCTTTATCGACGATGTGGTAACGGCTACCGTCGCCGCTATTGATTCAAGAGTAACGGGGCGGGCTTACAACGTTGGCACCGGTGAGAAGACTGATGTTCTGACTGTTGCCCATACGCTTAAGGCAAACTACGGTTGCGGTGGCGAGATCAAGGTTTCCGGTAATTTCCGTATTGGTGACATTCGCCATAATATTGCTGACCTTACGAACGTAAAACGCGATCTGAACTTCCTTCCAAGAACAACATTTGCCGAAGGTGCTAAGGCTTTCGCGCAATGGGTGAAAACTCAGGAAATAAGCGATTCCGGTTACGAGCGTTCCGTAAACGAGTTACGGGCAAAGGGTTTGCTGAAGTGATGGAAGGTGAATCGAATTTGGCCGGAAAGCGGGTGCTGTTTATTGCCCCGATGTTCTTTGGTTACGAGAAGCTTATACAGGCAGAGCTCGAGGCAAAGGGCGCGGAAGTCGATTACTTCAACGACCGACCAGACAACGGATTCTGGACAAAAGCGTTAATTCGCGTGGATCGACGCCTGCTGGCGCGTAAAACCGAGAGGTATTACAACAGCATTATCGAATCCACTCGAAGCCAATCATACGACCATGTATTGATCGTGCGCGGTGAGGCCATTTCACTGCAGATGCTGCGTCTATTACGTCAGGCTCAGCCCAAAGCAAGAATGAGTCTCTATCTATGGGACTCAATGAATTACAACCCCAATGCGCGCAGGGTTCTGGGCGAATTTGATCAAGTCTTCTCCTTCGACCGTTCCGATGTTGAGCAGAATAACAAGATGCAGTTTCTGCCTCTTTTCTACGGTCGTGAATTCGAACGTTCTGCGCAATGGGATGGAGAGCCGGTATACGATGCCTGCTTCATCGGCACTATTCATACCGACCGCTATAAGGTTCTTGAAAAGGTTATCGATAGCCTGGAGGCTCGTGGCCGCAAGGTTTTTGTGTTTTGTTATTATCCTTCCAAACACTTATATCGTTTGAGAGCTTTGTTGGATCCCGGCTTCCGTCGCTTTGGAAGTAAATACGTCAGCTTCACAGGGATGACACTTGCCAACGTGGTTGACCACATCGCTAAGAGCCGGGCTGTGGTCGATGTGAACCGTCCTGACCAGTTGGGTCTGACCATGCGCACTATCGAAGCGGTGGGTGCGCAGCGCAAACTGATTACCACGAATGCGGATGTGAAAAACTACGACCTCTACGACCCTTACTCTGTGCTTCTGGTTGATAGGCAGAGACCGCATATTGATGATGATTGGCTATACCGTGAAGCTCAGCCGTTCAAACCCTCACTTCGCAACAAATACTCCGTCTCTTCTTGGGTAGATCATATATTCCAATGAAATATCTGAGCATTATCTACTACGACACATTTGCCAGGTTTTTTTGTGCAATTGAAGATGCGGTAAAAGAGCGAGACTCAGCCGCGGAATTCTTGCACCTAGCCATTTTCCCCAGCGGCTGGCTATACATGAAGGTAAAGGGACGCAATGTGCGGTTGCTGCCGTTGGAGGTTCGTAAACCCTATGTTGCTGAAAGGGAGGTAGGCGATGCCGATCTTGATAAGATTGCGCATTATCATGCCGTAACAGGAGCGCGGTTCGGAAGTGGCTACAAGCACAGTTTGCGTAAGCGCGCACGGAATTACCTTGGCACAATGGAGCGAATTCTGGGTGAGTTTCGTCCTGATGCGGTGCTTTTCTCCGGTGACACTCGTATTGCCTGTGAGGCCTTGCAGTATCACCTTGACCAAGTTGGGTATGAGGGCAAGCGTTTCTATTTTGAGCAAGGGCCGAATGGTACCACCATCTTTGATAGACGAGGTGTAAACGCAAATTGTTCTTTTCGCCGCGCGGCAGCCAACTTGACTGGCGAGGGATATGATCCAGAAACGGCAGCCAAGCAGCTAAAATTCAAGAAGAATCCTATGTTTCGAGGCAGCGACTACGTTGCAATAGGAATTCTTCGACTTTTTGGTAGACTGCCCCCCGAGTGGGACACCATGCCTTTAAGAAAATTATCTGAGGCTGACTATTCTAATTGTATTGCGCATGGGCGCCGGAATGCTCGGTCCGACTCAACTGAGATTCTCGTGGCACTGCAGGTGCCAGATGATGCCAACAACATTCACCACAACCCGATGGAGCTAAGAGACATCGATCTAGTAACGTGGGTTTTGCGTGCTAGTTCACGTCTTGGATCTCGCGTCCGTGTACGAGAACATCCGCTGTATCGGCGGCGCTACAGCGCTGAAATGTATAAACTGCTCTCCAGCAATGATCGCGTTGCACTGTCAGACTCAGATCTGAGCGAGGATCTAGCAGACGCATCCGTCGTTGTTACCGTTAATTCTATGACTGGCTTGGACGCCTATATTCGCAAGATACCAGTAATTCTTTTGGGAAATGCCTTTTATGACCACCTTCCCGGGGTTGAGCGTGCACAGACTGAAGCCTGTTTGGAAAAATCCCTGACTGATCTAACCAAGCACGGTTTGGCGTCACGACTCGGTGGCCGCAGCCCTTCCTCCATCTTTGCGGAAATGAGAGCAAAGTACTTTATTGATGGACATTACCTGGATGCAGAATTGAGCGCGCCACAAACCATTGCCAAGATCTTAACTCAGCAGATTACAGACCGTGCTGGCAAATAAATCCCCCCTGAGCATGAATTTAAAGGGAGTCTATTTCGGCATTCTCTCTAATATTTTTGGTAGCGTGCTGATGCTGGGTGCTACTCTCTGGTTGACGCGCATTCTGGATCCCGAGGAGTTCGGCCAATTCCGTGTTGGCTCGAACTTTGCTACGTTGATGATTCCTCTGCTTGCATTAGGTGGAGAACGACTGATCAGCAGTATTATTCAGAGGGAAAGCGGTGACTCTTTGCCTGTGTCGCGTGCTTTGGTAACGATGATTTTCATTGTAGCAACTGGTCTCTTCATGCTTAGTGTAAGTTATCCGTTGCTTTCGAAATTCATATTTGACGGTACTATACCCGCAGGCATTTATTACGCAAGCATCGCAATAATACCTCTTACTATTGCCTACAACGTAGCAAACACAATCTGGCGCCACACGGGTGATCCGGCTTTGGCTCAGATTGACCTTAATTTCACGCAGCGACTAACACGTGCGCCGCTTTTGATCGGATGTTCATTTCTCTGGCCAGGTGCGCTAGCTGCATCTTTAGCGATGACTGCGGCGCAAGCTGTATCACTGTTCCGGATACGGAGAAATATACAGCATTTTTCAGTTAGTGGAATTGGCTCTCCTTTGGCCGCAGTCCGCATGAATTTTAGAGGCATGTTGGCTATTGGTTTACCGGTTGCGATTATGGCTTCTGTAGACCGACTGGATGTTTTGTTAGTAAACGCTGTGATGGGGGTAAAAAGCGCGGGTAGTTACGATCTAATTTTCATGCTATCCGTAACTGCGATGTTTCCTGCTATGGCGCTGTCTAAGACAGCTGAGCCATTTCTTTATGGGATGGTTCGTAATCCCGAGAAGAATAAGCAATTAAAAAGTCTTCAAACACGTACTTTCCTCCTATCGTGTATATCGGTGTTAGCCATTGCAGTGATAGCGCCTTTTTTAGAGGTATTTCTTGGGAACGCGGATTCAAATTTTTCCGAAGCGGCTTTGATACTGTCCGCTGGGCTGGCGTTTTCGAGCGCACACGGCCCAGCGTTGGAATATTTGCAAATTAATGGGAAAGTGCGTTTGACCCTAAGTGTGGTCGTTTCTTTAATGCTCCTATTCTTTGTCCTAAAATATTTTGTTGCTAGTGTATATTCTTTAACTGGTGTGGCTGCACTTGCTGGTTTATTTTATTTTACATTGCGTTTATTTCTTTCAATATACATTCGCCTTAGCGAAAATGTTAGCCTTGCGCACCCCGCTACGATTTTTTCTTCCTTTTTAGGCTATTTCGTCGTTGCCTTATACATTTGGGCTGTTTGATTGTGAAATATTTGTCAAGTTTATTTGTTAACTTTATTTGCAGCTCTTTCTTTCTGATTAGTTTAATGTTGGACTGCAATTATTCAGGCTCAACAATCGCGGTGCCGGCAATACTTATTTTTTTTCACATCTGGAAGCTGTTTCAATTCAAAAATTCTCCTGAGTTGGCGTTTTTATTGCTATTTTCATTAACATACCCCCTTTTCTGGGTGTTGGCATTAGGTTTGAATGTTGATATTCATTATTTTTCCTCAAACGTAAACGACAGGTTGATAACAAAGGCATTTTCCGCTCAAGGGCTTTTCCTTGTTTGCATATTTTTGGGCATGCGCGATACGACTCCAGTTTTAATCTCACAATACCCATGTCGAAATAGCTCAATCATATTTTGGGGCTGCATTTTAGCAATGATAGTTTCTTTGGTTGTGGCCGTGAGCTCTATTGATGGCAGTATATTTCAGCAGTCTTACGATTATGAGGAAAGCAGCTCCTCGATATTGTTCGAGTACGTTTTAATTTTAATCATAATAGGGTATGCGTACTCTGGTGACAAAAAATTGCGCCAGGCTTCCTTGTTATTCATGTCACTAATGTTTGTAATAACGCCTCTCTATTTCGGGAAAAGGTTGCCTGCATCAATGGTTGCGTTTGCAATTCTTCTTTTATTCTGGAGACCAAAGAATTTGAGGGCAGTCGCACTTATCTTTTTCATAGGATTCTTCATGTTGTCCGCTCTTGCGATATATAGAGTTGGAGAGTCGGGTCAATCGATGGTTAACGTTTTATTAAATATTGGTGATCACGGCGCAATGCGGAATAATCAGGGTGGTGTAATTTATTCGTCTGCCGCTTATATGAAGCTGAGTGAACAAGGTATTTTTGATCTCATTTTTGGTCTTCAATCGGTTGTGAATACTGCATTGTCTATTTTCTTACCATCTTCGATGGTTGATAAGTCAGCTTACATAAACTTTGCAGCAATGAGCTATATTCCAATTCCCGGTAATGGTGGCTTGCCCGGGGTAAGTTTTTTCGTTTGGGGTCGGGTAGTGGCAGTCGTTATTATGGGTTTTTTCTTGGGTTGGTTGATGAAGAGGTCTCGCTTTGATTATCTGACTTCCGTTTATGTCAGTTTTCTATTTTTTACGTTCCCTCGTTGGATGGCATATAACGTTAATATCATGTTCAAGGCAGGTGTGCTGCTGTTGGTTGGCTGGATTTTGGTTCGGCTTGTTGTATACGCGTCAAACAGAAGAAAACATAAAGTTTCTCCGATCTAAAGAGTCTGGATATCGTGCATATGTTATATAAGTTGGTTTGGGCAATAAGGGCCATCCTCTACAAGGGTATTTTTGGGAGCTTTGGGTTACCAAGCTATATTGGCCGTCCGGTTTTTTTAATGAAGCCCAGGCGTATGAAAATAGGTAGTCGCGTGCGTATTTTTCCTGGATTGCGTGCAGAATGTCACGAAAATGGCAGGCTCTTTATACATGAAAATGTAACTATAGGTCAGAACTTTCATGTTACTTGTCTGAACGATCTTCATATCCGCTCAGGAACAATTATTTCTGGTGATGTGATGATTACTGATATCGATCACGAATATGGAGATCCAATGACTTCGGTAATCAATCAGCCATTTATCCACTCGAAAACAGATATTGGCGAAAATTGCTTCATTGGGTTTGGTGCACGGATACAGGCCGGAACAGTTCTTGGCAAAGGTTGTGTCGTTGGGACCAATTCTGTTGTTCGGGGAGAATTTCCAAGTCATAGCGTCATAGTAGGTGTGCCGGCTCGAGTAGTGAAGCGCTTCGACTTCGAGTCTGGGCGATGGGAGCGTTGTTAAATGTTTGTAAATATTTTCTGTCTTTAGGTGTGGGAATTATTCATGAAAGTTAACCCGAGTGTCGTTCACATAACTAATAAAGTTCAGGTCGCCAATAATCTGCCGTTTGTCCTTTTTGGCGGTATTAACGTGTTAGAAGAAATGGACTCCACTCTGCGCGCTGCAGAGCACTATGTAAAAGTCACGGAGAAGCTGGGCATTCCCTTTGTTTTTAAGGCTAGCTTCGATAAGGCAAATCGTAGTTCGATCAGATCGTTCCGCGGTGTTGGGCTCGAAGAGGGGCTCAGGATCTTTGAGGAAGTGAAGGAACGTTTTGGCTGCCCGCTCATTACGGATGTCCACGAAATCGAGCAGGCTGAGCCAGTTGCTCAAGTGGTCGACGTGCTTCAAATACCAGCGTTTCTTGCCCGCCAGACCGATCTGGTGGTGGCTATTGCGAAAACGGGGCGTGCAGTCAACATCAAGAAGCCACAGTTTCTCTCACCGTCGCAAATGAAGCATGTTACGTCGAAGATTCGTGAGGCAGGGAACGAGAACATTATCGTTTGCGAGCGTGGCAGCCAGTTTGGCTATGACAACCTTGTGGTCGATATGCTCGGTTTCCGTGAGATGTTTGAAGCAACTGACGGGTGCCCGTCTATTTTTGATGTTACCCACAGTCTTCAGCGTCGCGAGGCTGGAAGTGAAGCGTCCGGTGGGCGTCGGCGCCAGGTGGCTGAACTTGCAAGGTCCGGCATGGCGGTAGGTTTGGCTGGGTTGTTTCTGGAAGCTCACGAAGCTCCGGAACGCGCTCTTTGCGACGGCCCAAGTGCACTCCCTCTTGACAGGCTGGAGCCTTTCCTCAACCAGATAAAGGTCATCGATGACGTGGTGAAAAATCTGCCTGAAATAAGAGTTGACTGATGATGAAGAACGTCTATCAGGGAGGAATTCGGCTTGTACTTTTTGACGTAGACGGAGTTTTAACTGATGGCAGTCTTCACCTGGGTGCACTTGGTGAAGAGGTTAAGATTTTTAACGCCAAGGACGGAGTAGCGGTGGCTTTGCTGAAATCTCACGGTATTTCCACTGGGGTGCTTTCGGGCAAGGCGAGTGACGCTCTTGATTATCGCGTAAGTCAACTCAAGCTGGACCTTGCAATTACCGGTCGGAGCGACAAGTTAAGAGCTTATTCGCAGCTAAAACGCGACTTGTGTCTTGATGATCGCGAGATTGTCTTTGTTGGTGATGACGTGATTGACCTGCCGGTAATAAGGCGAGCGGCGCTTAGCTATGCACCAGCGGATGCCCATGAACTGGTTCGTTGGGAAGCCTCCCACATTACCCGAACTAAGGGCGGTAAGGGTGTTGCCCGTGAAGTGGCAGAGCACCTACTGCAACTTGGTGGCCTCACGCTTGAGGAGGCCTACGCTCCTTTGCTAAATAAATGGAGCACGCACGATGTACAACAGTAAACAACCTGGCTTAAGGGTCGCTATACCGGCGCGCTTTGCTTCGACTCGTTTGCCTGGTAAGCCGCTGGTTGACCTCGCGGGAGAGCCCATGATCGTTCGGGTTTTTCGACGGGTTGAAATAGCCTTGCCCGATGCAGACATAGTGGTTGCTACCGACGACCCGCGTATCGTTGAAGTTCTGGAATTTCATGGAATTCCTTTTGTAGAGACAGACGTAGGGCACGACAGCGGCAGCGATCGCATTGCGGAAGTAGCTCGTTTGATGGAGTGGCCCGCTGAGGACATCATTCTTAATGTCCAGGGAGACGAACCTCTGATACCCCTGGAATTATTGCGGGCTTTTGTCGCCTTCTGCCGCAAGCGCCCAGAGTTGGAGATAGCCAGCGTTGCGGTTCCGTTGACCACTCGCGAGCAGCTTACCGACTCCAATATTGTGAAAGTGGTGATGGATCAGAAGAATGATGCTTTGCTCTTCTCCCGCTCGCCGATTCCCTTCTGCCGTGATGGCGACCCTAACGCGTGGCCTTTGGCCGATTTTGCCCGCCATGTCGGCATATATGCCTATCGGAATGTGAGTCTTCAGGGTTTTACGAACACGCCGGTCTGCCGGCTTGAGCAGCTTGAGCATCTCGAGCAGCTCCGGGCGCTGTGGCTGGGCATGAAAATCAGCATGATGAGGTGGCATTCAGCGCCGCCCCACGGGGTAGATACCCCTAGCGACGTTCAGCGCGTAATCGAAACTCTATTGAACAGTAAGGAATGACCTTCTATGGACTATACCGAAATCGCCAAGCGTGTCTTCGCTATTGAAGCTCAAGCCGTGGCTCAGCTTGGCGAATGGCTTGACGAATCCTTTTCTGAGGCGGTGGGGCGAATTCTCTCCTCGAGCGGCCGCGTGATTATTTGCGGTATGGGGAAGTCAGGTATTGTTGGAAAAAAGATTGCTGCCACGTTGGCAAGTACTGGTACGCCCAGTTTCTTCATGCATCCTGGGGAAGCCTACCATGGCGATTTGGGTATGGTTACGCCAGACGACATATTCATTGCCATTTCCAACTCTGGTGAAACCGACGAAGTGGTCAAGTTGATTCCTTTCCTAAAAAACAATGGCAATTATTTAATTGCCATGACGGGAAGCTCGAATTCGACATTGGCAAAGGCGTCAGAGGCCCATTTGAACATCAGAGTAAAAGAGGAAGCTTGCCCGCTCCAACTGGCACCTACGTCCTCCACAACTGCCACCATGGCTATGGGAGACGCCTTGGCAGTTACTCTCATGAAAGCCCGGGATTTCCAGCCCGAACACTTCGCACGTTTTCACCCGGGGGGCTCACTTGGCCGAAGGCTACTAAGCCGCGTTGAAGATGAAATGATCAAAAGCGATCTTTCGATGGTCGGTGAGGAAGCAAAGGTATTGGATGTGATTCATGCCATGACACGCGGCAGCATGGGGTTAGCTATTGTTGAGCACCCAAAGGGCTGGGGCGTCATAACCGATGGTGACGTTCGCCGGGCGATCGAGCGTCATGGTGCCGATGTTTTCATAAAGTGTGCGGCTGATTTAATGAGTCGGGATCCTGTAATGGTTTCTGCCGGTACTCGTGTTGAGGATGCTTTGATGCTAATGGAGAAGCGAGGCATTACCTCATTGCTGGTTGTCGAAGATGAAAAATTAGTGGGTGTTTTCAAGAAATAATTTCGTCCCGCGCTCAAATAACATGTCTCAGTGTTTTGGATAAATTAATGAAGAAAACGATTATTGTGACCGGGGGGGCGGGCTTCATTGGCTCGGCCGTGATTCGACATCTTGTTAAGAATACTCCCCATGACGTAGTTAATCTGGACAAACTTACTTATGCAGGGAATCTGGAATCTCTCCATGAAGTGTCTGAGTCGCCGCGTTATTGTTTTAAACAGGTTGATATCTGTGACGCGGAGGCCGTCGACCGGGTGTTTTTCGAGCTTAACCCCACGCATATCATGCACTTGGCCGCAGAAAGTCACGTCGACCGCTCTATTGATGGCCCAGCGGAATTTATACACACGAACATTGTTGGCACCTATACTCTACTCGAAGCATCTCGGCGTTATTGGTCAGGCCTGAATGAGCCCGCAAAATCCGCTTTTCGTTTCCATCATGTTTCCACAGACGAAGTGTATGGTGACCTAGAGGGAACAACAGACTTATTTACCGAAAGAACGCCCTACGCGCCGAGTTCACCGTACTCAGCTTCTAAAGCCAGTTCTGATCATCTGGTTCGGGCCTGGCATAGAACTTATGGTCTCCCTGTTGTGATCACGAACTGCTCCAACAACTATGGACCATACCATTTCCCGGAAAAGCTCATTCCTCACATGATTTTGAATGCGCTGTCTGGTAAGCCGCTCCCTGTATACGGCGATGGCTCCCAGATTCGTGACTGGTTGTATGTTGAGGATCATGCTCGTGCATTGGTTAAGGTTGCCACTGAGGGCAGGTTGGGGGAGACCTACAACATTGGCGGTCACAACGAGAAGAAGAACCTAGAGGTGGTGGAAACGGTCTGCGATTTGTTGCAGGAAATAGCACCGCCTGGTGACTATCCCCACCTCGAATTGGCGCTTACTTCCAGTGTGAAGCATTACCGGGATCTGATCACGTTTGTGAAGGACAGGCCGGGGCATGACGTGCGCTATGCGATAGACGCTCGCAAGATTGAGCAGGAACTTGGTTGGGTGCCTGAGGAATCGTTCGAATCCGGAATTCGCAAAACGGTGCAGTGGTACCTGAATAATCCGGAATGGTGGCAGCGGGTATTAAATGGAGACTATCAACTTGGCCGCATGGGAGCGAAAGCATGAAGGGAATTATTCTTGCAGGAGGTTCTGGCACCCGGCTTCATCCCATCACACTTGGGGTGTCCAAGCAACTATTACCAGTCTACGATAAGCCAATGATTTATTACCCGTTGTCAGTTTTGATGTTAGCGGGTATCCGGGAAATTCTCATAATTTCAACGCCAGAGGATCTGCCAAACTTTTCCAAGCTATTGGGAGATGGCTCTGAATTTGGTGTCGAACTGAGTTACGCCGAACAGCCGTCTCCGGATGGCTTGGCTCAGGCATTTATCATCGGAGAAGAATTTATAGGAGATGATAATGTATGCCTGATTCTTGGTGATAACATTTTCCATGGGTATGGCTTCAGCCAGATGCTACGTGAGGCAGCTTCCCGTAACCGCGGCGCCACAGTGTTTGGTTACCACGTAACTGATCCTGAGCGTTTTGGTGTAGTTGAGTTTGATAGTCACGGTAAGGCTTTGTCCATTGAGGAGAAGCCGAAGCAGCCGAAGTCGAATTATGCGGTGACGGGTCTTTATTTTTACGACAATGATGTTGTAGAAATCGCCAAGAAAACTCTTCCATCAGACCGGGGAGAGCTTGAGATCACCGATGTAAACAATGCCTATCTTAAGCGGGGTGACCTGAATGTGAGCTTGCTTGGACGAGGGTTCGCTTGGCTGGACACCGGCACTCACGATTCACTTATAGAGGCAGGGCATTTTGTCCAAACGGTGGAGCACCGCCAGGGTTTGAAAATTGCCTGCTTGGAGGAAATCGCCTTTAGAAACGGGTGGGTGACTACAAACTGGCTTACTCAGCAGGGGCAGAGTTTGGCTAAAACCGGCTATGGGCAGTATTTATTACGATTGGCAAAGGAGCAGTTATGAAGGTTATTTCCACAGGCCTGAAGGATTGTGTGGTCATCGAGCCCCGGGTGTTTGGAGACGACCGGGGCTTTTTTCTGGAGACCTTTCAGGCGGAAAGGTATGCCTCCGCTGCCAACATTCACCTTCCGTTTGTGCAAGACAATCATTCACGCTCCAGAAAAGGAGTATTACGGGGCTTGCACTTCCAGATAAAGAAACCGCAGGGGAAGCTTGTGCGCGTGGTGCACGGAGAAGTTTTCGATGTTGCCGTGGATCTTCGGCGTGATTCGCCCTCCTTTGGTCGTTGGGAAGGTGTTTATCTGAGTGGGGAAAATAAGCGCCAGTTTTGGGTGCCGCCTGGCTTTGCCCATGGCTTTGTTGTTGTGAGCGAGACGGCGGACTTCGAGTATAAATGCACAGACTATTATGATCCTGCGGACGAGGGAGCCATTGCCTGGAATGACCAGGACTTGGGTGTTGAATGGCCAGAGGGGCTCAATATCAAGCTATCTGATAAGGACGCTAAAGCGCCAAGTTTTAGGGAGTTTTGTGAATCATGAAAATAATGATTACAGGAGCCAGCGGGCAACTTGGTAAGTGTCTGCAAGACGCACTTGCTAACACCGAGCATGAATGGCTAGCCGTAGGTCGTAGCGACCTTGATATAACTCGTGCATCGGACGTTGACCAAGTTGTAGCGAGAGCAAAGCCCGATGTAATTATTAATGCGGCTGCTTATACTGCCGTTGATAAGGCTGAGGCTGAGCCCGACCATGCCTTCAACGCAAATTCGCATGCTGTGGCTAATTTAGTGGAGGCGGCAGATACTGTAGGCGCTCTTCTCATTCATGTATCAACCGATTACGTTTTTGATGGGCGTTCAAAAAGACCCTATCTCGAGACCGATACTGTCAATCCAATGGGGGTCTACGGCAAGAGTAAGCTTGCAGGTGAAAGAGAAGCCCAGCGAGCCCAACGGCATATCATTGTTCGTACGGCGTGGGTATTCAGCGAATACGGCAGTAACTTTTTGAAGACGATGGTCAGACTCGGGCGTGAGCGGGATAGCCTTTCGGTAGTTAATGACCAGATTGGTACGCCCACTTATGCAGGCGATCTTGCGGCTGCCTTAACTAACTTGGCGCTGCGACAACCTGAGAATGGAATTTACCATTACTGTGGGGGAGAGCCTTGTAGTTGGTATGATTTTGCTCAGGCGATCTTTAACACTTGCAATGAGCTATCGGCAGATTTCTCGCCGCCAACAATTACTCCGATATCTTCAGCTGAATTTCCAACACCTGCCAAACGACCGGCGTTTTCAGTTCTTGATGGCAGTAAGCTTAAACGAGCAACCGGAGTCGAGGTTGGCGATTGGGTTGGAGCACTTAGAAATGTTTGTAGTAAGGCTTAACTATGGGGAGTGTCAGTTGATCTGGTTTTTGCCGTGAAACTGAAATCGGCCAGGTATCAGTTCGGCATTGCAAACCCGTTTCACTTATAGATTCCGTTCCAGCAATACTCTATTTGAGCCACATAGGAGAGTTGAGCATGAACAATTGGTTTCGGAGCAATACATGAAAGCCAGGCATTGGCTCTTCGCTGTTCTCACAGGTGCGCTAATTGGCTTGGTGATCGGGTTCGTTCAACTGCTCGTTTTTAGTGACCAACGGCATACTGCATCACTCAAGCTTTATGAGCGAGTTCTATTCGATGAGTTCTGGGAGGCCGCCCCGCCTTCGTTGTTAAGGGCCGAATTGCGCAGATCAGAACTGTCCAGCCAAGGCTCAGTGAAAAAGGAGCAACGAGACGTTGTTGTTGCAGAGTTGTTGAATGGGTGGTTCAGGCTGATAGATGGAACGCTTTTTCGATTCGCCATTGATGAAGCGTTGAAGTCTGGCTCAATCAGCAGAGATATTCAGCGTTACGCCCGCCTGAATAAGGGGTATGCAGATGGCCTCAACCAGCGTTCGATTTCCTTCCAGGTAGTTGGTGGCGATGAATCGGTTGTTGAACGCGAGCTAAAACGTTGGGTAGCGAGCGTTCAGGCAACGAGCACCCTGCAAGCTCACTCGGCCGTTAAATCCTGGTTGTCCCGTAAGGCTTCTAGCCTGGAAGCCTTATCGGAAGGAGAGGGCGCAACCCTTTCGGAGGACGCGAAGTCTGAACTCAAACGGATGGCGGCGGAATTCCACAATGCAGCGGAAAGTTTTCCTTTGATCGAACCATTCCAGGCAGCGTTGTCTGAAATCGAAGTTTACTCACACCCCCGAACATGGGCCGCCAGAATGGCACTTTGGGCTTTGATTGGTGCAGTTATTGGGGGTGTCCTTCTGCTGGGTTTCCGAGCGAAGAGGGCCGGGTGAGTCTGCGCAGTCGGTTCCTGAAGTTGCTGTTCGGTCCGGTTATAACGTTATTGGCCGGCGTGTTGTCGGGGCCGCTAATCTCCCGCCTTTTTACCCCTGAGGAGTTCGGACGCTACTCGGTTTTATTGGCAATGGTTGGCATTGCTGTTGTTGCCGTTACCATTCGTTTCGAACAACTCATCCCGACCAGTAAAGACCCGGCCGCCAGCTTTTGGATCGTCCTCATTAGCGCGTTGGTTGGTGCCTTGGCTCTGGGAGGGATAGCCTATCCGTTTTTTGCGTTGGAAGAGGCGCTGTTTATCGCATTGGCTACTCTGGCGGTTGCGGTTTTTAATGGGTTCTATTACCTCAGAGTTAATGCAGATGAACCTTTACGCGCATCTGCCGGCCGAGCTGTACAGGCAGCCGGGGTTCTTGGTGGCCAGGCGTCATTTGGAGCTGCGGGCTGGGGAATATTTGGCTTGATCTGGGGAGAGCTTGTGGGGCGCTTTGCTTCACTTTTGTTTGTTTTACAGAAAGTGGATGGCCGAAGTGTTGCTGTACTAAAGCGGGAGTTCGCCGAGCAATGGCCTGCAGCGAAATGGCTGCTTCCCGGGTCTCTCCTGGGCGCCCTCGCACTTCAGCTCCTTCCTTTAGGTATGGCTATTTCGGTTGGCGCAGCATCTGCAGGTATTTTCTTACTTGTTTATCGAATGGTAGTCATTCCCAACTCCATTCTCTCGAAGGTTGCAAGCGATACGCTGCTTGTTGAGTTCAGCCGATTGGAAAAGGACGATCTGCCAATTCGCAATGCGGTCGAAAACGGATTTCGCAAGCTGACCCTTACAGCGGTATGTCTGTATGGGAGTTTGGCGATTTACGGCGGCTGGTTGTTCACAGTTCTGCTTGGCGATCAATGGAGCAACTCCAGCGTTTTTATCCCTTGGTTGGCACTTTTGGTGGCGTTTTGGTCAATCGCCTCACCGCTTGCGATGGTTTTCGTCTCGCTTCAGAAGACCAGATGGTCGTTTGGTTTGAGCAGTCTGGACGTTCTTAATCGCTGTTTTGCTTTGTTCGTAGGTTTCTTCTATCAGGATGTCTTGGCTGCTGCTGTTTCGCTGGCAATTGGTGGGGCCTTTGTTTACGGAGTAACGGTTGCAAGCGCGATGAGAGTTTCAGGTGCCAGTTTCACTGGCGCAGTTGCCCCTGTCTTGCTCAGTGGCACATTCGTTGTGTTTTTGCTGATTGTTGCCAACGTTCTCTTTGAAGGCGGTTCATGGGAGCTTTCGATCGTGCCGACAATTCTTGCGTTCAGTATTTGCGGGAAAAAACTGCTTTATGGCTAAAAGGGTGGCTGTAGTTGGTACCTACATGTGGACCAGGCGCCTTTCTGCGTTGTTGGAGAAGCACGCGGGGGTAGTCTGTTCTCCTGTGTCAGAGGTTCGACTGCGAGATGTCGTTGGGCTAGTGGGCATGTTCCGTGTTAATACTACCATCCGTGTTGGCTTCAGGCCGGGCCAGCTGCGTCCTAGAGCTCTGCTATTGGATCTGGTCTGTCTTTTTTACGTTTTGCTCGGAAAGAATCTGGTGTTTTATTGGACTGGATCAGATGTGCCCAGAACTGCTGGCTTGCTATCTTCCGCTGGTTGGTTCTCAAGATTATGGTCTGTTCCCATTACCCGTTTACTCCTCCGAAAGAGTCATCATTGCGCCGCAGCCCCCTGGTTGGTCAATGAGCTCGATACTCTTGGCTGCAGCGCTGAAAGCTTTCCCTTCCCTACTCCGACAGAACGGTTTGAAAGCAAATCGGATGAAGGCCATGGTTCTTGGCCACTCGGATTCACCGTTCTTTCCTATGTGCCTGACCACAACTATCAAAATTACTGTGGCGATGAAATTCTGGCTTTGGCGAAAAGAATGCCGCACCTGCAGTTCAGGATAATGGGGGGCGAAGGAAAGTGGTGCCTTAACCCGCCGGACAATCTTTTGTTTCTGGGGTGGACAGATGCATTTGCAGAGTACAAGCGGTGCGTCGTTTTATTGAGAGCGGTTCGCCATGATGCCCTCGGTGGTACTGTAAGAGAGGCTCTTTTGTGCGAACGGTATGTTTTGTACACGTATCCCCATGAGTTTGTAGAGTTGCTTCCCTCTCCGGATGAGTCTATTGATTTTATTGGGGCAATGGAAAATAAGTTGGATGGGCTTTTCGGTCGGTTTCGGGATGGCCAACTTTCAGCTAACCAAGAGGGTTCTGAGTGGGTGAAGCGAAACCTTTCCGAGCAGGTGCTTGCTAGAAGGCTCGCCAGCCGCTGGATCGAATAGTCGCATGTTTGAAGTTCGCTTGAGGTATTCGATTATTGTAGCGTTATCCTTGGTGGCCACTGCGTTTTTCGCTGCTGATTTGTTCGGTATTTTTTATAACACGGCGCTCGCTTCATCTCTTTTATTGATCGTTCTATGTGTGCCGTTGCTGTCTCGGAACCTTAAATGGTATGAGCCGGTTTGCGCGCTAAATGTAATGTTTGCGCTATTAGCACTGGCAGGAATCTATCTCGCGTTCACTGGATTTACGACAGCAGAGCATGCTCTCCATCGCTTCCCCGTATTAGCGCAAAGAGCGCCACTGACCCTTTGTTACGTTTCCGTGTGGATTCTCTGCTTCTATACTGGTTACTACCTGTTTAGAAATGTGCCCGTAGAAGGTTCCGAGGACCGGGCGCTGGTACCTGCCTTGATGGGAAAGCAGGCTGGCGCGATTAGATTATTATCGCTTATCTGTTTCTCATTTGCGTTAATAAATCTGTCTTACAATGTCTGGCTATATAATCCAATTGACCCTTTTTCCTATTTCACCAGCTTCGGTGTTTCCAGGTATCGAGACCAGGTGAATGAGGGGCTTTATACAACCTTAGGTTACAATCTTTTTGTGGTGGCGTTGATTTTTTATCGCTACTCCTTTCAGGAATGGTCTCTAAAAAAATTCATTCTGTTTTCAGTGTTGCTTGTAATTTCTTTGATTGCAGTGTTGTCCCGAGGGCAGATATTTTTTACTTTCTCAATCGTGCTGTTTTTGCTTTGTTTGGAATATTTTTTTTCAAAGGATCGAAAACGATATTTTCGGTTGGCAATGCGGGTCTTGCCTTTGCTTTTCGTTATTATTATTTTTTCTTATTTTGCAAGGCTTGTAAGTGTCGAACTTTTCCTGGCAGAACAAGCCGGCAATGATCTCAATGTTATTGACGCATTTCTCGAGAAATTTTTGGGTTTTGGGGCATTGATTCTGGGCAAAGGTAATGTCCCTAACCTGCCAGCAATGATTGTTTACGAGGACCACTTTGGAAGTGTTGAACCGTATCTTTACGGTGAGTCTCTTGTCGCCTGGATGGCTGCATTTTTTCCGTTTTTTGATGCTACCTATATTGGGTATGGTATTAGTGATACTTGGTATCCAAATAATGTCGGCGGAATCCCCCCGGGTGTTGTTCATGAGATGATAGCAAATTTCGGTTTTTTGGGAGGTTTTCTTTCGGCATTCAGTTTTGGTGTCGTTAGCGTGCTTATATTTAATCTTGTTGTTAAGAAGGCTGGTTTTTTAATTGTTGTGGCTTACTCAGCTTTATTTGTCAGGTTTTGGTTTATTTTGCCAAAAGTTGAATTTGCCGTTCTGAGTAATGCTGTTTGGTTATTCCTTCCAACGGCTTTGGTTTATGCAGTCTATTGTTTGGCAGATAAAAATTTTCGTTGGCCAATTAGAGAAAAATTATGATTCATATCTCTAATAACTTTATCAGTAGCACTGTGCACGCGAGTGTTATCTCTGAGTTGTCGAAGACTTTTGAGGATCAGCTGGTAATTGTTCCAATAAGGGAGAGGGCCCACGAGGGTAAGAATACTGAAGGATTGGTAAATGTTCGGTTCAGATTTATTTATTTTAATAATAAGATTATTAAGTTTTTTCCATTGCTGAAAGTTCTTTTACTGTCGTTAAGAGTTCACTCGCTTCTCAGCGCTGCTGGTAAAGCATGCGGCGGTCGGGGCAAAAAGTTGAATGTTATTGCACACAATTTCTGGTCGGATGGAACGCTCGCTTTTTTCAATTCTTTCTTCATCCCGATGCGCTATATGCTGGTTGTAAGAAACACGGACATCAACTATTTCATTGCCAGGTTACCCCATTACAGATGGCTGATGGCATGGGCTATAAGGCGTTCAGAAGGTTTGACTTTCGTTAGCCGCTCCCACTATCTCCGGTTTAAAGCTCAATGGCCCAGCCTGCTTGCTCATGCCCCTAAGGTAGAGATAATTCCCAATGCTCTCTCGGAATGGTGGCTTGATAATATCGTCGAAAATCCTATTGCCCGGCCTGCACAAGTGTGTTTTGTCGGTCGGTTTGACGCCAACAAGAATCTAGTAAATCTGCTGAATGCTGCCCAGATTGTTCGGGCGGCTATGCCTGATTTCAGGCTGGTACTCGTTGGGGGAGACGAATCCGAACTTCGTGCGACAACAGGGTATGCCTGTATTCCGGACTTTGTTGAGGTTCGGGGCAGGCTTCAATCAGAGGAGTTGTTGGATGTTTATCGGTGTTCCCGCGTGTTCGTGATGCCTTCTTTTACGGAGACCTTTGGACTGGTTTATCTGGAGGCTCTGTCTCAAGGCTGCTCAGTAATTTGTAGCATCGGGGAAGGTATCGATGGCATGTGGGAAGTGCCTTTCATCCGGGCGGTAGATCCAAAATGTGTTGATGCTCTTGCCAGCGATATGATGGAGCTGATTAACCGGTTCCCGGAGGGGATCCCTGTATCTTGGAGTGTTCCTGAAATTCGTCGGTTCGATTGGAAGCGCGTAGCAGATAAGTATTTGGAGTTTTTTTCTTGAAAATTATCTACCTGCATCAGTATTTCCGCACTCCAGCAATGTCCGGAGGCACCAGATCCTATGAGATGGCGCGTCGTCTTGTCGCGGCAGGGCACGACGTCCATATAGTCACTTCGAGTACCGACCCTGATGAGGCTTCAAATGACTGGTATGAGGAAATGGTGGACGGAATTCATGTCCACTGGTTGCCAGTGCCCTACAGTAACACAATGGGTTTTGCCAAGCGGCTGATTGCGTTTTCTACGTTCGCAAGGAAGGCTGGTAGGTACGCGTCCAAATTGAGCGGAGAAATTGTATTTGCAACCAGTACACCCCTTACCATTGCTATCCCGGGTGTTAGGGCCAGTCGCTCTTTGAAGGTGCCACTGGTCTTCGAGGTACGCGATCTTTGGCCGGAAATTCCAATTGCTCTGAACGTGTTGAAATCCCCTGTTACCAAATATCTTGCCAGACGCCTTGAGAAGTGGGCATATAAAAATTCAGACAGAGTGATAGGCCTATCTCCCGGGATGTGTGAGGGTGTAGTCCGAGCTGGCTATGACGCTTCGAGAGTGCACTGTGTTCCCAACAGCGCCGATCTTGATCTGTTTGCTGTGTCGGACAAGGCGGGCCAGGACTTTCGTGATAGCCGCGCATGGCTGGGTGACAGGCCTTTGGTGTTATATGCCGGAACATTTGGATTTGTGAATGGTGTCGGTTACTTTGCGGATATAGCACGAGCAGCGCTCCAGCTTGATCCACGAATTTGTTTTTTGGCGGTTGGTAATGGGGCGCAGTATGAAAAGGTTAAGCAAAAAGCTGCAGAAAACGGAGTCCTTGGGAAGAACTTTTTTATGGAGCCTCCCGTTACGAAAAAAGAGATGCCAGCATTACTCAACGCTGCAACGCTTACGACTTCACTGGTGATTCCTAATCGAGCTCTTTGGCATAATTCTGCCAACAAGTTTTTCGATTCACTTGCGGCCGGCAGGCCCATTTTTGTTAATCACGGGGGATGGCAGGCCGAGCTTCTTGAGGAGGCAGGCGCCGGTTTTGAAGTGCCCCCTGATGATGCTTCGGCATCGGCTGAGAAGATCATAAATTTCCTGAATGATCGGGCCAGAGTAGAATCAGCTGGAAAAGCTGCTCTTGATCTGGCGCGAACGCGGTTCGATCGCTCAGTGCTTGCTGGCCAGCTAGAGAGGGTATTATCTGAAGCAGTGCAGGCAGTTCATGCTTAAGCGGTTTTTTGACATTGTAGTAGCTGGCATCCTCTTGGTCGTCTTGGCACCCGCCTTTTTCCTGTTGATTGGGGTCGTCAGGGCGAACCTGGGATCACCGGTTTTTTTCAATCAGTTGCGGCCCGGGAGAAATGGCAGTCCGTTTCGGATGGTTAAATTTCGTACTATGCTCAACTCTGTTGATCACGAGGGGCGGTCCTTGCCGGATGAACAGCGCATGACATCTTTTGGTCGGTTTCTCAGGTCTACCAGTCTTGATGAGCTGCCGGAGCTTTGGAACGTTCTGAAAGGCGAAATGAGTCTTGTTGGCCCGCGCCCGCTGTTGATGGAATATCTTCCTCTTTACTCTGAAGAACAGTTCCGTCGACATGAAGTGCGTCCGGGTATTACCGGATGGGCTCAGGTGAATGGGCGCAATGCGATCTCATGGGAAGACAAATTCAGGCTAGATATATGGTATGTGGATAACCAATCCCTCTGGCTTGATATAAAGATCCTGATTATGACGGTGAGGAAGGTATTGAAGAAGGATGGCATCAGTAGTGAGGGTGCAGCCACGGCGTCCAAGTTCACCGGGAACAGGAACTGATGCGTTTAGCAATTCTTGGGGCCAGCGGGCACGGAAAAGTAGTGGCCGATACGGCAGTTTTGGCCGGTTGGAGCGACGTCGTTTTTTTTGATGATGCCTGGCCAGAGGTCACCTGGAATGGCATCTGGCCAGTGGTTGGTTCGACCAGAGACTTGATTTCACAGCGGCGAGATTTCGATGGCGTGGTTGTCGGGATTGGGAATAACTTGACCCGGGCAGTACTGCAGAGAAAGCTGATTGATGCCGAGCTCAATATTGTCTCGGTATGCCATCCGTCAGCTGTTATCAGTACTCACGCAAATGTTGGAAGCGGGGTCGTAGTTTTTGCCAATGCTGTGATTAACGCCTTTGCTCAAGTAGGTGCCGGATCGATTATAAATACCGGGGCCGTTGTCGAGCACGATTGCTCGATTGGTGATTTTTGCCATTTGAGCCCGAACGCAGTCCTTGCGGGTGGAGTGTCTACCGGTTTTCAGGTTTGGGTTGGTGCAGGGGCCTCGATAAAACAGTTGATTAATCTAGGTAATGAAGTAACGGTAGGTATGGGAAGCGTGGTTTTGCGGGATGTTCCAGAAGGCCAAACCGTCGCAGGTATACCGGCCGGTCCCATTCTTTCTCAGGATTAGGTTTTTATGTTGAACACGACGTTCTCACCCTGGCCATCATTTTCCCAGGAAGAAGCAGATGCTGTTTCGTCAGTGTTGTTGTCAAACAAAGTGAATTACTGGACTGGCACGGAGGCAAGGGAATTCGAGAGGGAATTTGCTGAGTTTGCAGGTACAGAGCATGCGATAGCCGTGGCTAATGGCACTGTTGCTTTGGACCTCGCTCTCAGGGGGTTGGAAATTGGGCGTGGTGATGAAGTTATAGTAACTTCCAGAAGCTTCCTTGCTTCTGCATCGTGTATTGTTAATGCCGGTGCCAAGCCAGTTTTTGCCGATGTGGATCGGGATTCGCAGAACATCACTGCCGAAACAGTTCGACCTTTAGTGAGCGAACGGACCAAAGCGATTATTGCTGTACACTTGGCTGGGTGGCCATGCGATATGGATGCCCTGAATGTGTTGGCAGCTGAGCATGGTCTGTACCTGATTGAAGACTGTGCACAGG
This sequence comes from Marinobacter sp. DSM 26671, assembly GCF_900112835.1. Taxonomy (NCBI): domain Bacteria; kingdom Pseudomonadati; phylum Pseudomonadota; class Gammaproteobacteria; order Pseudomonadales; family Marinobacteraceae; genus Marinobacter; species Marinobacter sp. DSM 26671. The sequence goes on along the minus strand of NZ_FONF01000005.1, from coordinate 81,621 downwards.
CCCATGGCGCCACCTTTAAAGGTCGCTCGGTTGGTGGATTGGGGCATGTGGCGGCATGGTCGTTCTGTCAGGATAAAATTATGACAACCGGTGGAGAGGGTGGCATGGTCACCACGAACGATCGGGAGTTATGGTCTCGCATGTGGTCGTTTAAAGATCACGGAAAAAGCTGGGATGCTGTCTACGAGAGGGAACATCCTCCAGGCTTTCGTTGGTTGCACGAGAGTATTGGTACCAACTGGCGCATGACTGAGATGCAGGCAGTCATCGGGCGTATTCAGGTGAAGCGGATGCATGACTGGAACCGTGCTCGGAAGGCCAACTGCGAAAAGATCTGGGCGAGCGCTGCAAAGCAGAGCGGGTTGCGGGTACCTACGGTGCCAGATGAGATTGGTCATGCCGGTTATAAGTGTTATGTGTACGTGGAGACTGAGCGGCTGAGGGCTGGCTGGAATCGTGACAGGATCATGGCTGCTTTGATTGAGCGTGGTGTGCCATGCTTTTCTGGTTCCTGTTCTGAGGTGTATCTTGAAAAATGTTTTCAGGATGCAGAATTGGCCCCCGCCGCTCGACTTCCCGTGGCTAAAGAGCTTGGGGAAACAAGCCTTATGTTTTTGGTACATCCAACGTTGACTGATGTCGAAATGTCAAAGACGGTTGAAGTGCTTGCCGATGTATTGGTCGAAGCATCCAAATAAAACAGGGTTTTCAGATTGAGAAAGGGACTGATCAACTACGTTTTGCATTTGTCGAGGCCTGAAAAGCGGGCGATTTCTGTGGTGACCGATTTCTTTTTGCTGTCGTTCGCCATTTGGTCGGCGTTTGCGCTGCGTTTTGAGAGTTCGGCATGGGTGCCCTCGGATAAGCAATTATGGGTTTCATTGGCCACGGTGGTCTTAACCATCGGTGCATTTGTAAAGCTTGGCCTATATCGAGCGGTTATTCGCTACATTAGTGAACACGCCTTCCTTGCAATTTTAACTGGGGTTGTGTTCTCGAGTGTTTCTTTAATTGTGCTTGGATTCCTATTCCAGACCCTTGTTCCCCGTTCAGTGCCGGTAATCTATGGCGCATTTGCTTTTATGTTGGTGGCTGGTACCCGATTCAGCGTCAGAACTATCGTACGCAAGCGAAGCGACCGTTCGAGGGATGGTGTTCTTATTGTGGGTGCTGGACAAAAGGGTATGCAACTGGCGTCGGCCTTGGCTCAGGGCGTTGAATATCGTCCTCTGGGTTTTGTTTCAACTGTAGAGGCCAATCATAAATCGGTGATTGGCAGTCTTCCGGTCTATTCGCTCGATTATATTGATAAAGCTATTCGCGAATTGGATGTTTGCCGGGTTCTATTGGCAATCGAGGATTCTGAGCAAGTCGATCGCAAAGATTTGATGCGAATTCTCGAAAGCCTAGCCGTTCCGGTTCAGACTGTCCCTTCGATGTCTGAGCTAGTTACCGGTGTTGCCAGGATTAACGACATTCGGGATCTTGAGATTGAAGACTTGCTCGGTAGAGATCCGGTGAGACCAGACACCGCGATGGTTTCGCAGGGACTTTTCGCGAAGTCGGTATTGGTGACTGGAGCCGGAGGATCGATTGGGTCAGAATTGTGCCGTCAGATTATTCAGCATCGTCCTGCCAAACTAGTGTTATTTGAGCAATCAGAATTTTCCCTCTATGCGATTGAGCGTGAACTCCAAGCCTTAAATCTGACTGAGGCGCTCGGGGTAGAAATTCATCCTTTGCTGGGAAGTGTTGTTCATCGTCGTCGCTGCGAGGCGGCAATGCGAAGCTTTGGAATTGACACGGTCTATCACGCGGCCGCATACAAGCACGTGCCCTTGGTTGAGCAAAATGTCATTGAGGGTGTTCAAAACAATGTCTTTGGTACTTTCCACGCTGCGGAAGCGGCTATCGCGGCTGGGGTAAAGCGTTTTGTGCTGATCTCTACCGACAAAGCGGTGCGCCCCACCAATGTGATGGGCGCCAGCAAGCGTCTTGCCGAGCTTGTTCTGCAGGGACTGGCCCAGAGGCAGTCAGACACCTTCTTTTCCATGGTGCGATTTGGCAATGTGCTTGGCTCTTCCGGTTCGGTTGTCCCGCTGTTCCGGGACCAGATTAGGGATGGTGGGCCAGTTACCGTGACTCACCCGGATATTATTCGTTACTTCATGACCATTCCAGAGGCCAGCCAGCTCGTTCTTCAGGCTGGCAGCATGGGACAGGGTGGCGAAGTGTTCGTTCTGGATATGGGCGAACCCGTAAAAATTGCTGACCTGGCCCGCAAGATGATTCACCTGATGGGGTTGATGGAGAAAACAGACGATCGGCCGGATGGGGATATCGAGATTGTTTTCTCCGGGCTACGGCCGGGTGAAAAGCTCTATGAGGAGTTGTTGATTGGCGACAACCCGCAAGGTACGGCCCACCCGCGGATCATGATGGCAAGGGAGGTCTCGATGCCCTGGGATGAGGTGGAGCAAACGCTCAACCATCTGATGCGGGCAAGCCATGACTTTAATTGTCAGGATATCATTCAGATCCTTAAAACGGCGCCGACAGGGTTTGCCCCCAATGGGGATGTGGCGGATCTGGTATGGTGCAATGGTGATCGACAGTTAACTGTGGCTTCTCAAGAGTCCGATAAGATAAGGCGCTTCCCGGCCTGAAACTGTTTGTTTGGTGAGGCCGGTGAGGTTTTTGAAAGAAGGGGCAGATCGGGAAGATCTTGCCCCTTTTTTCTTTTATCATGCAACGACACTATTGGTTAGCCATTTGCGCCGAACTACAAAGACCAGAGGTACCTGACACCCGATGTTTGAAAACAGCTCCATACTGATCACCGGCGGTACAGGCTCTTTCGGCCATACCTTCGTCCCCATGCTCCTCGAGCGGTTCAATCCCAGAAAAGTGATCATTTTCTCCCGGGATGAAATGAAGCAGTGGGAGATGGCCAAGAAGTTTGCCGGCGATCACCGCGTTCGCTTTTTTATCGGCGATGTGCGCGATAAAGACCGGCTTTACCGGGCGCTGGATGGCGTAGATTATGTGGTGCATGCCGCAGCCACCAAGATTGTTCCAACCGCGGAATACAATCCCTTCGAGTGCATAAAGACCAATATCAACGGCGCCATGAACCTGATCGATGCCTGTATCGATAAAGGCGTGAAGCGTGTTGTGGCTCTCTCAACAGATAAAGCCAGCAGCCCGATCAACCTGTATGGCGCTACCAAACTGGCCTCAGACAAATTGTTCGTTTCTGGCAATTCCTACGCGGGTGGCCATGAGACACGCTTTGCGGTCGTGCGCTATGGCAATGTAATGGGATCCCGTGGGTCGGTCATTCCATTTTTCATGTCGGTTAAGGATCAGGGCGTGTTGCCCATTACCGACGAGCGGATGACCCGCTTTATGATTTCGTTGGAAGAGGGTGTGGAGCTGGTGTGGCACGCCTTTGAGGATATGGAAGGTGGGGAAATCTACGTAAAGAAAATCCCTTCCATGAAGGTGACCGATCTTGCCCGGGTAGTCGCTCCGGATGCCAAACACGAGATCGTCGGCATCCGCCCCGGCGAGAAGCTACATGAGCAGATGATAGGTGCCGAGGATTCCTATTACACCTACGAGTATCCCGAGCACTTCAAGATTCTTCCTGCTATTCATGACTGGAGCGCCGATGCTGCGCGCATCAAGGACGGCAAGAAAGTGCCTGAAGGATTTGTTTATTCAAGTGACAACAACACGGAATGGATGTCGCAAGATGATCTGCAGGCCTGGATCGATGCTAACCGGGAAAAAATCGGGAGTATCTGATTGATGATTCCTTACGGGCGCCAGGAGATCACGCAAGAAGATATCGATGCCGTTGTTCAAGTTCTCGAGTCGGACTTCCTGACCCAGGGCCCGAAAGTTCCGGAGTTTGAGAACACGGTGGCCAGCCATGTTGGTGCGAGGTTTGGCGTGGCGGTTAACAGCGCAACGTCGGCATTGCACATTGCCTGCGCAGCTCTTGGTTTGGGAGAAGGGGACTGGCTGTGGACTTCGCCCGTTACGTTTGTGGCCTCGGCAAATTGTGGCCTTTATTGCGGTGCAAAGGTGGATTTCGTCGATATCGACCCCCGCACCTACAACCTTTGCCCGGATGCGCTTGAGCGAAAGCTGGAACAGGCCAGGGAGCAGGATCGTCTACCCAAGGTGGTTGTGCCTGTTCACCTGTGTGGCCAGCCTTGCGACATGGAGCGGATCAAGGCGTTGTCTGAGCGTTACGGTTTTCGCATTGTTGAAGACGCGTCCCATGCCATTGGTGGCAAGTATCAGGGCGAGTTCATTGGCGGTGGCCGGTACAGCGATATCACGGTGTTCAGCTTTCATCCGGTAAAAATTGTGACAACTGCCGAAGGTGGCATGGCTGTTACCAATGATGCTGAGTTGTCGCAGCGTATGGAGATGCTTCGTAGCCATGGCATAACCCGGGACCCTGCCCGCATGACCCACGAGCCAGACGGCCCCTGGTACTATCAGCAGGTGGAGCTGGGTTTTAACTACCGAATGACCGAGTTACAGGCGGCTCTGGGTTTAAGCCAGATGACGCGGCTGGACGACTTCGTGAAGCGCCGGCATGAGTTGGCGCGGCGATACGATGAGATGCTGGCGGATTTGCCAGTGTTGACGCCATGGCAGCATCCGGACAGCTATTCCGGCCTACACCTTTACGTAATCCGACTGAAGCTGGCAGAGATTCGTGCCAGCCACCGTGAGGTATTCGAGTCGCTCAGGAAGCAGGGGATCGGCGTCAACCTGCATTACATCCCTGTCCACACCCAGCCTTTCTACGCGGCCATGGGGTTCGCGCCCGATGATTTTCCGGAATCCATGCGTTATTACAACGAGGCGATCAGCATTCCCATGTACCATGGCCTGACGTTTGAGCAGCAGGACACGGTGGTTGCGGCGTTGAAGGAAGCGCTGACGTGAGGCGGGTTGCCGTTCTGCAAGCCCGTTCTAACTCCTCGAGACTTCCAGGTAAGGTTCTTTTGCCAGTTGGCGGTGTGCCGATGGTTGTCCTGGCTGCCAGTCGAGCAGGTAACATGGGCTGCGATATTCTGGTTGCTACGTCGGATGAGCCGACAGATGATTGCCTCGCTGATACCGTTGAAAACGCAGGCATTCGGTGTTTCCGGGGAGAGCTCGATAACACTTTGGCCAGGATTGTATTTGCCCTGGCAGATTATGAAGATGATACCTGCGTTTTCCGCCTCACTTCAGACAATGTTATTCCTGATGGTCAGTTACTGGATGAGCTTTATGATGAGTTCATTGACCAAAAACTGGATTACCTCTGCTGCAACGGTGAGCCATCCGGATTGCCTTACGGGGTGAGCGCTGAGGTGACTTGGCTCAAGCACCTGAGAACGGCGCTGGATTCGACTTCTGAACCCCATGACCTTGAGCATGTGACCCCCTGGGTGCGCCGTCAGTTCGGTGACATGTATTTTCAGCGTTATCGTGAGTTGGGTAAGGGCCACTTTCGGGCGACGGTGGATTGTTATGATGATTACGTGGCAGTGCAGCAGATCTTTCGGGACCTTCCGGATCCGATAAATCATTCCTGGATGGATCTTGTAAAGAGGCTGGAAGGGGCGAGGTTCCAGCCTGTTGGTCGCCGGCCCTGCTCCAGGTTGGTTGTGGGCACCGCCCAACTGGGCATGAACTACGGTATTGCGAATACTGCAGGCATGCCTTCCCCGGGCACCGCCGAGGCCATACTGAAGACAGCGATTGGTAGTGGCTCGGGCTACCTTGATACAGCGCGTGCGTATGGTCACAGTGAAGACGTGGTAGGTCGTGCTCTGGCCTCAGGCTGGAAAGGGCGTGCGCAAATTATCACGAAACTGTCCCCCTTGGCCGAATGCCCTGAAAAAGCCTCCCCGGAAGTAGTGAGAGCCTTCGTGGAAAGCAGTATCTTCCACTCTATGTCCTGTTTGCGAACGAATCGTCTGGATGCTTTGCTTTTGCACCGTGCATCGCATTTATCTGATTGGGACGGAGCAGTATGGTCCTGCCTCTGCGAAATGAAATCGCAGGGTACTATTGATACGCTTGGCGTATCTGTCCAATCTCCGGAAGAACTGGCGGAAAGCCTTTCAGTACCAGAGGTCGGGTTGATTCAGATGCCATTTCATATTCTGGATTGGCGATGGGACTATCTGTTTGAAAAAATTGAGGAGGCGCGGGCCAATCGTGGGGTAGTCATACATGTTCGTAGCTCCCTGCTTCAGGGCCTCCTGGTCTCAGAAAAGCCCGCGTTGTGGCGACAAGCTGGAGAACCGGAACCTGAGCTCTGTATTCAATGGCTGAATGACACAGCTCGCCAGCTTGAGTGTGGGTCGGTCTCAGAGCTCTGCATACGGTATTGTCTGGCAAAGGAGTGGATTGATGGAGTGGTTATTGGTATGGAAAGCCCGGCTCAGCTGAAACAGAACATCGCGGTGTTTGATAAATCGGGGCTGGAGCCTGATCAGGTCCGCTTAATTGAACAACATCGCCCTTTGCTTGCTGAGCGAACGTTGGATCCCTCCCGCTGGAGTAAATAACGATGACGAGTGATCAAGCCCTGTTTTCGCTGGCTGGGAAGACTGCCTTGATAACGGGCGCGACAGGTCATTTGGGTTCTGCGATGGCCGAGGCGATGGCTATCGCAGGTGCCCGGGTTCTGGTCAATGGCAGAGATCCCCAGAAGTGCGAATCCTTGTCCTCAGAGCTTCGCTCAAAAGGCTTTGATTCCGTGGCTGCTGTGTTTGATGTGTCCGACCGGCAAGCTGTCGCGGAGTATTTCAAGAACAAGGGGCCCGATGAGTTACATGTGCTTGTCAATAATGCATATGCTGGAGGGGCAGGTAGCATCGAATCTGCGTCGCCTGAGAGTTTTTTACAGAGTTATGATGTTGCGGTTGTAGCTTCCCACTATCTGTTTCAGCAGGCCTTGCCTGCGCTTCGGCGGGCCGTTGACCAGGATGGCGATGCTTCGGTTATCAACATTGCGTCGATGTACGGCGTTGTAAGCCCGGACCAGAGGCTGTACCCGAATGCAGAATCTGCAAACCCCCCATTCTATGGCGCAGCCAAGGCAGCACTTCTGCAATGGACACGTTACGCTGCCTGTGAATTCGGCAAGGAAGGCATCCGGGTAAATGCGATATGTCCTGGCCCCTTTCCCGCCAAAAGCGTTCAGGATGAGTCCCCGGAGTTTATTGAAAAGCTGGCAGCCAGAGTCCCGATGGGGCGCATCGGTGGTGCCAATGAGATTGCCGGCCCGACTGTGTTTCTGGCGTCTGTGGCGTCGAGTTATGTCAACGGCGCGAGTCTGATGGTTGATGGTGGGTGGACTGCATGGTGATGCACTGATGGAAGTGGCTTTCCGGGTCGATGCATCCACGCTTATAGGGTCTGGCCATGTGATGCGTTGCCTCACTCTTGCAGACGCTCTGGCAGAAGCCGGTGCTCGATGTTTTTTCGTAATGCGGCAGAAGCCGGGAAGCCTGGAGGGCGCGGTGCGCAGCAGGGGGCATCAGGTATTGATGCTTTCATCGGGCGGGGCGGAGCAAAGCGCTAGCCATTCTGAAAGTGAGCCATCCCACACCGGCTGGCTGGGAGTGAGTTGGGAAGCCGATGCCTCTGACACTCTGCAGGCATTGAAAGGCATCGAGTTAAACTGGCTGGTGGTAGACCACTACGCACTGGATCATCGTTGGGAGTCTCAAGTTCGTGACTGTTGTCGGCGCCTGATGGCTATTGATGACCTTGCAGATCGAAAGCATCAGTGTGATTTGCTTCTGGACCAGAATCTGGGGCGTGAACCGCATGATTACGATGGTCTTGTACCGATCCATGCCGAACGGCTGATTGGCTCTGATTACGCTTTGCTCAGGCCCGAGTTCTCACGGGCACGTGCCCTGTCTGTTGAAAAAAGGAAAACCCGGGAGCCCGGGAACATCCTTGTTAGTATGGGGGGCGTGGATGCGGCCAATGTTACCGGCGATGTTTTGCGGGTATTGGATACCATCGGGGTTGTTGCCTCTTGCCGGGTTACCGTCGTTGTCGGGGCAGCCTGCCCTCATATCGACGAGGTAACAGATCAAGCGGAATCAATGCGTCTGGATACACGGGTGGTCGTAAATGCCAACAACATGGCGGAGCTGATGAGCCAGGCAGATCTTGCCATTGGTGCCGCTGGGGGTTCTGCCTGGGAACGCTGTTGCCTTGGTTTGCCCAGCTTGCTTGTGGTGATGGCCGACAACCAACGGCCGGGCGCTGAGGCGCTGAAACGGGCTGGCGCATCACTCAGCTTGGGGTGGCCGGACGCTATTGAAGAGACATTGCCCAGGACGATGCGTGAAGTATTCGCGCCCGGAAGGTTGCTTGAGATGAGTCAGAATGCTGCCGCAATCTGCGATGGCTTGGGTGTGCAGCGTGTGGCTGATGCCCTCCGGGAGGTTTCGGATGAGTAGTGGGCGGCTGAGACTTATGCACTCCGGGGACCTTGCGCGGGTTCTCAATTGGCGGAATCATCCCGATGTGCGCCAGTTTATGTACACCAGCCATGAGATCTCCCCGGAAGAGCATGCGCAGTGGTTTGCCCGGAACAATGAGGCCCCGGGTGTGTGGCTGCTGATCTACGAGGTTGGTTCGGCCCCTTTAGGCTTCGTTAATATCTCCTCGACCCGCTGTGCCCAAGTTGCAGACTGGGGCTTCTATCTGGCACCGGATTCAGAGCCAGGAACCGGGCGGTCGCTTGGCGAGGCTGCCTTGAAGTACGCCTTTGAAGAGCTGGAATTGCATAAACTCTGCGGCCAGGCGCTCGGTTTTAACGAACGATCAATCCGCTTCCATGAGCGTCTTGGATTTACCCGGGAAGGTGTCCTTAGAGAGCAACACTGCGATGGTGAGCGTTATCACGACGTTATCTGTTTTGGCCTTCTGGCTGCCGAGTGGAAAAACGCGAAATAAAGGTTTAAGGGCGTATTTATGAGTGAAGCAAAAATTTTCATTGATGGTCGTGAAATTTCATCATCTCAGACGCCTTACATAATTGCGGAGCTGTCCGCCAATCATAACGGCAAGCTTGAAACGGCTCTGAAGATCATTGATGAAGCGGCCGAAGCCGGGGCAGACGCGGTAAAATTGCAGACTTACCGTCCCGATACCATCACCCTGGACTCCGATGCTGATGATTTCAAAATCAAAGGCGGGCTCTGGGACGGTCGTACCCTCTACGAGTTATATGAAGAGGCCCACATGCCCTGGGAGTGGCACAAGCCGCTATTTGAGCGGGCCCGGGAGCGGGGGATTACTATTTTCAGTTCCCCGTTTGATACCACCGCTGTTGATCTGCTTGAGGAACTCGGCGCACCTGCCTATAAGATCGCCTCGTTTGAGGCTGTAGATCTGCCATTGATTGAGTACGTGGCCCGAACCGGCAAGCCGATGATCATTTCCACCGGAATGGCGGATGCGGAAGAAATCCGGGAGGCCATTGATGCGGCGCGAGGAGCTGGCTGTAAACAGCTGGCGATTCTTCACTGTGTAAGTGGCTACCCGGCTCCAGCGGAAGACTATAACCTGCGAACCATTGTGGACATGCAGCAGCGTTTCGGCCTGGTAACAGGGCTTTCGGATCACACCCTGGACAATACAACGGCGATTGCCAGCGTTGTACTGGGTGCATCAATCATTGAAAAGCACTTCACGCTCGACCGTTCTGGCGGTGGTCCGGATGACAGTTTTTCCCTTGAGCCTGAAGATCTCAAAGCGCTTTGCCGGGATAGCAAGACAGCCTGGAGGGCACTTGGCGAGGTGAATTACGGTCGAAAATCCAGCGAGCAGGGTAACGCGCTGTTTCGCCGTTCCCTGTACTTTGTGAATGATATCAGGGAGGGGCACGTCATATCAGGCGAAGATGTACGGAGTGTTCGCCCGGGCTTCGGGTTGGCGCCGAAGCACCTGAAAGCCGTTGTTGGCAAGGTAGCCACGCATGACATAAGCAGGAACTCTCCGGTCAGGGAAGCGGATTTTCGGTAACCGGTAAACGAATAGAAGACTTGGCCGGGGACTCGGGCCGGGTTCAGAATTATCAACAAGGACGTTCAAGCATGATTTCAATATCTCACCACGGCGCCACCTCCGGCGTAACCGGCTCCTGCCACGAACTCACCCTTGGCCAAGGGGCCCAGAAGAGCGGCATCCTCATAGACTGCGGCCTATTCCAGGGCCAGGACGAAGGCCGCGGCGCTTCCGCTTCCGATCTCTCCATTGATTTTCCCATCGAACATATCCGGGCCCTGGTGGTCACCCATGTGCATATTGACCACGTAGGGCGCATTCCCTATTTGCTAGCCGCGGGTTTCGAAGGGCCGATTATTTGTTCAGAACCCTCCGCGATTATGCTGCCGGAGATTCTGGAAGATGCTCTGAAGATCGGGTTTACCCGGAATCGGCAGTTGATTGAGCGGGTTCTGGGGCTGATTCGTTCCCGCCTGGTGCCGGTGCCTTATGGCAAGTGGCATTCGGTGTTTGCTGAGGGTGATTGCTCGCTCTCGGTTCGACTGCAGAGAGCAGGGCATATTCTGGGCTCCGCCTATGTGGAGTGTGATGCCCGCGTGGGGGATTCTGAAGAACGGATTGTTTTCAGTGGCGATCTTGGGGCGCCCCATGCTCCGTTGCTCCCGTCGCCGAAATCCCCGGAGCGAGCGGACCGGCTGGTGATTGAGAGTACGTATGGGGATAAGGACCATGAGGATCGGGAAACGCGGCGTTATCGATTGAAGGCGGTGCTGGAGCACGCCCTGGAAGACGGCGGAACGGTTCTGGTGCCGGCGTTCAGTATTGGGCGGACGCAGGAGTTGCTTTATGAGATTGAGGGCCTCATTCATGAGTTTGGGGGCGAGCTGTGGGGCAATCTGGAAATCATTGTAGATTCACCGCTGGCTGCGGAATTCACCCGAATCTACCGCGATCTGAAACCCTACTGGGATGCTGAGGCTACAGACCTGGTGCGCCAGGGCCGGCATCCGCTCTCTTTTGAGCAACTCACGGTCATCAATTCCCATGAAGACCACCTGAATGCGGTGGATTACCTGGCCCGCTCCCATCGCCCTTGTGTGGTTCTGGCCGGTTCCGGTATGTGCGCCGGTGGCCGGGTGGTGAATTATCTGAAAGCGATGCTGGGGGATAAGCGGAACGATGTACTCTTTGTGGGCTACCAGGCCGCAGGTACGCCAGGAAGGGATATTCTTACTTATGGGCCTCGCGGTGGCTGGGTAGAGCTGGATGATGAACGTTATGATATCCGGGCCCGGATTCATCAGGTTGGTGGTTATTCGGCCCATGCCGGGCAATCGGATCTGGCGGCGTTTGTATCAGGTATACCTGTATCGCCCCGTGAGATTCGAATTGTCCACGGTGATCAGGACGCAAAGCAGGCGTTGAAAAGGTGTTTTCAATCCCTGGCTGGTATAGACATAATTATTCCATCAGAGTAGGGCGCTGATCGCCGGTTTATACTTCCTAGGAAAGGATTTCAAATGAAGAAAATAGCAGTTATTGGTCTGGGTTACGTGGGGCTCCCTCTTGCCGCTGCCTTTGGAGAGAGGCGAGAAATTGTCGGTTTTGATATCAACAAAAAACGTATTGCCGAGCTGAAAGATGGTGTTGATTTCACCCGTGAGGTGTCCCGGGAGGAATTGGCTGCCGCGTCGGGTTTGTCTTTTACCGATAATCTTGAAGGCATTCGTGATTGCCAGATTTATATTGTCACGGTGCCCACCCCGATTGATGAGTTCAAAACCCCGGATTTAACACCTCTGGTAAAAGCCAGCGAAACCGTAGGCAAGGTTTTGAAGCAGGGCGATATTGTGATTTACGAATCCACGGTATATCCCGGCGCCACGGAAGAGGTGTGCGTGCCGGTACTGGAGAAAGTATCCGGTCTTGCGTTTAACAAGGATTTCTTTGCGGGTTACAGTCCTGAGCGAATCAATCCGGGTGATAAGGAGCATCGGGTAACCAGCATCATGAAAGTAACCTCTGGTTCCACTCCGGGAATTGCCGATGAAGTGGATGCACTATATGCCAGTGTTATTACTGCGGGCACCCATAAAGCCAGTTCCATCAAAGTGGCCGAAGCGGCAAAGGTTATCGAAAACACCCAGCGTGATCTGAATATAGCGCTGATGAATGAGCTTTCGATGATTTTTTCTCGCCTGAAAATTGATACCCATGAAGTACTGGCGGCAGCGGGCACAAAATGGAATTTCCTGCCGTTTAAACCGGGGCTTGTTGGTGGCCACTGTATTGGTGTGGATCCGTATTATCTGACCCACAAGGCCCAGGCTATTGGTTATCACCCGGAGATTATTCTGTCTGGCCGGCGGGTAAACGACAATATGGGCCCGTATGCGGCGGCCGAGCTGGTTAAAGCAATGATTAAAACCGGGCATACCGTGGCATCGTCAAAAGTGTTGGTGATGGGGCTGACCTTCAAGGAAAACTGCCCGGATTTGCGGAACACTCGGGTGATTGATGTTATCCGTGAATTGCAGGATTTCGGCTGTTCCGTGGATGTGACAGACTGCTGGGCGGATAATACGGAAGCCGAGCATGAATATGGGATTTCACTGGTGGAGGCTCCGAAAGCCGGTGACTACGATGCGCTGTTTCTGGCTGTGCCTCATCGTGAATATGCCGCTAAATCGTCGAAAGAGTTGCGTGCTTATTTGAAAGATAATGGGGTTCTGTTTGATCTGAAGGGTGTTTTGCCGTTGGGCGAGGCGGATCTCAGATTGTAAGTACAATTTTCGTACAGCGTGTATTTTAAGAGTCGGTCAAGTTGATCGGCTTTTTTATTAAGGGCTCGTAAATAAATAATTTTGCCAGACTACATTTATTTTATTATTATTGTCCCTGACTTTTAGTCAACTCCACTTAAGTTTTTAAAACCCCTATTTGAATAAGGTTTTAATTCCATGGCAAAGATTAACGATTACTACCAGAAGAAACAGCTTATGGAAAAGCTTTCTGCAGAGCTGGAACAGCTTGAAAAAGACCAGGCTCTGAAAGGCGAACTGGAGTTTGAAAACAAGGTTCGCGCATTGATGAAGGAGTATGACAAGTCACCGAAGGATGTTCTTCAGATTCTTTCTGCAATTGATCCCTCAGTGTCCGGGGCAAAGGCTGACACAACCGCTGGCAGCCGCCCAAAGCGCCCGATGAAGACTTACAAGAACCCGCACACCGGTGAAGTGGTCAAGACCCGTGGTGGCAATCATAAGACGCTGAATGAGTGGCGCCAGAAGCATGGTAAGGAAGCTGTGCAGAGCTGGCAGCAGGACTGATACCAGCTGGCCCTTCTCCTTTCCGGCGGAGGGCTGTTAACTCACCACCACCCGGTTTCGACCACCTTCCTTTGCCGCGTACAACGCTTCATCTGCTTTCTGCATCCACTGCATATAGTTCTCAGGCTCTTCCGTTAACTGGGCAATGCCAATGCTGATGGTATACCGGATTGGTGCCACGCTGGTTTCGACTACGCTCTGCTCAATGCTTTCTCGTATCCGTTCGCAGATGATGCGTGCGCCCTCTGCGTCCGTTTCCGGCAGTATGATGCCGAATTCCTCACCGCCGTAGCGCCCAGCGCTGTCGGATTGGCGGATGGCATTACGGGTGAGACTAGCGGTGTGTTTGATCACTTCATCCCCGGCCAGGTGGCCGTGGGTGTCGTTCACTGGCTTGAAGTGGTCTATATCAAACATCACCAGGCTGGTGGTGTGGCCGTAGCGGCGGAAGCGTTCGAATTCGGCGTCCACCAGGTTTTCCCAGGTGCCCCGGTTGAGCAAGCCGGTCAGGCGGTCTGTCATGCTCAGTTTGGCCAGCTGTTCATTGGCCCGTTCCAGGGCCATTTTGCTGCTGGCGATGTCGGTCACGTCGTAAACCATCAGGCACACTTTGTTCACTTCCCCCGTGGTGCCGGAGAGTGGGCTGATGGTGAGGTTCTGGAACATGTACTCTTCGGTGCCGGTGATGGGCCGGGTATTGCGGAACTGGAACAGGTAAGGGCGTTGCTCCCAGGAGGTAAAGGCTTTGGTGTTAAGCAAGGCCACGGCGTCTACTTTTCGGGTCAGCCAGGCTTGGGGGATATCCGGGAATACATCGAACAATACCTGACCCTGGATCCTGCTCGCGGTGATGCCGCTGTGGTTTTCCATGAATCCATTCCAGACTTCGACTTTGAAATCCAGGTCCAGGACTACCAGACCCACTTCCACGGATTCCAGCATGTCCATTAGCCAGTGAAAGGAGTTGGCTTCAGATTCTTCTATGGCCATGAGTCAGTCCACCAGATATTGCAGGCGATCTTCGAGAAAAGGCACTGAATCTTCGGTAAGAAGAATCAGCATGTCGCATTCGATGTCCCGGTCTTCCAGGGCGTAGCAGATTTCGATACACAGCAGCTGTTCTTCACGGGCGCTGTGGTGTTCCAGCAACTCTGTAATTTGGCGGTGCTGCCCCAGCACCGTGGGGTGGCCAAGGCCGAGTTTCAGGTCGAGCTGGTCACCAATGCCTTTGAGGAAGGCTCCGAAGAGTATGCTGGACATATCCATCAGCACTTCTACGTTCACCGCTTCACCCTCAAGGGTGTCGTAGTGAAGCATTTCCGCCATTTCCCGGAAGCTGGCGTCTGCGAACAGCAGAAGAGCTTCTCCGGCGATGCCGGCCCCGGTGAAGCCCTGGCACACGGCAGAATAGGTGTCGCTGTCGCTGACCGAGGAAATCGCCATGTGCAGTTCGGAATTGGCGAGGAAGGCCACCTTGGGAATGGGTTGCTTCACAAACACCTTCAGCAGGCGGGCCAGCAGATCGGAGGACCGCCCCATGGCCACGTTGGAGATTTCCTGCAGGTAGTCGTTCAGGGAAACGGAAATCTCCGGGCTGGCGCTGCCTGTATTCTTAAGGGTGGCATCCCGCAGTGCGGCGTCTTCGAGGTCTCCTGGGCGGTAGATCCCGTAATCCATCAGCAGGCTGAGCAGGAGGGAGGTCTCGGTGGGCTTTTTGATGAAATCGATGGCGCCGAGTTTTTTCACCCGCTCCCGGGCTTCGGGCTGGATATCGCCGGAAACCACGATGGTCATGACCGGCAGGTCTTCCTCGCGGATCTGCTCCAGTACCTGATAGCCGTCCATTTCCGGCATGTTCAGATCCAGGAACATCAGCTCTGCCTCATGCCTCCGCAATTTCTCAAGGGCTTCCACGCCGTCTTTTGCGTAACTGACATCCCCCCGCAGCCCCTCCGGCAGGGCCCGGGCCATTTGTTTTCTGGCAAGGGCGGAGTCGTCGCAGATCAGTATGCGGGTGGTCATTGAGGAAGCCGTTGAGGGTTGATCATAAGGGGCGAAAGTATATCAGTAGTGGTTGTTATGTACACGTTTGCTACAGCGTTCGTAACCGTAGGTAAGGTGTTGTAAGCATATTAAACCAAAGGTTTTGTGACTGTATTCAAACTTGGCCGAGTATTACTGAATTGTAAACGGCGATTGTGAACCTGCTCACTCTATTGGCCGGTCTGCCTTGTTTATAGTGTGTCGTCGGCACATAAAATAATAATGGTTTTTCAGAGACGCAATTATATGAGACAGCAGGCGTATGGATACGCTGCCGTCACCCTGTTCTGCCTGGGTATTGCGCCCGTTGCCCAGGCCGAGCTGAAGCCCATTTCAGACGAAACAATGGGTGAGGTGACCGGGCAGGGGTTTATTCAGATTGAAAACATACCGGGAGATCCCCACCAGTTCACGCGGATGACGCTGAGCATGGACGTGGAAACCCGGATGAATGTGGACGATGTGAAAGCGGGTGAGATCGACGGCGGAGTGGACTTCGCGGCGCAGCACGTGGCCCTGGGGCACATTGCCCGTAATGACGGCGTTCAGTATAACGGTCGCGCCTACAATGCCGGTGACACGGTGCCTTTTGAAGCGTTCCAGCCCTATATCGAGCTGGCGGAAGATCCCTCCGAGGGCAGGCTCTCCGGATTCCGCATGGGGTTCGGGCAGGCGAGGGGATCTGTCTCTTCACTGACCAGCAGTTTCAGTGGCGATATCGGGCTTAAGCTTGTTGATGATAGCGGTACCGAATTTGACGCCACCTTATTCGACCAGAATTCCCAGGCCACCAACTATCGGGCCAGTTACATTGGTATAAACGATGGTTCGGCCGATTGCGCTCAGGGCATCAACTGTGCGCCGCTGACCCAATTGCAGTCGCTGTTTGTGGGCCAGGAAAGCACGGATGGCACGACCGGCTTCACCAGCGACTTCTTTATCGGCTTCCAGCGAGAAGGTGTTGAGTGGCAAAGCCCGGATGGCACGAACGTAATCAATGCCGGCAAGGGCGTGTTTATCAATCTGCCCACGAGCATGAAGGTGGATATGAGCCAGCTGATCAACCAGGGCTTGCCGCGACTGCAGACCCACCGGGAGGATATGGGTACCCGGCTGTTCTAGATGCTAAACTCCCGCCAGTCCGAAATTTATTTGGCAGGAGTTTAGTCCCTTGATCCGCTCTTTTTACTGGCACGATTACGAAACCTTCGGTGTAGATCCGGTTCATGACAGGCCTTCCCAGTTTGCCGGTGTGCGGACGGACGCGGATCTGAACATCATCGAGGATCCGCTGGTGCTTTACTGCAAGCCGGCGGACGATTACCTGCCATCACCGGAAGCCTGCCTGATTACCGGTATTACCCCGCAAAAAGCGCTGGAAGACGGGCTCCCCGAGGCCCAGTTCATCGCCCGGATCAACGAAGCCTTCAGCCAGCCCGGCACCTGCGTGGTGGGCTACAACAGCCTGCGCTTCGACGATGAAGTCACCCGCCACACCCTGTACCGGAACCTGCGCGATCCCTACGCCCGTGAATGGCAGAATGGCAATTCCCGCTGGGACATCATCGATATGGTGCGGCTGACCTACGCCCTGCGCCCGGATGGCATCAACTGGCCCCGCAAGGAAGACGGCAGCCCCAGTTTCAAACTCGAGGCGCTGACAGTCGCCAACGGGATCACCCATGAAGCCGCCCACGATGCCATGTCGGATGTGGAGGCGACCATTGCCGTTGCAAAGCTAATCAAGGAAAAGCAACCCAGGCTGTTTGATTTCGTGCTGCAGAACAAGGACAAGCACTCCGCCCGGGCCATGCTCGACACCGCCACCATGAAGCCGGTGTTCCACATATCCGCCAAGTACCCGGCGACCCGTGGATGCTGTGCACTGGTTGCTCCGGTGGCCGAGCATCCAACTAACAAGAACCTGGTGATTGTTTACGACCTGCGCGAGGACCCCAGCGAGCTGATCGCCGCTAGCGCTGAGCAGATTCGTGAGCGTGTGTTTACTTCCCAGGCGGAATTGGGGGAGGGCGTCAGTCGCTTTCCTCTGAAAGGCGTGCAATTGAACAAGTGCCCGGTGCTGGCGCCGGCGAATATGCTATCCACCCTTTCTCCGGAGCGCCTCGAAGAATTGGCCCTGGACGGGGACACGCTGCGAGCCAACCTGGCCATGCTGCGCAAGGCGCCGGATTTGCCCGCCAGAATTGCCGAGGCCTTCGACCAGCCCCACGAAAGCGAGCTGACAGACCCGGATGAACAGCTCTATGCAGGTGGCTTTATCAGCAAAACTGACCGCGAGAAGCTGAACTGGGTGCTGGAGCAGCCGGTGGAAACACTCGGCGAGCTGGATGTGACCTTTGAAGATGATCGCCTGCAGGAGCTGCTGTTTCGCTATCGGGCCAGGAATTATCCGGGCAGCCTGATGGGTGAGGAGCTGGAGCGATGGGAGGAGTTTCGCAGCCAGAGGCTAATGCACCCGAAGAAGGGCTGGCGGTCTTTGGAGGCTTATGCCCAGGAGTTACAGCGTCTGGCGGCGGACCCGGAACTGACGCCGGAGCGGCGGCATATCCTGGAGGATTTGCATTTGTATGGGGAATCTTTGATTCCTTATATCTGAGGATAAAGATGTTGGCTCCGTTGGAGCCGCCGTAAGGGCTTGCCCCCCCTCTCCCCAACCCCTCTCCCGCGAGGGGAGAGGGGCTAAATAGAGTTATCCGGACATGTGATCGAGAAGCCCGGCTCTGCGTTAGCCGGAAAAAGGAGCCAGGCAGAGTTATCTTGGGAATTTGATCCGAAGACTCCCCTCTCCCCTTTGTGGGAGAGGGGCCGGGGGAGAGGGGGGGGTATCGAGCGCGAGACCATTGCATCCCCCGCAAAACGGGCAGGAAGCCCACCACAAACCCAGGGACGAACCATGAACCAAACAACCTTCGCCAAACACCTCCGCAAAAATATGACCGACGCCGAAAGGCGCCTCTGGTTCCACCTCCGTGCCTACCGACTCAATGGAAAACGCTTCCGCCGACAGCAACCGTTGGGACCCTTTATTGTGGATTTCGTGCATTTCGGTTCAAAAGTCATCGTTGAGGCTGATGGTGGGCAGCACAGTGAGTCAGCAACTGACGAACGAAGAGACGCTTGGTTGAAAGCGCAGGGTTATAGGGTGCTTCGGTTCTGGAACCACGAGATTCTACGACAGACCGATGTGGTGCTCTCGGTTATTTACAAAGCAGTTGAAGGCCGAGGGGAATGAAGGAGTAACAATTTAACCACCCCCTCTCCCGCCAGGGGAGGGGGCTTTGATGGTGTTGTCCTCATTTCTGTACCCCTAATCTCCCCTCTCCCCTGGCGGGAGATGGGTCGGGGGAGAGGGGGAGAGGCGGAGAGGCGGAAGCGTCCTGGCCTCCACAATCCAAATCACCGCCGCTTCAAAAAATAAACACTCAAATTCTGCCCCATCAAACTCTGCACCTCACTGCCCAAAGCCTCCGCCTGAATCTGCTTCTGAACCGGCCCGGTTGCCAGGCTGTGGCCATCCACATCCCGCGCTTTCACGAGCTTCCATTCCACCTCGTTACTCGCCATGGCCATCAGTTCTTTCAGCTGGGCTGTGTCCTGCGGCCGGAACCATCTGTCGCGACAGCCGCCGAGGCTGTAGAAATCGGCGTCGGCGGTCAGGTCCTGCCAGGCAGTATCGTTTCGGTTGGCCAGAACCATCCGGCGGAGCTGGCGCAGCGTCTGGCGAGTGGGTTGGAGCTTGTGCTCGCTGACCAGTTTGCGAATCTGTCTGTCGCCGGACGTTTGCTCGGCAATGGCGGTGCGCATGTGCACCACAGCGCCGGAGCCGGTGGCCTGGTTAACCAGAGCCGCCAGAGACAGGGTGGTCATGGCCGGTGAGGGCAGTCGACCGACTTCGATCCAGTGCACCTGTTGGCCATCAATGTTTTAAGGCTGCTTTCGGTGCGGTAGGCCAACCGAGACCAGGACGGCCATGCCTGGGGAGCATCGGTCTTATCCAGACAGAGTTCCTCGGCCTTCTCATCGAAACTCTGTTTGATCGCCTCTTCTTCGGCCCGATCGTAATAGCTGGCGGCCAGAACGGGCTGCAATGCCAGGGGCCAGTCCACGAGGTTCCATTGGCCAAGTTGCACCGCGAAGGGCTGGTGGAAGAGAGCGCCGTACATGGCGCTGGTCATCAGTGAGCCGATGAGTCCGTCCTGCTCCTCGCCAAGGGCAAACTGGGCCTGGATGCTGTCGTTGATGGCGGAGACCAAACGTTCTTCGTCATCTTCAGCGGCCAGGGCATAACCGGTTCTGGCGGCGTATTGAGCGATGGCCAGTGTCAGGCGCTGCAGTTCGTCCCGAAGTTCAACGGTTTGTGCGACTTCGGCGATGATCGCCCGACGCAGCAGGGTAACCAGCTCTTCCATCGCAGGATTGGGCATCAGGGTTTTCTGGGGGGCAAGGATCAGCAGTTTGTCTTCGCTGGCGGCTTCAGATAGCCCCGGCATTCCTGCCGGGCCCTCAGCCGCTGGATATGGCTGAGGCCGTTGCTGTTGGACTCCCCGTAGGCAAGGTTGGCCTGCAGAAGCAGGCGGGCAGCCTGGGCCTGTTGGGATTGGGATACCTGGACTTGATGCTTGGCTTGCATCGGACACCTCGTGATAACAGCCGCAATTGGGAGCGGCAAAGGTCTGCAGTTTTTGACGGTTTGCCGTGCTTTGAGGGAGGTGTTGCGAAAGGTGTGCCAGTTCTCTAAATCAACCGAACAGGCCTCGGATAGCGTGCAACCAGCTCATCGGAGGTAAGTAGCAAGAAACCCTCTGTCTCTGCCTGGGCGACCAGAATCCGGTCGAAAGGATCCTTGTGTATGTCCGGAAGGTGGCTTACGGCAAGTGCGTGCTGCGACGATATCGGCAATTCCAGGTAGCCGTTATCCATAAGGCCACGCCTCAGTAGATGCGGATCAACGTGAAAATCCGGTCGGCCCAGCCCATTCTTGATAACCACTTCCCAAAGACTTGCGGCGCTGAAATACAGGCGGTTACTTTCGTTGCTGATCAGGGTTGCCGCCTCGGGTGACAGCTTATCCGGCTCGGCCGCTGCCCATAGCAGAATGTGGGTATCCAGAAGCAGGTTCACCTCAGCCTCCGAACATTTCAACTATTTCGTCCTGGCCCATCCGGTCAAAATCTTCCGGCACCGTGAATTCACCTGCCATGAAGCCAATCCGTTTTTGCTGGCTTTGTTCGGGGGAATCGTAAGCCATTACCCGGGCAACCGGCTTTCCCGCTTTGGCGATGATGAATGCCTCGCCCTTGGCGGCACGGGCCACCAGTTGTGACAGGCGGGTTTTTGCTTCGTGCATGTTGACGGATTCCATTTATCCTCCATAGACTTAGTTCTTTGAACTTAGTCTATCACTGGCGAGGTAGTTGGGCTACCTTCCGGCGCATTTCTGATTAGGCAATGCCGCAACAAGGTAGAGTGCCGGGAAGGTGTGGGTTAGACTTTTGGGAAAGCGACTTATTCATAAGGGAGCGGGAATGGCTAAATCCGGATTGCCAGGTGTCCTGAGGGATCGACACGGAGAACTGAACCAGCTTTGCCGTAAGTACAATGATTGCGTTTAGAAATGTGCTCATGAAGTGGACCCCAAACTACCGGAGCCCTTATGCCCCCGCCAGCCAACAAAGCCTACCAACTCAAAGTATCACTTCTCGGCGCCCGGCCGCCGATCTGGCGCCGGTTGCTGGTTGCGCCGGATACCACGTTTCAGGATCTTCACCGGATTATCCAGTTGGCGATGGGCTGGCAGGCCTGTCATCTGCATATGTTTCAGGCGGGTGATGACCGGTTGATTGGTGATCCGGCGGAGGATTTCGATGGCATGCAGAATTTTCAGGATGAAACCATGGTGGCGGTGTCTGCTGTGCTCAACAAGGAAGGGCAGGCTCTGACGTATGACTATGATTTCGGCGACAGCTGGGAGCACGAGGTACGGCTTGAAAAGGTCCTGCCGGGCGATCAGGGCGAGCCGTTGCCCCGCTGCATAAAAGCCGTGCGCCAGTGCCCGCCAGAGGATGTCGGTGGCTTGCCCGGATTCTACGATTTTCTGGAAGCCATGGAAGATGCCGCTCATCCGGAGCATGTGGCAGTGCGCGAGTGGATGGGTGGCGAATGGTTCGAGCCGGAGTTTGTGGATCTTGATGACATCAACCAGGCGCTCGCCGAGCGGGATGCCCTGTTTTCCGAAACCGAATCCGAACCCGATATCCCGCCGGCCAGAGACTTCTTCGGCCTTAGCCCCAGCCAGGTTTATGAGCTGCTGCAGAACCCACTGAATTGCCCCTCTGTGTTCAAGCCGCTGATCGATGCCGAAGCCGTAAACCGCGAACTCGACACCGCGCCGGTCATCCGGATGGCGAAAGTTCTGGTTGAGGCCATGAAAGGCAAGGGCATCCGCCTCACCGGCAAGGGCAACCTGCCTCTCAAACAGGTCAAGGCCATGATTGAAGCCGGTGGAGAAGAGATTGTGGCACCGATGGCGAGATATTCTCCGATTCGCTCCGAGGAGCACATTCTGGCCGTGATTCTCACCCGCGTGTTGCTGGAAATTGCCGGCTATACCAAAAAGCAGAAAGGTGTACTTTCACTCAAAAACACCGCCGAAACCAGGCTTGAGAAAAAAGGCTGGTTAATGGTTTACAGGGATCTGCTCTCCACCGCGTTCTCGCGGCTCAGCTGGGCTTCCATGGACCACTACGATGGCCTGGATGAAATACAGTACACCGCACCATTCTGCTTCTGGCTGCTGTCAGAGAAAGGCGAGCAGTGGCGCCCGGTGGACGACTACCTGGAGGACATGCTCAAGGCCTTTCCCCGGCTGCCGCTTGCCGCCTACCCGGTGGTCTACATGAGCGATGAGGAGCAGGCACGATCTGCGATGCGCTCAAGAATGTTGACGCTGTACCAGCTACTTGGCCTGATCGAGCTGGATCCTGAGCATGCACGGTTGCGGAGTGAGGGTGAGCAGATGATGCGGCGGACGGCGTTGTTTGAGGGGCTATTTACCAGAGTATAAGTTTCGGGGCTGGCTCCAAAGTAGTGGCGGTGCATTCTTTGGCAATTTTTGCCATTATCTGACCATTAGAGGGCTTAATTATGGCAACGATGAATATATCCCTGCCCGATGCGATGAAAACCTGGGCAGAGCAACAGGCCGAATCTGGTAGGTATTCCAATACCAGCGATTATGTTCGTGATCTTATTCGTAAAGATCAGGACCGGCGACACAAAATCGACCAGTTACAAAGTCTCGTTACAGCGGGAATTGCCAGTGGCAAAGGGACTTGTTCAATGGATGAACTGAGAGTTTCTGCAAAGAAACCAGCCAGGGATTCATCCACCGCGATCACTTCCACATCGTCCAGATAGCTGGCCAGTTCCATGGCCCGTTGGCCGGACTGGGCGCCGCAGACCATGATGCGCAGAGTGGCCGGGAGATTGTCGGTGTCCAGCCCCAGTTCGGTGACCATCGCGGCCTTCTCATCGAAATTCTGTTTGATCGCCTCTTCTTCTGCCCGATCGTAATAGCTGGCGGCCAGAACTGGCTGCAATGCCAGAGGCCAGTCCACAAGGTTCCACTGGCCAAGTTGTACCGCGAATGGCTGGTGGAAAAGGGCGCCATACATGGCGCTGGTCATCAGTGAGCCGATGAGCCCGTCCTTTTCCTCACCAAGGGCAAACATCGCAGGATTGGGCATCAGGGTTTTCTGGAGGGCAAGGATCAGCAGTTCGTCTTCGCTGGCGGCTTCAGATAGCCCCGGCATTCCTGCCGGGCCCTCAGCCGCTGGATATGGCTGAGGCCATTGCTGTTGGACTCCCCATAGGCAAGATTGGTCTGCAAACTCCACCGTCCATAGTCGAGCCATCGGGTGATCGGCCTGCCAAGGCTGCGGTAAGTTTTGTCCTCAGTCTACCTGGACCAGCCGCACAGGCCCCGGGTGCGCGCCACCAGCTCATTCGAGGTAAGTAGCAAGAAGCCCTCAGTCTCCAGAGGCTGGCAGCACTGAAAAACAGGCGGTTATCTTCATTGCCGATCAGCTCTGTCGCCCGAGGGGATAACTTGGAGGGCTCACCTTTGGCTGCACGGGCAACCAGTTGCTGCAAGCGGGTTTTCGCTTCCTGCAAATTGACAGATTTCATGATTGACCTGACCGGCCATCTAAACTTGTTCAAAAGAACTTAGGGAGACTCTGAATAAGTCTCAAAATCAGCGATAATACGGCCATCGTCAACCGCACAGGATTCATCACCACCATGGATCAGATTACCGTCTCCGAAGCCGAGTACCAGAACAAGAAGCGTAAAACCCGCCGCGAGATTTTTCTGGAACGGATGGACAAGCTGATTCCGTGGAAGCAGTTGGAGAAGAAGGTAGCCCGATATTACCCCAAGGGGCCAGACTGGCCGGCCACCGTATCCGCTGCCGACCATGCTGCGTGAAGGCAGCATTGTGGATGCTTCCATCATTTCTGCACCAAGCTCCACGAAGAATGAAAGCGGCCAGCGCGACCCTGAGATGCGACAATCCAGAAAAGGCAACCAGTGGTACTTTGGCATGAAGATGCATATCGGCGTGGACGATACGCTCGGCTTGATCCACAGCATCGATACCACCGCTGCCAATGTCCACGACACCGTGTCCGCCGGCAACCTTCTTCACGGTGACGAGCAGCGCGTGTTCGGTGATGCCGGTTATCTTGGCATTCAAAAGCGGGATAAGCATAAAGATCGCCAAAATGTATCCTGGTTCATTGCCAAACGCCCCGGTTGTTGGCCGTTCCGGCCGCCGCTTTCTTTATTGTTTGGGGGGCAAGGTTTAAACTCCAGACATATACCGTAAGCGACTGAGTAAAGTATGGCCGCATTTAATGCACTGGAGATGCTGAAAGAAAAACAGGACGAGATTCGGCGGCTTTGTGAAAAGCACCGGGTAATGTCGTTTGGTGTTTTTGGCTCTGCTGCTACGGGGCATTTCAATGAGAGCAGTGATCTGGATTTTCTTGTGGATTTTGATCCGGCTTTACCCGCCACCCAAAAAGCTGAGGCGTTTTTCGGGCTAAAAGAAGATCTTGAAGTGATGTTTTCTCGCTCCGTGGATCTGGTCACTGTGTCCTCCTTGACCAACCCTTATTTCAGAGCCTCGGTTCTTGAAGAGCGGCATTCCTTGTATGCAGCGTGAGGCTCTCAAGTACCTTTACGATATTCTTGCAGCTGCTGAGAAGGTTCAGCGTTTTGTTGCTGGTAGCAGTGAAGACGATTATCTGAGTGATGAGTTGTTGCAGTCTGCTGTTGAGCGCCAGTTCGAAATCATCGGAGAGGCAATGGGTAAGTTACACAAGATTGCTCCGGACGAGGCTGAGCGGTTTGTCGATTATAAAAAGATGATCGCATTTCGGAACGTGCTTATTCACGGCTATGCGACTATCGATCCGGTGATTGTTTGGGGTGTGGTGGAAAGCAATCTGAATGACGTTTTGAATCAGGCGCGGGAAGCTCTGAGCGCTGATTAATCATCGACAGTTGATATTGGACGAATGCCTCGAAAATGAGGGTAGAGGAAAATTGCATCTGACCCCGGGTTCACGCCTTTTGCTTTGGAATAAGGCGCTTTCTTGTCGGATTACGGCTTCGCCTAATCCGACACCCCAGGCCCGAAGTTAATTCACCGCCGCTTTAAAAAATAAACACTCAAATTCTGCCCCATCAGACTCTGCACCTCGCTGCCCAGTGCCTCCGCCTGAATTTGCTTCTGCACCGGTCCGGTTGCCAGGCTGTGGCCATCTACATCCCGCGCTTTCACAAGTTTCCATTCCACTTCGTTACTCGCCATGGCCATCAGCTCTTTCAACTGGGCTGTGTCCTGGGGCCGAAACCATCTGTCCCTGCAGCCCCCGAGGCTGTAGAAATCTGCGTCTGCGGTCAGTTCCTGCCAGGCGGCATCGCTGCGATTGGCAAGGACCATCCGGCGGAGTTGGCGCAATGTCTGTCGCGTGGGTTGTAGCTTATGCTCACTGACCAGTTTGCGAATCTGTTTGTCACCAGCCGTTTGTTCCGCGATGGCGGTATACATGTGCACCACAGCGCCGGAGCCGGTGGCCTGGTTAACCAGAGCCGCCAGAGACAGGCTGGTCATAGCCGGTGAGGGCAGGCGACCAACTTCAATCCAGTGCACTTGGTGGCCATCCGCCACAAAACGCTGGGCGATGGACCAGGGCCAGAACACGATGTTGTCCATACCCATCTCGTTGGCCATGCGTGTGGCTTTGGCGATGTTGGCCAGAGATTCATCCACCGCGATCACTTCCACATCGTCCAGATAGCCGGCCAGTTCCATCGCCCGCTGGCCAGACTGCGCACCGCACACCATGATCCGAAGGGTGGCCGGGAGATTTG
Source organism: Marinobacter sp. DSM 26671 (assembly GCF_900112835.1). Taxonomy (NCBI): domain Bacteria; kingdom Pseudomonadati; phylum Pseudomonadota; class Gammaproteobacteria; order Pseudomonadales; family Marinobacteraceae; genus Marinobacter; species Marinobacter sp. DSM 26671. The sequence continues at coordinate 55,732 of NZ_FONF01000005.1, read as the reverse complement.
CCGTGTCCAGCCCCAGTTCAGTCGCCATCAGTGTTTTCAGGCTGCTTTCGGTACGATAGGCCAACCGGGACCAGGACGGCCATGCCTGGGGAACATCGGTCTTCTCCAGGCAAAGCTCTTCGGCCTTCTCATCGAAATTCTGCTTGATGGCTTCCTCTTCGGCCCGATCGTAATAGCTGGCGGCCAGGACTGACTGTAATGCCAGGGGCCAATCCACCAGGTTCCATTGGCCAAGTTGTACCGCGAAGGGCTGATGGAAGAGAGCGCCATACATCGCGGTGATCATCAGTGAGCCGATGAGTCCGTCCTGTTCCTCGCCAAAGGCAAATTGGGCCTGGATGCTGTCGTTGATGGCAGAGACCAGTCGTTCTTCGTCATCTTCCGCAGCGAGGGCATAGCCGGTTCTGTCGGCGTATTGGGCGATGGCCAGCGTCAGACGCTGTGGTTCGTCCCGAAGTTCAACGGTTTGTGCGACTTCGGCAATGATCGCCCGACGCAGCAGGGTAACCAGCTCTTCCACCGCCGGATTGGGCATCAGGGTTTTCTGGAGGGCAAGAATCAGCAGTTCATCGTCGCTGGCGGCATCCAGGAAAATCTGTGCATCCGGGTTATCCAGATCGTACTGTTGATGGATAATCGCGCCAACGAAACGACCCAATTCCTGGTGCGGCAAACCATCCCTCTGAAGCAGGGCGATAGCATCACGGGCCAGTGCGGAATCGGCTTTGCTCACTTCCAGGTGTTGGGCGCAAGTGAGCATCCCGCTGTATACGGAATCCCATTCAGCTCCGGTTTCCAGAAGCTTGCGATAATGCAAATAAGCCACATCAAACTGCCCCTGCAGCCGCTTGGAATGGGCAACACCGCAGAAAGCGGCGGCAGATTGCCGGTCGCAGTCCAGGGCCTGGAGGAAATACTGCTCTGCAAGCGCCGGCCGTTCGGTTTTTAGTGCCCAGTAACCCAGGTTGCAATATTGCTGAACCTGGCCCGGCTGATGGTCCAGGCTGGCGTTGAACAGGGCATGGGCCTTCTCAAGCTGCCCGTCGTCCATCTCCACACGGCCAAGCAGCCCCAGCCCACCGGCATGCATCGGCTCCAGAGCCAGCGCCTCGTTCAGATAGCCCCGACATTCCTGCCGGGCCTTCAGCCGCTGGATATGGCTGAGGCCGTTGCTGTTGGACTCCCCATAGGCAAGGTTGGCCTGCAGAAGCAGGCGGGCAACCTGGGCCTGTTGGGATTGGGAAACCTGGACTTGATGCTTGGCTTGCATGGGACACCTCATAAAACCTGCCGCGGCAGTCACTGCGATCAAAAAGTAGGTCGGATTAGCCAGGGGCATAATCCGACATCACCCGCTCTGCCTCATTAACCCTGCAGCAACTGCAGAACCTGCTGTGGCCGTGCGTTGGCCTGGGCCAGAACGGACAGGCCGGCCTGCTGGAGGACCTGGGTCCGGGCCAATTCTGCGGATTCCGCTGCGAAGTCCGCATCGCGGATGCGAGAACGGGCTGCCGAGAGGTTCTCGGAGGTGGTGCTCAGGTTTGCGATGGTGGATTCGAGGCGGTTCTGAGCTGCACCTAGATCGGCACGGATGCCACTGATGGTCTCAAGAGCGGCATCAACAACGGCAAGGGCACTGGTCGCCCCATCAACAGTACTGATGTCGATTCCTGATACGGCTTCCGGGGTTGAACCCGCTGCAATGTTCTGCGCGCTGTTCAGAACGCTGCCTGCCGCCAGAGTCGCATCCGAGGTAGCGGCGAAGCTCACTGATGAATCGAGAGTCAGTTCGCCCGCGATTCGAGTAGCGTTGGTGCCTCCACTGGTCAATTCGATAGCGCTTGGGTCGCCACTACCTTGAACAGCTAGCTGCTGGGAACCAGAGGCTGTGAAGTCTTCGATCGTGATGTCCTTGCCTTGATCCTGCACCAGTGTGATGCTGCCATTGTTTTCCACTTCGGCAGTAATACCGGTTTTGCCAGAGGCTGCGTTCACTTCGCGTGCTATGGCTGACAAATCGTTCGCATCAGTGATTTGTGCTGAAATTGTTGCCGAGCTGCTGCCGTTTGAAATGGTGAGGGATACAGTTTGTGGCACGGCAATCGGTGTGGTTGCAGTATTGCTGAGTGTCGCTGAGGTTCGCGCCGTAGCATTGACACCGGTTGTTGCTGCAATATCGTTGATTGAGGCAGCTATTTCTTCAGCTGTGTCCCCGGCGCCAATTGGGACCACCTGACTATCCAGCGAACTCGATATAGTGAGGTTTTGACTTGCTATTGTGTTTTGGGTCGGGAGCGTGGCGTTCGCTGCCGTGGTAGAACCAGTGCCCTGGTTCAAAGTAGCGTTCGTCGCTGACAGAGTATTGTTCGCCAGATCGTCAGTTCGAGCGCCTTCAATAGATACGGCAATGGTCTGGTTTTCGTTCGCACCCGCCTGGAATTTCTGAGCCTGAAAGGTGCCGTCCAGAAGTTTTAACCCGTTGAACTCGGTCGTAGTGGCGATTCGCTCCAGCTCTTCTTTCAACTGGTTTACTTCAGATTGGAGAGCCTTCCGGTCGGAAGCGGAATTTGTAGCGTTGGCAGACTGAACGGCCAGTTCACGGATGCGCTGCAAAATGTTACCAGACTCGCCTAGGGCGCCCTCCGCCGTCTGGGCAAGGGAGATACCGTCATTGGCGTTCCTGATCGCCTGGTTGAGGCCTTTGATCTGAGAAGTGAAACGCTCAGAGATTGCCAGGCCTGCGGCATCGTCTTTGGCAGAGTTGATTCTCAAGCCTGAGGAAAGACGCTGTAGTGCAACGTTCGCATCTTCCTGCGAGGCATTAAGGTTTCGCTGTGCATTCAGTGACGCAATGTTGGTGTTGATGATCTGAGGCATGTCTCTTCTCCCTGCTCAGAGGTGCCGGCTGTTCGTCTTTCCGTCAGTAAAGGCAACGAGTGACCGGCAGGTATTCGTTTGATTGCCGTTTTTATCTGAGTAAGCGAAGGGCGTGCCACTTTCTGAAAATAAATACTAACTACATGGAAATGTTAACAAAACGAATTTTAGCGATTGTCTATTTGGCCGACCATCATGTTTTCAGATTCCTTCTTCTGGCATGCCTTTGCCGCTTTTTAGCGGGTTTTACATTCCTTTACAAAAAGTTGGCTTTTTTTCCTAAAGGATAGGAAGGGTGGGCCGTTAAGCGGTGTAACAGGGCGGCGCTCCCAAAGTGAAAAAGGGCGCCAGACCTTTTCCATGAAATAACGACACCTGTCGAAGGAGAAGCATAATGGCTCTCGGTATTAACACTAACGTTGCGTCACTTTCCGCTCAGAACCAGTTGGGCAAATCTCAGAGCCTGTCTGATCAGGCCCTGCAGCGTCTTTCCTCAGGCTTGAGAATCAACTCTGCCAAAGATGATGCCGCTGGTCTTGCAATTTCTACTCGCTTTCAGTCTCAGATCAGTGGTCTGAACGTTGCGCAGCGGAACGCGAATGACGGTATCTCGCTGGCACAAACTGCTGAGGGCGCGCTTGAAGAGACCACTAATATTCTGCAGCGTATTCGTGACCTGTCCATTCAGTCTGCCAACTCCACCAACTCTTCGTCCGATCGTTCCGCCCTTCAGGCAGAAGTGAATCAGCTTCAGCAGGAGATGCAAAGGATCGCTGAGACAACTCAGTTCAACGGCCTGAATTTGTTGGATGGTAGCTTTAGCGCCCAGAAGTTCCAGGTCGGTGCGAACGCGAATCAAACCATTTCCGTTGATGTCGGCAGTGCCAAGACTACCGATCTGGCCAACTACTCACTGACTGCAGGCAGTGAAGATGCCAACTTCGGCTTGGGCACAGCTGCAAATGCTGCAGCCGCAATTCCCGGCACTAATACTGTTGCAGGCCAGGACGTTACCATCAATGGTCCTGTTGCTCAGGGCTCTTTCACCCTCAGCGGTGGCGAGTCTGCAGAGCAGATTGCCGGTCAAATTAATGATATTTCTGGATCTACAGGTGTTTCTGCAACGGCCTCGACTTCTGCCACTCTGTCTAACTTGACTGCCGGTGGTTCGGTGAGCTTGACCATTGAAAGCGGTGGTCAATCAGCAACAGCGACTGCAAGTGTAACAACCGGTGACCTCTCCGCACTTGCCGATGCAATCAATGGCTTGACCGGTACAACGGGTGTTTCAGCTGAGATCAACTCCAGCAACGAGATTGTCCTTTCACAGTCGACTGGAAAGGATATTGGGCTGACTTTCTTAGGCGCAGCCGACGGTGATCAGATTAGTGTTGCAGGTGCAGGTGACGGAACAACCGCTCAAACAGCGATCCAGCTTACTTCTGCGAATACTACTGCAGCAAACACTGATTCAACAGTTGTTACCGGTACGGTTGAATTGTCTGCTGATCAGGCGTTCTCGGCCAGTTCAAGTGTTGCGGATGGCGCTGGTTCAATCTTTAACAGCTTGGCAAACACAGTAAACAATGGATCTGCGAACACAGTAGCTCAGATCGATATCAGCAGTGAAGATGGTGCTGCGTCAGCAATCGCAGTTGTAGATTCTGCTCTGTCTCGGGTTAACTCCATCCGTGCAGACCTGGGTGCGATCCAAAACCGGTTCGAAAGCACCATTGCTAACCTGGCGACCACGTCTGAAAACCTGAGCGCTGCCAACAGCCGGATCCTGGACGCAGACTTCGCAGCTGAAACTGCAAAGCTGTCCAAGTCTCAGGTTCTGCAGCAGGCTGGTATCTCGGTACTGGCGCAGGCGAACGCCCGTCCGCAGCAGGTTCTGTCCCTCCTGCAGTAATTGGGGCATAGCGGTAATAGCCGGAACCTTCGGGTTCCGGCTTAGCGCCGTTTTAGGATAGCGAGGTAAGCTATGAATGACGTTAACCTGAACAGCCCGGATCTGAAGCTGGTTCGCACCAGTGAGCAAGCACCGGCTCGGGCAATTTCGTCATCTCAGGCCGAAGGCAGGAATGCCTCCGACCTTGCTGGTTCGTCTGCCGCAGTCAGTAAGGTTGAGAACTCCCAGGTAACTTCGGACTTGTCGAAAGCTGAAAAGCTCCAGGCTCGGAATGAGGCCACACGGGAGCAACTGGATGATGCGGTTAGCCAACTGAACGATTTTGTTCAGAATGTGCAGCGGGATTTGCAGTTTGAAGTGGATAATGAATTAGGCCAGACGATCGTAAAGGTAGTCGATCAGTCGACCAAAGAAGTTATCCGGCAGATTCCGGATGAGCTGGCATTGAGGTTGGCAGAAAACTTGCAGCAGGATGAGCCGCTGACGTTGTTTAATATTAAAGTGTAAGGGCGGTTGCTCTTACGCAGATTTAAATGACGGTATTTCAGCACCGCCGCACCCGTGAGGGGCCGGCGGTGTTCTGCGTTTTTGGGGTGAGAGGGTTCTCCCTCTCCCCCGGCCCCTCTCCCGCGAGGGGAGAGGGGAGGTGTTGTTAACTGTTACAGGGTGTTACAAATCGGCGAAAGAAAAAGGCAAAGTTTTGCCGCTTTTTGCCGATAAACTGAACAATGAAGAGATTCGCCCCCTTGAGGAGGCATGAGCATGGCAAACATATCATCGTTGGGTCTTGGTTCAGGCGTTCTGAATTCGGATCTGGTTGATCAACTGGTACAGGCAGAGCGTGCGCCTACGGAAAATAGGCTTACACAGAAGACAGAGCAAACCCAGGCTTTGCTGTCTGCCTATGGCAAACTCCGCAGCGCCGTTACCGAACTGCGCCTGCCCATGCGCCAGCTCAGTGCTCCCGATAACCTCAAAGCGTTTTCTGCAAATTCTTCCAATGAAGGTATTGCGGTATCAGTGGACAGCACCAAGGCGAGTCGTGGCACTTACAGTGTTGAGGTAACCAGTCTTGCCGGTGCGCAGGCCTTGGCTTCCAGGGATGTATTTGCAGATCGCGACGCGACCAGCGTCGGGCAGGGCACGCTGACGCTTAATGTTGGTGATAAAACCACGAATATTACTGTTGATAACAGTAACGACACGCTTCAGGGGCTTGCCAACGCGATCAATGATTCGGATGCAGGTGTCTCTGCGGGTGTGATCGATACGGGTAACGGCTTCCAGTTGGTCCTTTCTGCTGACGAGACCGGAACGGCCAATGCGGTAAGTATTTCCGTATCCGGTGATACAGGTGGTACAGACACCGATAATCAGGGACTGTCCCGTTTTGCGTTTAACACCGGTATGGATTCAGATGCCGGTTTGCAAGAGACGATTGCTGCATCAGATGCCGTTATGAAAATCAACGGCGTTGAGGTTACCCGGTCTACTAACAGTTTTGAAAACGTAATTGATGGCTTGACCTTCGATATCACCGAGACTGGTTCCTCTACTATCAAGGTTCAGCAAGACTTGGGTGCGGTTGCTGATCGCGTACAAGGCTTCGTTGATAAATTTAATTCGCTTCAGTCCACTATTGATAGTCTCGCTGGCTTTAACGCTGAGGCAGGCGTTGGCAGTCTGCTCACGGGTGACAGTACCGTCCGTTCTATTCAGAATCAATTGCGTCAGGTTCTGACGCGGGTTGTGCCGGGCCTGGAAAATTCCAGTGTTCGTAGCCTGGCGGATGTGGGCATCACGACCAACTTTGAAACTGGTGGTCTGGAGTTTGACCGAGCCAAGTTTGAAGAGCAGCTGAAGAATAATCCGGACGATGTGACGGCACTGTTTGCAGAGCAAGGCCGGACAACCGATAGCCAGGTCGAGTTCGTCCGGAGTGGCTTGAATACTGAGCCAGGCCGCTACGATATCAACATTACCCAGGCGGCGACGCAGGGCGCACTATCTGGGGCTGCGTTTACGGCCCCACTTACCATCGGCGCCGGCAATGACGAGCTGACGTTCCAGGTTAATGGTGAAACGTCTGTGAGCGTTCAGCTCACTCAGCAAACCTACAATACAGCTCAGGAGCTGGCAGACGAGATACAGGCTCAGCTGAATGCCAATAATGCTCTGAATGCGTCTGGCTCGGGTGTCCAGGTTGGCATTGGAAGCGGCGGCGAGCTGACCTTTACCTCCTCCGATTACGGCAGTGATTCGAACGTCAGCCTGACATCAGTAGAAGATGGTTCCGCTTATGGGTTGTCTGCTGCCACCGGCACTTCAGGTATCGATGTGGCAGGCACCATTGGTGGCCGAACCGCGGAAGGCGACGGCCAGGTACTCTTTCTGGGAAGTGGCAATGGTGGTGCGTCTGGTCTGCAGGTTCGTATTCTGGGCGACCAGACTGGCAGTCGTGGCTCGATTACTTTTGTGGAAGGCGTTGCAGAGCGGACGGTTGATCTGGTTTCCAGTTTTGTGGGTGCTGATGGCGCCATCGAATCGCGGACTGAAAGCCTCAATCGCGATCTGGAACAAATTCAGGAAAATCAGGCGCGACTTGAGGAACGTATTGCTGCTTACCGTGAGCGCTTGGTTAGTCAGTTCACAGCGGCAGATTCCCTGATTTCCCAGCTCAACAGCACACAGGATTACGTAAGCCAGCAGCTCGCTGCGCTTGCACCCCAAAACAACCGGAACAACAACTGATCGGCCCGGGCCGATTAGCGAACCAAGAGGTCGAGTATGAACGGTTTACAGGCATACCAGCGCGTAAACACCCAAACCAGCATCACCGATGCAGATCCGCATAAGCTGATCCAGCTTTTGTACAACGGTGCTATTGAGCGCATCAACATGGCCAAGTCTCGTATCCAGGCAAAGGATTACGGCGGCAAGGCCCAGTTGATCAACAAGGCCATCGAGATTATTGGTGGACTGCGTTCCTTCCTGGATTTCGAACAGGGTGGCGATCTGGCTGCGCGTCTTGAGGCGCTGTATGACTATATGGAGCGCTCTTTGCTGGAAGCCAGTGCCAAGAATGATTTGGCCAAGCTGGATGAGGTTCTTACCCTTCTGCGTTCTGTTAAAGAAGGGTGGGATGGTATTCGGGAAGAGGCTATTGGTCAGCAGGCTGCTGGCTGATCAATAACCCCCTCTCCCCAACCCCTCTCCCGCCAGGGGAGAGGGGCTTTATAGCCATTCCTCACGCTCTCCCGTACAATAACGCCCTTATTTTCAACACATCCATTCTGTTCAGTCTGGAGCAAGGGCATGTCTGATATTAAAAAGGTGGTGCTGGCCTATTCCGGTGGCCTGGATACTTCCGTAATCGTTCGGTGGTTGCAGGATACCTATAACTGTGAGGTGGTAACTTTTACCGCCGACATCGGCCAGGGCGAGGAAGTTGAGCCGGCGCGGGCGAAAGCCGAAGCGTTGGGCGTTAAGGAAATCTACATCGAGGACCTGCGCGAGGAGTTTGTGCGCGATTACGTGTTCCCGATGTTCCGCGCGAACACCATCTACGAGGGTGAGTACCTGTTGGGTACGTCCATTGCCCGTCCTCTGATTGCCAAGCGTTTGATCGATATCGCCAATGAAACCGGCGCCGATGCCATTTCCCACGGCGCAACCGGTAAGGGCAACGACCAAGTGCGTTTCGAGCTGGGTGCTTACGCGCTGAAGCCTGGAGTAAAGGTGATTGCACCCTGGCGTGAGTGGGATCTGAATTCCCGCGAGAAGCTGCTGAAGTACTGCGAAGAGCGCAATATCCCGGTGGAAATGAAGAAGGGCAAGAGCCCGTACTCCATGGATGCCAACCTGCTGCACATTTCTTACGAAGGCATCAATCTGGAAGATCCCTGGGCGGAAGCCGAGGAAGATATGTGGCGCTGGAGTGTGTCTCCGGAAGCCGCGCCGGATGAGCCGACCTATGTTGAGCTGACCTACAAGAAGGGCGACATTGTTGCCATCGACGGTCAGGACATGAAGCCCCACGTGGTTCTGGAAACTCTGAACAAGCTGGCGGGTGCGAACGGTATCGGTCGCCTGGATATCGTCGAGAACCGCTACGTGGGCATGAAGTCCCGCGGCTGTTACGAAACCCCGGGCGGTACCATCATGCTGCGTGCCCACCGTGCCATTGAATCCATTACCCTGGATCGTGAAGTGGCGCACCTGAAAGACAGCATCATGCCGCGCTACGCCGAGGTGATCTACAACGGTTACTGGTGGTCCCCGGAGCGCGAGGCTCTTCAAGCTCTGATCGATCAGACCCAGCATTATGTAAACGGCACTGTTCGCCTGAAGCTCTACAAGGGCAATGTGGATGTGGTTGGCCGTAAATCTGAGGATTCTCTGTTCGACGAGAAGATTGCTACCTTTGAGGAAGATCAGGGTGCGTACGATCAGAAGGATGCAGAAGGCTTCATAAAGCTTAATGCGCTGCGTCTGCGGATTGCTGCTGGCAAAGGCCGCAAGCTTTAAAAGCATTGCCTGCTAATTCGGAGTAGGCGCCAGGCAGGCAGCGCTTTTCAGGACACGCTACGAGCACATCCATGTGCGCTTGACGTTGGCCATCCCTGGCCAACGACAGTCCTGAAAAGCGCTACCTGTCTGGCTTTTCAGGCTTCTGAGTTTGCTGCTCGTTGCCGAAACTCTCCCGGTGCTTTCCCCGTTACCGCTTTGAACTTCCGGTGAAACGACGTGGTTTCACTGTACCCCAGCCTCAGTGCAATATCCGGAATGGCCAGCTCGCTGTTGCGAAGATAGTCCTCGGCCATTTTTTGCCGCACTTCATCCAGCAATTTCTGGTAAGACACGCCTTCCTGGCCGAGTTTTCTCTGCAGGGTTCGGCTGGTCATACCCAGGTCTTCAGCCACCATGTCTTGCCGGGTTATGCCGTGCATGAGCTGTTGTTGGATGCTGTGACGGACCTTCGAAGTCAGGTCGCTGTCGGTATCCAGGGACGCCAGCTGACTCAGGGCATGGGCTTCCAGCGTTTTGCGGAGCAGGGGGTCTGGTTGCCGCAGGCGGGTCTCCAGCAGGGTTTTCTTGAGTGTGATGCTGTCCTCATCGGCTGAGAAGGTGACCGGGCAGTGCCAGCGCTCTCGGTAGGCTGTTTCAAATTCGGAACCTGGCGAGGATCGGCGGAGTTTTACCACGCTTGGTGATGCTTCCTGATTGTCTGCAAGCCAGCGGGCGTAGTTCACCCAGGAGGCAAATACGTTGTCCACCAGTTGCGGGCGGACGACGGGATCGGTGTAGTTGCAGTTCCAGGTCAGTTTGATGTCTTCGCCTTTCATGGCGAGGCTGGTGGTGCCCATGTCTCCAACGAGTTTTTCGAATGGCGCAATGCGCGCTACGGCCTCCCCCAGGGTGGCGCAGCTCATGGTGATGTAGCCAAGCACGCTGTAGGAGCCGGGTTGAACGAAGTCGCCGGTCTCGAGGCCCAGGATCGGGCTGCCGGTTTGTTCGCACAATAAACGGATAAAGTGCTGGAACTGCTCGCCGTTAATGCGGCCGTCGTCGGTGTCCAGGATGTTCTGGTCCAGTTCAGCCTGGTCGAAAAGGCGATTGATATCCACGCCGGCGGATTCGGCAGCACGAACGTATTGGCGCAGGGCGGCGACAGAGGCGGTTCCGAGGGTTTTCATGGTTACAGCACTGTTTTTGGAGTCGTTATAGCCGGAGTATAACGGAACTGGTGCGGAAACGTCTGGAGCGGAAAATAAAAAGGCCAGCTAAAAAGCTGGCCCAAAAAACAAGGAAAGAACGAAAGTGCCTGAAAAATTCGTTAATCCGGTGGATTCGATTCCCCATATGGCGGCGGAGGTACTACTCGGCTCCTCCACCATGGGGGATACTGCTTAAATCCACAATTGCAGAATAAGTCGTCCGGCCTTTCCTGTCTGTTTGTGAAGTGTGTATCAGTGTTACCGAGTGTGTCGCCGCTTCAGGCGGTCGCTCCGATCTCCGGCGCAGTCTCGGTAAACCGACGCGTATCGTAGGCATCCACCAGCCCCTGCACCGCTGCCCGTTCCATATCCTGGATCGAGGGTGTGCCGTTCTGGGCGTCAGCTTTGCACAACACCATGCCGGCTTCCACGGAAATATAGCCGGCTGTGGTTTTCAGGGCCTTGTGGTTGATGCCGTCGAACACGCGCCGGAAGGCGGTGGTGGTGCAGTGATCGCTGTTCGGGAAGTAGGCAATGATGGCGAACTGATTGTCGCCAACGCGGCACAGGGCATCAATGGGGCGAATCAGGGTGCTCAGTCGGCGGGCAATGCCGATGGCCAGTTCGCTCATCACTGTGGGCGGGTGTTTGCGCTTGAGTTCCTGCCAGTTGCGAATGCCGCACAGTACGTAGGCAGAACAGCCGCCTCGGGATTCAGCGTGGCGCAGCATCTTGGTCAGCCGCTCGCGACCGTATTTGGTGTTGCAGAGACCGGTTTCCAGATCAATGATGTTTGTGGATTCCAGTTCCCGGTTGTTCTCGATCAGCAGGGAGTTGGCCCGGAGCAGGGTGTTCTGGCGGTCGGCCATTCGGTCTGCGGCAAATATGCGGGGGATCAGTTGCTTGGTCATGTCGGACTTGTAGATGAAGTCGTCCACACCCCGGTCGAAGGCTTCTGAAAGAGCCTCTACGCTTTCCCGTGCCGTGAGGAGGATCACGTAGGTGTAGTGATTGTTCTGCTCGTCCTGTTGTCGCACCTGGTCCGTCAGCTCAAGGCCATCCATCTCGGGCATCAGCCAGTCGGCAATCAGCACGCTTACCGGGCGCTGTTCGATTAACTGCAGGGCTTCCGGTGCGTTATTCACGATGCGTACGTCGCGATATCCGGCATTTCGCAGCGTGCGGCCAACCACCATACTGCTGAATTTCGCGTCGTCTACTACCAGGATGGGAAGGTCCAGATTTGGCATTGTTATCTACTTTTAGCAGTCCGTTGTCAGGTGCGAGAGATGCCCGGGGTTGGTATCATCCCCAGCAAATTGAAGAAGTATACCTTCTTACCCTGTTGGAGAATAACGACCATGCCTTCTTTTGACATTGTTTCAGAAATCGATATGCACGAAGTCACCAATGCGGTCGACCAGGCCAAGCGGGAGCTGGGCAATCGCTGGGACTTCAAGAACGTGGAAGCCGACATTGAGCTGGACGACAAGGGCATTACCATCAGTGCCGAGCAGGAGTTCCAGCTGGAACAGTTGCTGGACATGCTGCGTATGGCCTTTGCCAAGCGTAATATCGATGCGCGAGCGCTGGCTGAGGATGGCGACAGCAAGTCCGGCAAGCTGGTTAAACAGCACCTGCTGCTGAAGCAGGGCATTGAAACCGATATGGCCAAGAAGATCGTGAAGATGATCAAGGACCAGAAGATGAAGGTCCAGGCCAGTATCCAGGGTGACAAAGTGCGAGTGACCGGCAAGAAGCGGGATGATCTCCAGGAAGCCATTGCCATGCTCAGGGAAGCTGAGCTGGATATCCCGCTGCAGTTCAATAATTTCCGCGACTGATCCGGAGGCTTCACCATCTTAAACGGCACCCGCCTGACCCTGATCCGGGACACGCTCCATACCTATACCCGTTGGCAGGTGATTGCCCTGCTATTCCTGGGCTTTTCGGCGGGGCTGCCGTTCCTGCTGGTGTTTTCCACGCTGAATGCCCGTCTCGCGGATGTGGGGGTGGAAACCGCCACCATCGGGTTCTTCAGCTGGCTTGGTATTACCTATTCCATCAAGGTGTTCTGGGCACCGGTGGTGGACCGCCTGAAACTGCCGCTGCTCGACCGGCTGCTGGGCAAGCGGCGAAGCTGGATTATCTTTGCGCAAGCAGGTATCGCCACGGGGCTGTACCTGATGGCTCACGTGGATGCCACGGCAGCGCCGGAAATGATGGCCCTTTGTGGCCTGCTGGTGGCGTTCTCCTCTGCCACCCAGGACGTGGCCATTGATGCCTACCGCATCGAGATTGCCGAGGAGCGGCTCCAGGCCGCCCTGGCTGCTACGTATATCTTTGGCTACCGTCTGGCGCTTCTGGTGGCCGGCGCCGGTGCTCTTTACCTGGCGGAATTCTGGTCGTGGCAGGTGTCCTATGAAGTCATGGCGGCCCTGGTAGGAGTTGGCGCGCTCACGGTGCTCATTGTTCGCGAGCCCAGCGTGAACCACTTTGCCGCCGCCCAGGACATTGCCCACGAGATCGAACAGGAGGCTGCCAAGCTCACGCATCTGAATCCCCGCCTGGCGAGACTTGTTGGCTGGTTCTACGCCGCCGTGGCCGGTCCGTTTCTGGATTTTTTCAGGCGGTACAAGGAGCTGGCTCTGGTCATCCTGCTGATGGTTGCCGTGTACCGGATCTCCGACATCGCCATGGGCGTCATGGCCAATCCCTTCTACCTGGATTTCATGGGCTTCAGCAAAACCCAGGTGGCGGACGTCACCAAAATCTTTGGCTTCTTCATGACCATTGCCGGCTCCCTGGTTGGTGGGGTTATGGTGGTTCGCTACGGGGTTCGTCGAATTCTTCTGTTGGGAGCGATCATGACTGCCGCCACTAACCTACTGTTCGTTGTTCTGGCCCAGTACCCGCCCAACATCATCGCCCTGGCCGCCGTGGTGAGCGCCGATAACCTCAGTGGCGGCATTGCCAATGTTGCCCTGATCGCATGGCTCTCGAGCATGACCAGTGCCTCGTTTACGGCTACGCAGTACGCACTGTTCAGTTCCCTGATGACTCTGCCTGGCAAGTTTCTCGGTGGGTTCTCCGGCATTGTCGTGGCGGGCTTTGGTTACGCCGAATTCTTCCTGGTGGCCGGCATAATGGGTGTGCCTGCGATTCTGCTGGCCATTTTCATGATCCGAAATGGCCATCGACTGGATTCGTTGGCGCCGCGCAATGAATCGAAGCCCGATGCCGGAGCAGAGAGCCCTTGATGTCCGAACCGACCAAAGACCAGAAAATCTGGCAAGTCGTACTGGCTGTCCCAGAGGGAAAGGTGGTCAGTTACGGCCAGGTTGCAGAGATGGCAGGGTTGGGCCGGCAGGCGAGGTACATCGGGAAGGCCTTGGGCAAGTTGCCGGAAGGACATGCCGTGCCCTGGTATCGGGTGATTCGCAGTAACGGCCAGATTGCCTTTCCCGTGGGGTCCGAGAAATTTGAGGAGCAGGTTAGCCGGCTTGAGGCTGAAGGTGTCGAAGTTACCGACGGGCGGGTTTCGATGTCTCGGTTTCGATGGTAACGGGGCGCTCTGGGCGCCCCACTCAATGGTAGCTCGACCCGTTAGAGCCGAAGAGCCCCATCCACTTCAATCATCCGCCCTGACACATAGTCGTTCTCAAAGATGAACGCCGCAGCCGAAGCAATCTCTTCGGGTTTGCCCATGCGCTTGAGCGGAATGCCGGCCGTCATTTTTTCCAGGGCTTCCGGTTTCATGGAGGCGGTCATTTCGGTCTCGATGAAGCCCGGGGCGATACCGGCGCAGCGGATGCCGTAGCGGGCGAGTTCCTTGGCCCATACGGGAACCAGGGCGGAGACGCCGGCTTTGGCGGCGGAGTAGTTGCTCTGGCCCATGTTGCCGGCGCGGGAGATGGAGGCGATGTTGATGATCGCGCCCTGGTCGCCGTTCTTGATCATCTGGGTGGCGGCTTCGCGGCCGCAGAGAAACACACCGGTGAGGTTGACGTCGATCACCGCCTGCCACTGGGACAGCTCCATGCGGCGCTCAACTTCGCCATCCTTCACTTTGACCATCAGGCCGTCTCGCAGGATGCCGGCGTTGTTGATCAGGCCATTGAGGTGGCCGAAATCTTTTACGATGGCTTCAAAGGTTTTTTCAACGTCTTCTTCTTTGGCGACGTTGCAGACGTAGCTTCTGGCCTCAGCGCCCGCGGCCACGCAGGCGGTGACGGCTTCGTCCAGCTTCTCCGGCATCAGGTCGATCAGCGCAATTTTTGCACCTTTGGCCGCAAGGTATTCGCCCATGGCGCGGCCAAGGCCCTGGCCGCCGCCAGTGATTGCAATCACGGAATCTTGAAGTTTCATGTTTTGCCCTAACTACTGTTATCAAGTGGCTTTACAGTTGCTGTGCGTCTTTTCACCGGTATGGCTGGTGCGTAGAGCCATGAATGTGGCTTCTTGTTAGATACGGAAGGACTGCGAGTATACCAGACCTTCTGAAATTCCTGCTCAGACCCTGAGGTCCCGATGTCCGTGTTTCTTTTTCTATTCATAATCATGCCGATTGCCGAGATGGCGGTGTTGATCCAGGTGGGTGGCATGATTGGTGTGCTCAATACCGTCGGGTTGGTGTTGTTGACCGCCGTGATCGGCGCCTGGCTCCTTCGCCAGCAGGGTCTGGCAACGCTGTTGAGGGCCAATCAGCGGCTGAACAGTGGTGAATTGCCTGCCAAAGAGGTTGCCGAGGGGCTGATTCTGGCTATTGGTGGCGCCTTGCTGCTGACGCCGGGTTTTATCACCGATACGGTCGGCTTTTTGTGCCTGATTCCGGGGAGCCGCCACTGGCTCGCGGCGCAGGCGCTGAAGCGCATGGTCGTGGCTGGTCAGAACCGCAGCAGCAGCTTCTATTTCCGTGCCGGTGGCGGGTCCAATCCCTTCGGGCAGGATCCGTTTGGCGGCCAGGAGAACCCGTTCGGCCGGCAGCGGCCTTTTGATCGGGACAGCAATGGCGACATCATCGAAGGCGAGTACCAGGATGAGACGGAATCCGATCGGGACCGGATCGAAAAAAAGTGAAAAAATTTTCTCTAAGGGGTGTTGAAAACACCTACCAGCTACCCCAAATAGAAACCACAAGTTCGCTGCGGGCTGATTTCCACTGAAAACAGTTGGTTATCCAGCCGGGCAATTTGTCGGACCAGGCTTTGCCTGTCCGACCTACATCAACAATGTCATTGCCACATTAATCTGACTATTGGAGAAACCGAGCAATGAAAATTCGTCCGCTACACGACCGTGTTGTCGTGCGCCGTAAGGAAGAAGAAGAGAAAACTGCGGGTGGCATCGTGCTGCCGGGTAACGCCAAAGAGAAGCCCTCCCAGGGCGAGGTAATTGCCGTTGGTAACGGTCGCATCCTGGAAAACGGCGAAACCCGCTCACTGGCGGTCAAGGTGGGTGACACCGTGGTCTTCGGCCAGTACGCCGGGAACACCGTCAAGATCGATGGCGAAGAGCTCCTCATCATGAGCGAGAGCGACATCTACGGCGTGCTTGAGTGATCGCTGAGGCGAATCGCACGAACTCTCATTAATCCGATTGATTCAACAACTTCGGTTTAACGAACAGGAATAGAAGACATGGCAGCAAAAGACGTTAGATTCGGTGATAGCGCACGTAAGCGCATGGTCGCGGGCGTCAATGTACTGGCAGACGCGGTTAAAGTGACCCTCGGCCCGAAAGGCCGTAACGTGGTTCTGGAAAAGTCCTTCGGCGCGCCGACCATCACCAAAGATGGTGTTTCCGTAGCCAAGGAAATCGAACTGTCTGACAAGTTCGAGAACATGGGCGCCCAGATGGTGAAGGAAGTAGCTTCCCAGGCCAACGACACCGCCGGTGACGGTACCACTACCGCAACCGTTCTGGCTCAGTCCATCGTTAACGAGGGCGTTAAGGCAGTTACTGCCGGCATGAACCCGATGGATCTGAAGCGCGGCATCGACAAGGCCACAACGGAAGCCGTGAAGGCAATCCGTGATATGGCCAAGCCCTGTGACGACAGCAAGATGATCGCTCAGGTAGGCACTATCTCTGCCAACGGTGACGATACCATCGGTAAGATCATCGCCGATGCAATGGAAAAAGTTGGCAAGGAAGGCGTTATTACCGTTGAGGAAGGCCGAGGCCTGGAAGACGAGCTGGACGTGGTTGAAGGTATGCAGTTCGACCGTGGCTTCCTGTCTCCGTACTTCATCAACAACCAGGACAACATGTCTGCCGAGCTGGAAGACCCGTACATCCTGCTGGTCGACAAGAAGATCTCCAATATCCGCGAGCTGCTGCCGGTGCTGGAAGCTGTAGCCAAGGCTGGTAAGCCGCTGCAGATCATCGCTGAAGACATCGAGGGTGAAGCGCTTGCCACTCTGGTAGTGAACAACATGCGTGGCATCGTCAAGGTAAACGCTGTCAAGGCGCCTGGCTTTGGTGACCGTCGCAAGGAAATGCTGCAGGACATCGCGATCCTTTCCGGTGGTACCGTAATCTCTGAAGAAGTCGGCCTGACTCTTGAGAACACCACCCTGGATGACCTTGGCACAGCCAAGCGTGTGAACGTCACCAAGGAAAACACCACCATCATCGGCGGTGCTGGTGCGCAGGCGGACATCGAAGCTCGCGTTGAGCAGATCCGCAAGCAGATCGAAGACAGCTCTTCCGACTACGACAAGGAAAAGCTGCAGGAGCGTGTTGCCAAGCTGGCTGGCGGTGTTGCCGTTATCAAGGTTGGTGCCGGTTCCGAAGTGGAAATGAAAGAGAAGAAGGCCCGCGTTGAAGACGCGCTGCACTCTACCCGCGCCGCGGTTGAAGAGGGCATCGTGCCGGGCGGTGGTGTAACCCTGATCCGTGCCATTGCGGCCCTGGACAAGGTAGACGCCATCAACGAAGAGCAGAAAGCCGGTGTTAACATTCTGCGCCGTGCCATGGAAGCTCCTCTGCGCCAGATCGTTTACAACGCAGGCGGTGAGTCTTCTGTTGTGGTTGCGAAGGTTCGCGAAGGCGAAGGTTCCTTCGGCTACAACGCCGCGACCGAAGCCTACGGCGATATGCTGGAAATGGGTATCCTGGATCCTGCCAAGGTCACCCGTTCCGCTCTGCAGGCGGCCGCTTCTGTGGCTTCCCTGATCATCACCACCGAGGCGATGGTTGCGGATGAGCCGCAGGACGAGTCTGCCGGCGGCGGTATGCCGGACATGGGTGGAATGGGAGGCATGGGAGGTATGGGCGGCATGATGTAATGCCGGCCTGATCTCGGCCCCTTAAAAACCCCGCGTTGGTTCACGCCAACGCGGGGTTTTTGTTTTTTTGTCATGAACTTGCCCCATGGCTTTGCTAGACTCGGCTTCCGGTCCATTATCTGTGCAACGCCGAATGAGTGACGCTGAACCCAAATCCTTTCTCCGCCCCGGCAAGGTATTCTTGCTCCTGCTGCTGGGCGCTTTGGTTTATGTCCTGTCACTGGTCTTTCTGGTCCCTGCGGGATGGGTCTGGCAGCAAGCCTCTGCCCATGTATCTCTGCCTCCCCAGGTAAAGGTTCAGCAAGTTGCCGGCAAACTCTGGGATGGCGAAGCCGGGGTTGTGGTGGCCGGTTTCGCGGTGCGTGTTGACTGGCGCCTTTATATGCCGTCGGTCACCAGCTTGGAATGGCCAGCCCGAATTTCCCTGGAATCGTCGCAATCCTCGCTCAACGGCGATGTTACGGTGGGCTGGCCGGCCAGTGCCCAGCTTGATGCCAGCGGACGGATCACGGTGGCCGAGTTTGAGGAGCTGATCCGCCAGAGCGGCGGCGCCATGATTGAAGGCGAAGTCATGATTGACCGTCTGAATATGGCCTGGGCCGATAACCGGATTACGCGGGCGGAAGGCCTGGGGCGCTGGGATGGCGGCCTGGTGACCTGGCCAATGGGTGGCCAGCGTGGGCAGGCCGAGTTTCCGCCCATGCAGGCGACGATGGATACCTCCCAGGGTGGTGTGGCGCTGACCGTCTCCGAGCAGGGCGCCCAGGGGCCAGCAGCAGATGCCACCGTGTTCTGGAACGGAATGATGGAACTGCGTGTCTACAAGCGTATGGTGGATCTCGCCGGCCAGCCCTGGCCGGATTCTGCCAGCCCGGGTGATGTCGTATTCCGGGTACGCCAGCCTCTCGTACCGGGGGCAAGATAATATGGCGCTGTTGAGTATTCCGGCCCAGAGCCGGATTTCCCGGATCCTCGCCAACCTGTTGCTGTTGGTGCTGGTGGTGTATTTGGCCAACACTCTCGCCCGGATGACCTGGTTATACGCCTGGGACGACCGGCCGGTGCCAGACGCGCCGGTCGCAGCCGGTGCAGGCAGTCTGTCAGGCGGTAGCCGTTTGACAACGTCTATGGCCGTTTACGATTTCTTCGGGCGGTCTGAGCGACCGGTCGAGGTGGCCGATGCGGTTCGCCGCTCGGCTCCGGAAACCCGGCTTCGGCTCCGGCTGGAAGGGGTACTTGTCGCACAGCGCCCGGAGGACTCCGGTGCTATAGTTGCTGGGAGCAATGGAGAAACCGCATATTACCGGGTAGGGGAGATGCTACCCGGCAATGCCGAGCTGGCCGAAGTGGAACCCGGGCGTGTTCTGATTCGTCGGGGTGGGCGATACGAATCCCTGACTTTCGAGGAGCAGTCGTCTGAACTGGTTGCAGAAGTGACCGAGGAGCCTGCAGAATCATCACCGGATGAGTTCCTGGCCAGCGCCCGTGAACAGATTGACAGCCAGGGCATTGCCGCACTGGCGCCTTTCGGGTTGAGCCCGGTGGACAATAGCGGCATGTCCGGTTACGTGTATGACGGCTCTAACGCCATGCTTAACGCCGTCAACCTGCAGGCCGGGGACGTGATAACGGCTATCAACGGTCAGCGGCTGGGCGATATCAGCCAGGATAAGGCCCTGCTTGAGAACTGGCGCGGCCAGGCCCAGCTGGAGATAGAAATCGAGCGTGACGGATCCATCCTCACCATCAGTTATGCCATACCCGAGCAGTGGCGCTGACCGGGTTCATCGAAACAGGACGAAATCGCCAGATGTATAACCACAAGATCAATGTTTTGCGGGCCATTGTCCTGCTTTTTCTCCTTCCCTTTATGTCCATGGCTTATGGGCAGGAAGCCGAGACATGGCGGCTGAACCTGAAAGACGCCGATATCCGTGCGTTCGTGACCCAGGTCGCGGACATTACCGGGTACAGTTTTGTGGTGGATCCGCGGGTAAAGGGCAAGGTAACGTTGCTCTCCAGCGCGCCCATGAACAAGGACGAAATTTACGATCTGTTCCTGGCGGTCTTGAATGTTCACGGTTTTACCGCCATCCCGGGCGCAGAAGTGATCAAGGTGGTGCAGCAGGTTGATGCCAAACAGTCGGCAGAGATTCTGGAGCGCTTTCCCGAAACCCCCTCCGAGCAGCTGATCACGCGGGTTATCCAGATCGACAACGCCAACGCCCTGGAGCTGGTGCCGATTCTGCGCCCCCTGGTGGCGAAATACGGCCATCTGGCCGGGGTGGCCGCCGCCAACGCCCTGATCATCAGTGATCATTCTTCCAATATCCAGCGCATCGAGCAGATTGTCCGGGAGCTGGATAGCCCGTCCAAATACGAAGTGGAAGTCATCCAGCTTCAGGAAGCCTGGGTGGGTGATATGGTGACCCTGCTGCAGGAACTGGCCCCGGATGAACTCGGCCGGGCCGGCGGCGACAATGCCGCCAGAAAATACAGCGTCACGGCAGATGAGCGCAGCAACCGCCTTATCCTGCGGGGCGATGAGACCTTCCGCGAAAAGATGCGCGGCCTGATTCGACAGCTGGACCAGCCCTCTGCCACCGGCGGCACCACCAAGGTCCTGAGGCTGAAACACGCCGACGCCAAAAACCTGACTGAGATCCTGAAGGGTGTGATGGGCGAGCTGGTGAAAGAAGGTACCGGTTCGGGAGGCGGCGGTGCCGCCAAACCGCAAAGCAGCTTTGCCGTGTTTGCGGATGAGGGGCTGAACGCGCTGGTGGTGAGGGGTGAGCCATCCCTGATGCAGGAAGCCGAACAGATTGTTGCGGCGCTGGATGTGCGTCGTGCCCAGGTGATGATTGAGGCAGCGATTGTCGAGATCAGTGACGAGCTGGGACAGGATCTGGGCGTCCAGGTTGCCGTCGGTGACGAGTCTGGTGAATCCTCACCAGTGGCCGGCACCAACTTCGGCAACGTGGGGCGCAGCCTGGGTGAGGTATTGAGCGCGATTCTGACTGAATCCGCCATTACCCCCGCAACAGGTGGTATCACCATCGGCGCCGGCCAGCGTAACGAGGATGGTGTCAGTTGGGGGATTCTCCTGCAGGCGCTTTCCACCTCGGCGGCGGCAAACCTGCTTTCCACGCCGAGCATCATCACCCTGGACAACCAGGAATCGGAGATCATCGTGGGCCAGAATGTCCCGTTCCGCACTGGCCAGTCGACGGTTGTCGGTGACGGCACCACCAATCCATTCACCACCATCGAGCGTCGCGATATCGGTCTGACCCTCAAGGTTACCCCGACCATCAGTGCCGACGGCCTGGTGCGTCTGGTGGTGGAGCAGACCACAGAGAACGTGGCAGACAGCATCGAGGACGCCTCGGATATCGTCACCAACAAGCGGGAAATCAAGACCACAGTGCTTGCAGATGACGGTGAGACCATCGTGCTGGGCGGTTTGACCCGGGATGATTACCAGGTCAACAGGAGCAAGGTGCCCCTGCTGGGTGACATCCCGTTCGTTGGTCGCCTGTTCTCCTCCGAATCGGAGCGCCGGGTGAAGCGCAACCTGCTGGTGTTCCTGCGCCCCAAAATCATGCTGGGCAAGGAAGAGGCCGTTGCGGCTACTTCCGACAAGTTCAATCAGCTTTGGGACGTCAATCTGAACATCCGGGAGAAGCTGGGTATCCCCACCGAAGAGCAGCGTCCGACAGTGGACGCGCTGTTTGAAGACGGCAGCACCCGGGTAAAGTAAGCGCTCAGACAGCCAGTGGCGGCATCGGGCAATCCATCTGGTCCGCCACCAGCCGCATCAGTTCGTACTCCCGGGTTTCCACTTTCCCGTCGCGGGTAATGCAGTGCCCACAGGCATCGATGATTGCCGGTTTCAGCAGCGGTGAAAGACCGTTCAACGCGGTCAACGCTTCCCGTAGCTGGCGCATGGTGACTTTTTCCAGAACTGGCTCCACTCCATCCTTCGCATTCATGAAGCCGGCCATGGCCTCCCGATAGAGCTTCTCGGCGTCAGATTGGGACTCAGACCCAGCCCTTGCCATCAAGCTCAGGAGCCTCTGGAGGGCCGGCATGACCGGTTTGTAGCTCTTATAGCGCACCGGTACCACTCTGGCTGCTTCGTCGCCCAGGTGGCGTGACAGGAAGCTTGTCAGAGCGAGTTCAAACAGGGTAACCCGGTTATCCGCCGCCACAAGTTTCTGGACATTGGTAATGAGCAACTCCCGCTCTTCCGGGTCCAGCTTGCGAAGGGCAGGCATGGCCAGCTCCAGGGCAGGGAAACGGACGCCATCGCCGATGGTTTTCAGTGCCGGCAGCAGTTTCTCGAGTAGATCCGGCTGGCTGCCCAATACCGGGTGTGCCGGCAGCAGGTTCAGCCGTTCCGTTTGCTGTGGACGCGGCAGTTCGCTGATCAGCATGGCATAGCAGAGCTGCGTGGCCCCGGCCCGGGTGTACAGCAGGTTTCGGAAGGTGGCTGGCAGGCGTTCCAGAAAACGCAGGGCGAAATCTTCGCTTTGCCGGTTGATAGTGCCGACCTGATCTGAAAATTTCCGGGCCGGTTTTATGGTTTTTTCCGGGCTGGATGCAAGCGGTGAGGTTCTGCCACTCCTGCCGGTAACCGGCCCGAGTATGTCAGTTGCCGCGCCACTGAACCCGGACGCGCCCGCTTCTGGTGCTCCAGAGCCTCCCCGGTAGAGATCGGCGCCTGGTTCGGTATCCCTGAGCCGGCTTCGCAATCTGGCCAGCATGCCGGGCTGAATGGCATTGATTCGCTCATCTATGGGCGGGTGGGATGCCAGCAAAGAGGTGAACTTCATCCGCGCACTTTCGCCAAAACACATGTGATTCATGTCGCTGGCGTGGCTGGTTGTGTCCAGGTAACCGCCCTTCATTCCGATCTTGAACAGCGCTCCGGCAATGCCTTCGGGATTGCGGGTAAATTGCACGGAGGATGCGTCTGCCAGCATTTCGCGTTGCCTGGAGACCGCTGCCTGTATCAGCCGGCCAAAGAAAACGCCCACATAGCCAATCACAAAGAGGGCCAGACCAATGATGCCCATGGCCGCCTGGGCCCGACCGTCCCGTGATCGACCCACCCGGTGGCCGCGGTAGAAGGATGCGCGCAGTAGAAAGCCGCCAATCTGTCCGATCATCAGGATGCCGGCAAGCAGGGCAATGAGCCGAACGTTCAGCCGCATGTCGCCGTTGAAAATATGGCTGAATTCATGGGCGACCACGCCTTGCAGTTCGTCCCGGGATAACTGGGTGATGGCGCCGTGGGTGACGACCATGACGGCCTCACCGGGAGTGTAGCCGGCCACAAAAGCGTTGATGCCGGTTTCCTGATCCATCACATAGAGTTCCGGCACCGAGACACCACTGGCAATAGCCATTTCCTCAACGATGTTGCGCAGTTTGCGCTCGTCACTGTCGCGGGTATCGGGGTCAATGGGTCTGGCGCCAACCATTTTGGCGACCCGGTCGCCACCTCCGGCCAGATCAACCCAGCGGAGCAGGGAGCCCAGAACAATCAGGGAAACAACCGTAACGGCGGTCAGCAGGCCATGATTGGAGAGCAGCCAGTGGTGGAACGCAAGACCGGAGGATTCACTACGGGTTACGAAATAACCCACAAGGCAGACAGCAAGCGTGATAAACGCGACCGCCGTCAGGAAAAGAAAAACCAGCAGAATGGTGTTGCGCCGGGCGTGGGCCTGGCGCTGAAAAAAACCGGGATGAGCCATGACTCAGGGCCTCAGAAGGCCACTTTCGGTGCCTGACGGGCTTCCGGTGATTCCAGTTCCAGTTGCGACGTTTCCTTGAACGCAAACATGCCGGCGATAACATTATTCGGGAACTGCTCCCGGAAAATGTTGTAGCTCATGACGCCATCGTTATAGGCCTGGCGGGCAAAGGCGACCCGGTTCTCGGTGCTGGAGAGTTCTTCCATCAGTTGCTGAATGGTTTCGTTGGCCTTCAGCTCCGGATAGTTCTCGGCCACGGCGTAGAAATTTGCGAGCGCCTTGGTGAGCAGGTTTTCGGCGCTGCCCAGGCGTTGGATCTTGGTTCCATCGCCGGGATCCTTGGCGGCGTCTTTTTGGGCGCTGACCGCATTGTTGCGGGCTTCCATCACCTGGGTGAGGGTGCTTTTTTCGTGGGTCAGATAGGCTTTTGCCGCTTCCACAAGATTCGGAATAAGGTCGTGCCGACGCTGCAGTTGAACATCAATCTGGGCAAACCCGTTTTTGAACTGGTTGCGCAGGGAAACCAGGCGGTTGTAGATAAAGACCAGATAGAAAACAATGACGGCGATAACGATCAGGCCGATAACAGTGGTTCCCATGGCAACTCCTAGAGGTAGTGGTTCAGAGGTTATTTTCCACGATCTGCTCGTGAAAACCTTTAACGAAGGTCTCAAATTCACGCGGCGGCAACGGTTTGCTGAAGAAATAGCCCTGGGCGAGCTTGCAGCCACGCTGGCTCAGGTAATATTCCTGCTCTGCCGTTTCCACCCCTTCAGCAACCACTGACAGGTTCAGACTCTTGCCAAGGTCGATGATGGTATTGGCGATTCGGGTATCTTCCTCATTGACCAGCAGATCGCGGATAAACTGTTTGTCGATCTTCAGATGCTGTACCGGCATCTGTTTGAGGTAGGTCAGTGACGAGTAGCCGGTTCCAAAGTCGTCCACCGCGATGCTTATTCCCGCTTTGTTGAGTCTGTGGAGTTTGGCTACGGCGTCTGACAGGTTGGTCATGAAGCTGGTTTCTGTTACCTCCAGCTCCAGCCGCCCGGCCGGTATCTTGTGTCGTCGCAGGGTATCGAGAATATCATCGACAATGCTTTCCTGGCGCAGCTGAACGGCCGAGAGATTAACAGCAATACGAAGCGGCGAGCCGTCCGAGGCCCAGCGAGCTGCCTGCCAACAAGCCTGGTCCAGAACCCACTGGCCAATTTCCACGATAGAGCCGTTTGCTTCGGCCACCGGGATAAAGAAGTCGGGGGGAACCGTGCCACGAGTCGGGTGCTCCCAACGTAACAATGCCTCTGCCCCGATTACCCGTTTGCTCTCCAGATTAATCTGGGGCTGGTAAACCAGATGAAATTGGTGATTACCAAGAGCCTGGGACAAATCCTTTTCCAGTTGCTTCCGGTCCCGGATTTCCTGGTCAATGCTGGCGACATAGAACTGGAAGTGGTTGTGACCGTTCTGCTTGGCCAGGGTCATGGTCTGTTCGGCACTCTGAAGCAGTCGGTCTGCCTTGCTGGTGTCGGAGGGGTAAAGAGCAACCCCCAGGGTGGCGCTGATTGAGATGTTCTGGTCTTCGACCAGCATGGGCTCATTGACACAGGCCAGGATTCGCTCAGCTGTGTCTGCTGCTTGAAACCCGTCCCGAAGTCCTTTCTGGACAACCACGAACTGGTCGCTGCCGAGGCGTGCAATGGTGAAGCGGGCATTGTCCAGTTTGTTGGTCAGGCGGTCGGCAACGGTCTGTAGAATAAGGTCCCCGGACCGGAAACCGCACTGCTCGTTCACCGATTTGAAATCGTCGATGCCGCAGACAATCAGCGACAGTTGGGCGTTGCGCCTGGCGGCATCCTCAATATCCCGCACCAGCAACTCCATGAAGGTATCCCGGCTGGGCAGGCCAGTGAGCTGGTCGTAACGTGAGAGACGGCTCACCCGGTCCTCCGCCTCGCGATGGCGTTTCTGGCTGTCGCCAATGGCCACCAGAAGGTTGTTGGTTGCGTTGACCCAGAGGCCGAGTTCGTCGCTCTGGTGGCCGGATGGCGTGGTGACCAGGCGGTCATCCGGGTGCGCAGGATCCACCTGCCTCACGGAATTGACAATTCGGAGGAGGGGGCGCGTCAGGAGCAGGTGGAATACATAGAACAACACCATGCCGAGAATGAGAGCTGTGGCCATGCCGGAAGCGAAAGTGACAGCCGCCCTGTCCAACCAGGTGCGGGCCGCTGCTGCAGTGTCGTAGTGAACGTCAAGAAAGCCGTAGACGTCTTCCGGATTACCCTCGCGGAAAAGCGGTTCCCGATAGAGCCGGTCGGCGTCGAAAATCGGATCGGTGACCGGGCGGAAAGCGGTTTCCTGGAGTGGCCGGCTGCGATCTCCCAGTGGGTCGCCGTCAGGGTGGACGATGCGGGCCATGTGGACGGCTTCCTTGGCGAAGAGGCCGTCCACGACTTGTTGCGCGAGCTCGGCGTCGATGCTGAACACCGCCTGGGTGGCTGCGTCTTTCACCATCGCGATGGTTTGCTTGGCATCGCTATCCAGCCCTCTGGACACACGTTGGGCGTCCAGGATGACCTGTATGGCACTGACAACGACGCCACTGGCAAGGGCCACCGCAAGAATCCACCGTAAGATTCGATAGCCCAGGCGATGTTCAACCTCGAAGGAGTTTTGCATTCAAGCCTGTCTTGTTCCGGTTTTTGCAGAGCCGCTGATCTGCAAGGTTCAGGGCAAAGGTGTCGCACTTTGGGTGATGTGCGTGGGGGCTCACCCTGATGGTTGTTTCCAAGTATGGTTCAGATTCGCGATATCTTCATGGAGTATCGGCGATTTTTCCAAAGATTTCAGAGTGTGCTTGTATCAAATTGTAATTGCTTGGGTATCGCAGACACAAAAACGCCCGCCAGGGGCGGGCGCTTGATCACAGTCGTTTTAGACTGAGTCTGGAAGCGAGGCCGGGATCAGGCCAGGTTTTCGTTTACGAAATCCCAGTTCACCAGGTTCCAGAAAGCTTCCAGGTAGTTCGGGCGGGAGTTGCGATAGTCGATGTAGTACGCGTGCTCCCAGACGTCGACGGTCAGTACCGGCTTGTCGGCACCGGTCAACGGCGTTTCAGCGTTGCTGGTATTCGCGATGGCAACGGAGCAGTCCGCTTTTTTCACCAGCCAGGTCCAGCCAGAACCGAAGTTGTTGGCTGCTTTGTCATTGAATTCTTTCTTGAAATCTTCAAAAGAACCGAACGCCTTCTCGATCGCTTCCTTGGCAGCACCGGTGGGTTCACCACCGCCGTTCGGGCTCAGGCAGTGCCAGTAGAAGGTGTGGTTCCAGACCTGTGCGGCGTTGTTGAACAGCGGGCCGCTCGCACTCTTGATGATGTCTTCAAGAGATTTGTTGGCGTTGTCCGTACCTTCGATCAGGCCATTGAGCTTGGTGACGTAGGTGTTGTGATGCTTGCCGTAATGGTACTCGAGCGTTTCCTGAGAGATGTGCGGTTCCAGTGCGTTCTTTTCGTAGGGCAGTGCGGGAAGTTCAAATGCCATGAGGTCGTTCTCCCTGTCTCTCTGTTTATGTTGATGTTCGTTACCCCAATATAGGGTCGATTTGAGTCAGATCAACCCTTTGGTGCTAAAGAACTTTTAAACTCTGGGCTGCCCGGCAGGAACTGGGCGCAGTTCTTCACCCGCCAGACAAGCTCTTCGTAGCTGTCGGCCAGTATGTTTACGTGGCCCAGCTTCCGACCCGGTCGTTCACCCTTATTATAGAGATGAACATGGGCGTAGGGCAGTTCGAGGATTCGCTCGATGTCGCCGTGCTCTCCGATGATATTGATCATGCAGCTCAAACCACGTGGAGCAACATTGCCAAGAGGGTGCCCGCTTACCGCGCGAATGTGGTTCTCGAACTGGCTGGTCATCGCGCCTTCGATGGTCCAGTGTCCCGAGTTGTGAACCCTCGGCGCCATCTCGTTGGCGACCAGGCCATCGGTTGTCTCGAACAACTCAAGCGTTAATACGCCGACATAGTCCAATTCGTTCAGTAGTGCCTTGATGTACCGCTCCGCATCTTCCTGAACGTGCTTCTCGAGCTTCGGAGCAGGCGCAATGGAGTAGCGCAGAATCCCCTCGTGGTGGGTGTTCTCCGCCATCGGGTAGAAGGCCAGCTCACCGTCTTCAGCGCGAACGGCGATGATCGACACTTCCCGGTGAAAGTCGACGAACTTTTCCACGATAAGGCGGGGGTGGCCGATGGAGGTCCAGGCGGCCTCGGCGTCCTCAGGCGATTTGAGTACGGCCTGGCCTTTGCCGTCGTATCCTTCGGTGTTGGACTTCGCTACCACCGGGCAGCCAAGTTCCTCGGCCGCGGCTTTCAACGAGGCGGCGCTATCGGCAATTTTCCATTCTGGCGTGGGGATGCCCAGCCCGCCGAACAGAGTCTTTTCCGCTTCCCGGTTCTGACAAACCTGCAATGCCCGGGGGCAGGGGTGAACCGGTTTGTGAGCAGCAATTTTCTCGGCCACGTTTACTGGCAGGTGTTCGAACTCATAGGTAACACGGTCGACCCGGGAGAGGAAATCATCCAGGTACTGGCCCTCGCGGTCGATGATGACTTCACCAAGGCCGGCACTGGGGCTGCCGGACATGTCATAGAAAACAAAGGTCTTGGCCAGTGGGTATCCGGCCAGTGCCAGCATTCTTCCCAGTTGGCCGGCGCCCAGTACACCAATTCTCATTCGAGTTCTCCTGCCTGTTACTGGTCCCGAGGATCAGGATTGTCCAGAATCGTTTCGGTCTGTGTGGCCCGGAACTGCTCAACCGCTTTGCGTACGCTGTCGTCTGAGGTGCCGATAATCTGCGCTGCCAGCAGGCCAGCGTTGGTTGCGCCGGCTTTACCAATAGCGAGGGTGCCGACAGCGATGCCGCCTGGCATCTGGACGATGGAGAGCAACGAATCCAGTCCATTCAGGGTTTTGGACTGAACAGGAACACCAAGGACCGGCAGGGCGGTTTGTGAGGCAACCATGCCCGGCAGGTGCGCTGCGCCGCCGGCGCCCGCAATAATGACTTTCAAGCCGCGGTCTGCGGCCGTTTTGGCGTAGTCAAAAAGCAGATCCGGTGTGCGATGGGCCGAGACGACTTTGGTTTCATAGGGCACGCCAAGTTTTTCGAGCATGGTGGCGGCGTGTTCCATGGTGGGCCAGTCGGATTTGGAGCCCATGATGAGTCCTACAAGCGGCTGCATATGCAACAGTCCTGTGATAATTGGAAAGCCGGCCATTGTATGTTTTGGCTACTTACCATGCAACAAACCTTGGTGGAAGGCGCAGTTGAGAGGCCTTTTCCGGAAACCGCTACGAGCACATCCATGTGCGCTTGACTGAAGCCATCCTTGGCTTCAGACATTTCCGGAAAAGGCCTCTCAACTCCGCCCCGAACGCTCTGGAAGATTTGGCATGAGCGCGGCTTCATTTTTACCTGCGGGTAAGTACAGGTATTATCAGACCTTATTATTTTAACCGTCCATACTCAGGAGCTGTAATGGAACCGATCCGTCCAGATGATGATGAGTTGAGGGCTGAACGACCGATTGGTAGTGCCGAGTCGAAAAAGGCAGCGGAAAGAAAGTCCAGGCCAGCGTCCGGAGGGAAAGGCGAACCGTCGACACCAGCGAAGCCTCCCAAAGGTGGCAAGGGCGGTAACGGAAGTGGCGGCAGCAATGGTCGCGGTAGCTCGGCAATGCTGTGGGTGTTGTTGATTGTGCTGGCCGTTGCCGCGGGTGCTGGCTGGTACTCCCAGGAGCAGCGGGTTCAGGCGTTGGAAGGGCAGCTTGAAGAAGCGGATTACTGGGCGCGGCAGAGCAAGCTGGCGCTTGCTCGGTTTGAGGGCGAGCTTTCGGAAACGGGGGAAAACCTTCAGGAGCGGGGCGCTACTCTGGAGGAGCAGATCGCGGCGCATACGAAGCGTCTGGATACGGCAGACAGTGAGATCCGGAAACTCTGGGCCATTGCCAATGAACGCAACAAGAAGCGCCTGGATGAGCAGCAGGAACGGATTGCCGCCTTGGAATCCGGCCTTGCGGAGGGCAAGCAGGCCATTGGTTCGCTTGAGACGTCGGTTGAAAAGGTCCGGTCCTCGCTTTCCGCCGATATTGCAGCCCTGAAACAACAAACGGAGACGTCGATTTCAGCGCTGCAGGATGCCAACCGGCAGGCAACAGATCAGTTGACGAAATTGAGCCAGCAGCTGGCGGATGTGGATCAGGTGATCGAGAGCCGTATCCGGCGTTTTGAGCAGGAGCAGAAGCTGGGAATCAGCGGCATGGAGGGTCGGATCTCGGCCCTGGAGCGGGAGACCGATGAGCTGGCCGATGATGGCCGGGTTCAGGCGCTCCGTAATGAGGTGGCCAGTCTCAAGCGCACGGTTGAGTCTATCGATGCCTCGCGGTCACAACTGACCTCCCGTCTGGTTCGGCTGTCTGAAGAGGTGAATCAGTTACGGAGCCAGATCAGCGGGCAGTAACTGCCCGTAGCGTGGTCCAGCAATCGGCATTTCGGGTTTTGTAACGGTTTGTAGCCATCCCTTGCGGTAGCTCTCATTTCTGTTTTTGTGCAGTTGTTAAGATCAGGCAACTCGCAATCAGGATGAAGAGTTAACAACAATGAAAACCCGAGTGCCTTCCGTTTTTCTTGTTCCCCGGCTTCTGGCAGCGATGTGGCTGTTGCTGGCGTTGCCGGGCTGTACGGTTTATCAGTCCATCGGCAAAAGCGTCGGGTCGTTCCTGCATCCGGTTTCCGGGCATGACTTCGTTCATATCGACAACGATAGCTGGGATCGGCGCAACGCGGTGCTGTACTTCTACAGGACCCACTCCCAATGGGCGGCTGATGAAATTGAAGCGCCCAGTGTCTACATAGATGACACCCACTATTTCAACATTCGCAACGACAGCTTCACCTGGCTCGAGGTAAGCCCCGGAGAGCGCCACATCGCCATGCGCCGACCTTTGCTGGGTCTGGAGGGCATGAACTCCTTCAGTCTTAGCCTGATCGCCGATGCCACTCTGGACGTTGAGCCAGGACAGATCTATTACCTGCGTTATAACGAGCTTTCGGAACCGGGCCAACGGCATCCGGACCTGGATCCGGATCATCCGCTGACTCAGGGCGACCTCCAGCTGGTGACGCGGGAATATGCCATGCAGGCAGAGGAGATTGTTTCCACCCGTTTTCTGAACAGTGATCTGTTGGCGCCAAACCACGCGGCTACCTCCATTGTGGAAGTGAACGAAGACCTGGATTACGAGCGGCAACTGGTGCTGCTGGAGGAGGAGCGTGAGCTCGAGATCGAGCGCCTGAAGCAGGAGGGCAAGTACGAATCCACGTCCTGGTTCTGGCCGTTCGGTGGTGGCCCAACCGTGCCTCTTGAAGCTGATCGCAAGATCAAGAGGCTGGAGCAGGAATACGCGGAGTTGGAGGTGGAACGGGAGCGCAGAGAAGACGCAGAATCCGGAGGCGGCTGGTGGATTTTCTGAGTGCTGACTACACTAATGGCAGGTGAATGGCTCGGGAAAATTTAAAAACAATGGCTCTCAAGGATTCTCTTCGACTCAGATTCGAAAAACTGGCGGATGATGTCGTTCCCCAGTTGCTGGACAGCTGGGGTGACCTGCAGAAACGATTGGACGATCTGAATTGCTCTCTCGCTAATCGAGCGGTTCCCGAAGACAGGCGCAGCCGTGTCAGCGAATTGTCCCTGCAGGAGAAGGCTCAGCAGGCGGGCCAGAATCGCCCGGCCATACGGGCAGTCAAAACCGCTAGCAAGACCTCGGGTAAAAACTGAATTTGCTTAAAAACTGTACGCTTTTGAATGGCTTGCAGGTTTTTTTATAAAATTGCCGGAAAATATTTGACACCGTCAGCCAAATGCTTAAAATGCGCCTCTCACTTGGTTGAGACAGCACGGCTGGCAAGCAAGTGAATGCCTTTTTAGATTAGATAGGAAGGCTTGAAAGTGGGTGGTTAGCTCAGCTGGGAGAGCATCGCCCTTACAAGGCGAGGGTCACTGGTTCGATCCCAGTACCACCCACCACTTTCAGTTGCATCACCGGATCACCCCATCCGGTTTCAGGTTCGGGCCCAAGGGCCGGAATTGATGCGGAGCGGTAGTTCAGTTGGTTAGAATACCGGCCTGTCACGCCGGGGGTCGCGGGTTCGAGTCCCGTCCGCTCCGCCACTTTTATTTATGAAGTATTCCCGGGTGGTTAGCTCAGCTGGGAGAGCATCGCCCTTACAAGGCGAGGGTCACTGGTTCGATCCCAGTACCACCCACCAAAATTCCAAAAAAGGGCCGATCCGCGAGGATCGGCCCTTTTTTACTTTCCAATCAAAGACTGCCCACAAACGCGCACAACATTGCCATTCACTCCATTGGAGGCAGGGCTGCAGTACCAGGCGATGGCCTCGGCCACATCCACCGGTTGCCCGCCCTGGGACAAGCTGTTCATCCGACGACCGGCCTCTCGGATGGTGACCGGCATGGCGGCGGTCATCCGGGTTTCGATAAACCCGGGGGCGACGGCGTTGATGGTGATGCCGTTTTTCAGTTGCCGGGCCATGGCTTCCACGTAGCCGATCACTCCGCACTTGGCGGTTGAGTAGTTGGTCTGTCCGAAGTTGCCGGCGATGCCGCTGATGGAGGAAATACAGACAATGCGTCCGTTTTCTTTCATGAGCTCCCGCTTTGCCAGTTCCTCGTCGATCAACTCCTCCGCGGTCAGATTGACTGCGATGGTCATATCCCAGAAGTGCTCCGGCATGTTGCCAAGGGTCTTGTCGCGGGTGATGCCGGCATTGTGAATGACCAGGTCGACGCCGCCGAAATGCTCTTCGATGAAGTCGGCGATCAACTTTGGTGCTTTGTCGTCGGTAATGTCGCAGGCCAGAGCCTTCCCGTTGATAGCGGATGTGACCTTTTCCAGTTCTTCCATGGCCGGCGGAATGTCGAGGCCGATCACGGTGGCGCCGTCCCGGGCGAGGGTTTCAGAAATGGCAGCACCGATACCCCTGGACGCTCCGGTGACCAGTGCCACCTTTCCAGTCAGTGGTGCGACGGGATTGGTGGCAGGGGCAGCGTTGCCTTTGCCGACCTTCACGACCTGGCCGGACACATAGGCAGAGCGGGCAGACAGGAAGAACCGCACGCTGGAATCCAGTTGCTTCTCTGCCCCTGGGGCCATCCACAGTAGGTTCGCCGTGGAGCCTTTCTTGCCGATTTCCTTGCCAACGCTGCGTACGAAGCCTTCGAGTGCCCGTTGCGCGGCGGCCTGCGGCGCCTTGCGACAACTGGCGGGATTCTGGCCGATTACCAGAACGCGGGCGTTGCTGCCCAGTTTTTTGATGGTGGGGTGGAAGAAGTCGTATAGTGCCCGCAGGTCGGCCGGACCTTTCAGGCCGGTGGCGTCAAACACCAGCGCCGAAAACTGCTGGTTGATGTCGGAGGCCAGGTCCAGCGGCCGGGCTTTGTTGCCGGCTTTCGATGAGTCCGCCAGGCGATTGCTTTCGCTGGCGTGATGAAGGGTGGCCGCGCTGGCGCCGAGAATACTGCCTAAAGTGGCAATGGCTTTTCCGCCGTTGGCGGCGCCGATGAGCACCTTGCCTTCGATAAATGGCTGGTCGGTGCGCTTCAGGCGCTTCAGTGGCGCGGGCGCGGGGAGACCAAGGGATTGTGCGGCGGTTCTACCAACGGGGGTGTTTACCAGTCTAAGATAGAGGTCGGACATGGGGGCTTCCTTGTGGTTGCAATCGGTTCTCTGGATGCGGATTGTCTACAGGGTAAAGAATCGGACAGTTTTTGGATTGACTCAATGCCTGTAGGGTGTTGTCAGGGGTGCCAATGAGGCATTGTGCGTTGTCGCTACACTTGTTGCCAGCCTGGGTGCAGGGAGCATTGGGGGCTGGCCTCCCAAAACACGCTGTGAATACGTCCTTGTACGCTCGGCTCCGCCATCCATGGCTCCGCACGGTTTTGGGAGGCCAGCCCCCAATGCTCCATCCGGCAATGAAATTTTCCGCAAAAGGATTGGATTGATCATGGCAGAAGCATCGAAAACTCCACGCAAGAAAACCGCTACTTCAAAAAAGACCAGCACAGCCCCTTCGGGTATTCGCCGCGTAGCAGTGCTGGGTGGTAACCGGGTTCCGTTTGCGCGGTCCAATACCGCCTACAGCAAGATCAGTAACCAGGAGTTGCTGACATCCGCGCTGCGGGGGCTGGTGGATCGGTACAGTCTTCAGGGCAAGCGCCTCGGGGAAGTGGCGGCAGGGGCGGTGATCAAGCATTCCCGGGATTTTAACCTTACCCGGGAGTCGGCGATGAGTTGTGGTCTGGCGCCGGAGACACCGGCTTATGATATTCAGCTGGCCTGCGGGACGGGGCTGGAGGCAGCCATTCTGGTGGCCAACAGGATTGCCCTGGGGCAGATCGAATGTGGTATTGCCGGTGGTACCGATACCACGTCCGATGCGCCGATTGGTGTAAGCGAGGGGCTTCGGGAGATTCTGCTGGATCTGAACCGGGCCAAAACCACCGGCGAGCGGTTGAAGATTCTGGCGCGGTTCCGGCCCGCGCACCTCGTGCCCTTGGTTCCGGAGAACCGGGAGCCTCGCACCGGCATGTCCATGGGGGAGCATGCCCAGGTGATGGCCAGGGAGTGGGACATTCCCCGGGAAGATCAGGACAGGCTGGCCTGGGAGAGTCAT
This sequence comes from Marinobacter sp. DSM 26671, assembly GCF_900112835.1. Classification (NCBI taxonomy): domain Bacteria; kingdom Pseudomonadati; phylum Pseudomonadota; class Gammaproteobacteria; order Pseudomonadales; family Marinobacteraceae; genus Marinobacter; species Marinobacter sp. DSM 26671. The sequence continues at coordinate 21,413 of NZ_FONF01000005.1, read as the reverse complement.
CAGAAGCTTGCCAAGGCCTATGAAGAGGGGTTCTTTAAAGATTTGCTGACGCCGCTGGCGGGGCTGGACAAGGACAATATTCTGCGGCCGGATACAACCCTTGAGAAGCTGGCGACGCTCAAGCCGGTGTTTGACCGGGACAACGGCACCATGACGGCGGCCAACAGCACGGCGCTGACTGATGGCGCCTCCTGCGTGCTGCTGGCCAGTGAGGAGTGGGCGAAAGAGAATAACCATGAGGTGAAGGCGTGGCTGACGTTCTCCGAGGTGGCAGCGGTGGATTTTGTGGACAAGAAAGAGGGGCTGCTGATGGCGCCAGCTTACGCCGTACCCCGGATGCTGGAAAAAGCGGGGCTGACACTTCAGGATTTCGATTTCTACGAGATCCACGAAGCCTTCGCCTCGCAGGTGCTGTGTACTCTGAAAGCCTGGCAGGATCCCGCCTTCTGCAAGGACCGTCTGGGGCTGGACAAGCCGGTGGGCAGCATCGACCGGGACAAACTCAATGTAAAAGGTAGCAGCCTGGCCACCGGCCATCCGTTCGCCGCCACCGGCGGGCGCATCATTGCGACCCTGGCCAAGTTGCTGGAGGAAAAGGGCAGTGGCCGCGGCCTGATCTCCATCTGCACCGCAGGCGGGCAGGGGGTAACAGCGATTCTGGAGCGGTAAGTTTCCGGAAAACCGGAACTTTCCTTTGACAGTGCCAGGCTCAGCCCTTATCATGCTCGCCACGTTGATCAGGGGCTCCCTGAGCAACAACCAGTTTGATGCGGGGTAGAGCAGTCTGGTAGCTCGTCGGGCTCATAACCCGGAGGTCGTTGGTTCGAATCCAGCCCCCGCTACCATCTAAGAGAAAGGCAGATCAGTAAGCTACTGGTCTGCCTTTTTTATTTGTCCGCAGAAAGTTTCCCATTCCTGACTTGATTGAGGTCAAATCCCGATCCGGTTCGCTCCAATAATTCAGGTTGAACTCAGGTGACTGTGGTTTGCTTATCTCGCTGGAGATGCATGCCCGCTCCGGAGATCACACAATGGCAGTCGGGCGCAACCGCAGACGGAGGAGGGTTATATGGAATGGTTAGCGGAAAACTGGTTCTGGGTGGTTATCGGCATCCTGTTCGTGGCCATGCACATGTTCGGTCACGGTGGGCATGGTGGTCACGGCGGAGGCGGGCACGGCGGACATGGCGCGTCCGACAAGACGGACAAGCCGGACAAACCGGACAGCAATCAGGACCGACCCTCGGGTCATCGCCATTGATGGGAGTGGAACATGCTTAACACGAAACTGGTTACCTGGGCGCTGGGGTTGTTCGCAGCGGTCACCTTCATTGTCTGCGTTATCTATGGACTGGTAACGCCCCAAAGCCTGCATATGCATGCGTTTCTTGAGCAGGTATTGCCGGGATTCAAGTGGCTGACCTGGTGGGGATTTGTGGTCGGCCTGATTGAGAGTTTCCTATATGGCGCCTATGCCGGGCTGGTGTTCTGCCCGATCTACAATCGACTTCACCGTTACTTCGATGCCAAGCAAAGTGGGGACTGAGTTCGTGCCTGCCCGGATTGCGAGCACGTCGGGGGGGTGCCGGTGAGTTCCGGTGCTTCGTCGCGCCTGCAGCTCATCGCGGGCCTGATGACGCTCGCGGCGATGCTGCTTGCGCTGCTGATCGACAATTCTCCCGCGCAAGCCTGGTATGACATAGTCCACCATTTACCGGTGTCCTTGCGCGTGGGTGAGTTTGCCATCGACAAGCCAATCATCCTCTGGATCAATGATGGGCTGATGGTATTCTTTTTCCTGCTCATTGCCCTGGAGCTGAAACGTGAGGTGCTGGAAGGGCAACTGGCGACACCCAAGGCGATTGCCACACCCGGTTTCGCCGCCCTGGGTGGCATGGCTGTCCCTGCGCTGATCTACACAGCGTTCAACGCCGGCGATCCGGAGGCCATGCGCGGCTGGGCGATTCCCGCCGCAACCGACGCGGTGCTGGCGCTGACCGTGCTGGTACTGCTTGGCCCGCGTGTGCCGGTCTCGCTCAAGGTGTTTCTGACGGCGGTCGCGATTTTCGACGACCTGGGGGCAATCGTCATCATCGCGTTGTTCTATACGGAGCAGCTTGCCACAACATCACTGGTGCTGGCGGCCCTGGGGATTGTGGCCCTGGTAACGCTCAATATCTTCAAGGTCACGCGTACCGGGGCTTACGTCGTCGTGGGTGTGTTTCTCTGGGTCGCAGTGCTTAAGTCCGGCGTTCACGCGACGCTCGCCGGGGTGGCCATAGGTCTTGCGATTCCCATGCGGGCCAGACAGGGCGCTCGCTCTTTCTCGCCGCTGAAAGATGCGGAACAGGCGCTTCAGCCGTGGGTGGCGCTCGGCGTGGTACCGATCTTCGCGTTCTTCAACTCGGGCATTGTGCTAACGCTGGCGAGTGCAGCCACGCTTGCCTCTCCGACGTCGCTGGGGATCTTGCTAGGGCTGTTCGCCGGGAAACCGCTGGGTATTTTTGGCTTCACCTGGCTTGCGGTGCGACTCGGGGTGGCAAGACTTCCAGAGTCGGTGAGTTGGGGCCAGCTCGCCGGCGTGGCCCTTGTCGCCGGCATCGGTTTCACTATGAGCCTGTTCATCGCCGGCCTCGCCTTTCCCGATCCGGAGGTATTTCGCAATGCCCGTCTCAGTGTGATTGCAGGCTCGCTGCTGTCGGCGGTTGTCGGCGTGGTGGTCCTGATGAAGACCACGCAACCGCGGTTTAATCCCCCGGAGCACAACTGACCCTGGCAGGGGCACCACTCTGGTGAGCCGCGGCGCAGGTGAGCGGCGGCGCAAGGGCTATCAACGGGCGCAGGCCCCGGTCTTAATAAGGAAGGAGACCCCATGAACAATGAAACCCCTGTCAGCCAGCTGCTATACGGCCCGCTGCATACGGATGTCGAGGGATTTGATGCCCTGGCCGAGCTGGCCCTGGATATGCGTTCGTCATGGAATCATGCGACCGACCAGGTGTGGCGGCAGCTGGATCCCGAGTTGTGGCAAGCCACACGTAACCCCTGGGTCGTTCTGCAGACGGTCTCGCGGGAGAAGCTCCAGGGACTTCTGGCCGATCCGGCGTTCCGTAAAGACGTCGGGGACCTGGTGCAGGCCAGGCGAGATGCCGCTCGGGCGCCGGCGTGGTTTCAGCAAACCTACCCGCGGCCGCCTTTAACCTGTGCCGCTTATTTCAGCATGGAGTTCATGCTGAGCGAGGCCCTGCCCATTTATTCCGGCGGGCTGGGCAACGTGGCGGGCGATCAGCTCAAGGCCGCCAGCGATCTGGGTGTTCCGGTGATTGGCGTGGGGCTTCTCTACCAGCAAGGCTATTTTCGCCAGCTGATCGACCGGGACGGTGCACAGCAGGCGCTTTACCCGTATAACGATCCCGGCCAGTTGCCAATCATGCCGTTGCGTCATTCCAACGGGGAGTGGCTGCGGATACAGCTCGGCCTGCCCGGCCACCCGATCTGGCTGCGCGCCTGGCAGGTCCAGGTGGGCCGTGTGAAGCTTTACCTCCTGGACAGCAACGATGCGGCGAACTACCCGCCGTACCGGGGAATAACCAGTGAGCTTTACGGGGGCGCGCCGGATCAACGCCTGATGCAGGAGGTGATCCTCGGGATTGGCGGCTGGCGGTTGCTCGCCGCGCTCGGTATCGAACCGGAAGTCTGCCACCTGAACGAAGGGCATGCGGCTCTGGCCGTGCTGGAGCGCGCCCGCCACTTCATGCAGCGGACCGGTCAGCCGTTCGGCGTTGCGCTGGCCGCCACGCGCGCGGGCAATCTCTTCACCACCCACACGGCGGTGGCCGCTGGCTTCGACCGTTTCCCACCAGGCCTCATCGAGCACTGCCTGGGTGGCTACGCAAGCAACCAGCTCGGCATTACGCTCGACGATTTGCTGGCGCTGGGCCGCCGGAATCCGGACGATCCGGCCGAGGATTTCAATATGGCGTACCTGGCGATCCGCGGCAGCGGGGCGGTGAATGGCGTAAGTCGCCTGCACGGCAAGGTGAGCCGGCACCTGTTTGCGCCGCTGTTCCCGCGCTGGCCCGTGGATGAGGTGCCGGTTACGCACGTGACCAACGGCGTTCACATGCCGACCTGGGACTCGGCGGCGGCGGATGATCTTTGGACCGAGGCCTGTGGCAAGGAACGCTGGCTGGGGACCACGGAAACCCATGAGCAGCACATTCGCGCCCTCTCTGACGCCCGTCTCTGGCAATTCCGCACGGCGGCCAGTAAGGCGTTGGTTGACTACGTCCGTGATCGATTGTCCCGGCAACTGGCCGCCTCCGGCGAGGCGCCCGAGGCCGCTGATACTGCGAACCAGCTGTTTGATCCCGGGGTATTGACGCTGGGTTTTGCCCGCCGCTTCGCCACCTATAAGAGGCCGAACCTGCTGCTGCATGACCCGGAGCGCCTGCTGCGCCTGCTGACTGACCCGCAGCGCCCGGTGCAGCTCATTATGGCCGGCAAGGCTCATCCGCAGGACCGGGCGGGCCAGGCCCTGATCCGGCAATGGATGCAATTCATCCAGCGGCCCGAGGTGCGCGCCCGTGTGATCTTCCTGAGCGACTATGACATGCACTTGGGTGAGCACCTGGTGCAGGGCGTGGATGTCTGGCTCAACACGCCGCGCCGGCCCTGGGAGGCGAGTGGCACCAGTGGCATGAAGGTGCTTGTCAATGGTGGTATCAATCTGTCGGAATTGGACGGCTGGTGGGCGGAAGCCTACACTCCGGATGTGGGCTGGGCACTGGGGGACGGCCAGGAACATGGCGATGATCCGTTCCGGGATGCGGCTGAAGCCGATGCGCTGTACGACCTGCTCGAACGCGAAGTGATCCCCGAGTTCTATACGCGTGATGAACAAGGCATTCCCTCCGCCTGGGTGAACCGGATGCGCGAGAGCATGGCGCGGTTGACACCGCGCTTTTCTACCAACCGTACGGTGCGCGAATACACCGAGCAACACTACCTCCCGGCTGCCGCTGCATACCGTGAGCGGGCCGCTGGCAAAGGGGGAGTCGGCGCGGAACTGGTTGAATGGCGGCACGCGCTGGATCACAAATGGGCCGCGATACGCTTCGGCGACGTTGAGGTCGAGCCTGACGGTGAACAACACCTCTTCGAGGTTCAGGTCTACCTCGGAGACCTTGATCCGGAGGCCGTGCGGGTTGAGCTCTACGCCGACGGCAGGGACGGTAGCGCACCTGAACGGGTGGAGATGCAGCGCCTGCGGCAACCGACGGACGGCGAAAGCGGCTACAGCTATCGCGCAGCAGCCCCTGCGGCCCGCCCGGCGACAGACTATACCGCGCGACTCATGCCGCATCACAATGGTGTGGCGATCCCCCTGGAAGCTGCTCACATCCTTTGGCAACGGTGAGCGGGCGGGTATCGCGCATCCAGGAAGATCGCGAGTCGGGTTGGTGTCCTGGCGCGCAGGAGACACTCAGGAGAGATGAAAGCACGTATGACCAGGGAACACAGGTTTTCATGGCCGGTGCGCAGGCTTGCGCTGCTGGGGCTGGCGGGGGTTGCGGTGTTCGGGGCGGCAATTATCGCCCTGCACCTGACCGGCAGCGGGGTCGACTGGACCAGCGATTATGTCAGCGACCTGGCTAACCAGCCGTTTGGCTGGCTGTTCATGGTTGGCGCCTTCGTGCATGGCTGGGGTAACCTGGCGCTGACCCTGGCCCTGCGCGGCGCGCTGCGCCCGGGGCCGCTGCGGACCTGGTCGGTACTGCTGTTCGGCCTGGCCGCGGTCGGTATCCTGCTGGCGGCGTTGTTTCCCATCGAGGCACCCGGCCAGGCGCCGAACCTGCCCGGGCAGATACACCGGGGGGCAGCCAGCCTGGCGTTTGCACTGGAACTCGCCGCGCTGTTCGTGTTTTCAGCGGCCTTTCGCCGTCAGCTCGACTGGCGCCGCCAGCGCGCCGCCTCGCTGGTGCTGTCGGTGATCGCGGCGACGGCGGTGACGGCGTTCGTGATCGCCATTCAACTGGATATCGCGCCGGGCCTGGCGGAGCGTGTCGCGCTGGCGGTTTTCCTGGTCTGGGAAGTTTGGGCTTGCCTGCAGGTCATCCGGCCGCAACAGAAACCTGAGCCTGACCTGAAGCACTCCTATCCCTGACTTTGTGGAGGACCTGATCTTGAAAAACCTATACAAACCGAACAAGCCAGTGCCGGGCCGAGCCCGCCGGCGACGTGCCGACTCTGGAGATCCTGGCGGCGGTGGATATTCTGCGCCGCCACCTGCCCGAGCTCAGGGTGCGTGTGATCAACGTGGTGGATCTCATGACCCTGCAGGACCAGGCGGAACACCCGAACGGGCTGTCACACAAGGACTTCGACACCCTGTTCACGACCGATAAACCGATCATCTTCGCCTATCACGGGTATCCCTGGCTGATCCATCGCCTGACCTACCGGCGCACCAATCACAAGAACCTCCACGTGCGTGGCTACAAGGAGGAAGGCACCACCACGCCGTTCGACATGGTGGTGCGCAATGACATGGACCGTTTCCACCTGGTGGCGGATGTCATTGATCGGGTTCCGCAACTGGGGTCACGGGCCGCCTATCTCAAGCAATGGCTGCGTGACCGGCTGATCGAGCATCGGCATCACATCATCGAGCACGGCGTGGATATGCCGGAGATTACCCAATGGCGCTGGGGGGCAACCGCGGACCCCACCCGAAGTCAAGAATAATTCCCATGGCTACAGGCTCCCATGCCTGCAGCCAATAACGCTCGTCGCTGCGGAAAAGCCGGGTCGCTACTCCCGGCTTAACTCCACCTGCATCACATTGATACCTCCGGCGCGAAACATACCGGCACAGCTGGCCAGGTAAAACCGCCACTTTCGCACGAACATCTCGCTGTACCCGAGCGCCCGTATCGCCGGTATCTGTTCGTCGACGTTCGCCAGCCACTTTTCCAGCGTAATGGCGTAATCCTGCCCGAATTCGAACACATCGTTCACCACCAGGCCGCTATCGGCGGCAACAGCTTCAAAACGCTTTCTGGAAGGCAGCATACCACCGGGGAAAATATGTTCCCTCAAAAAGTCGTTGCCGGAGCGATATCGCTCAAATCGCTCCTCGGCAATGGTAATGGTCTGTATCATTGCCTTGCCGCCAGGTCTCAGGTAGTCGTGCACATCCCTCATGTAGGCGGGCCAGTACGATTCGCCAACGTGCTCAAACATCCCGATTGATACCAGGTAATCAAAGGGGCCGGACAGCTCCCGGTAGTCCTGTAAACGAACCTCGGCATTTTCCGCCAGTCCGGCGGACTCGAGTCGCTGGCGGGCATAATCCGCCTGTTCGCCGGACAGGGTCGCACCGGTCACATGGCATCCGTGTGTGGCTGCGATTTCCATGAAACCACCCCAGCCACAGCCTATTTCCAGAATGCGGCTTCCCGGTTCCGGTGCCAGTCGCTGAAGGATGCGTTCATATTTCGCTTTCTGGGCCTCGTAAAGCGAGAGGGACGTATTGCCGTCAAACAGGGCGCAGGAGTATGTCATGCTCCGGTCCAGCCAGAGCTGATAAAAGTCGTTGCCTAAATCATAGTGCTCCTGGACGTTCTTACGGCTGCGTTTCAGTGTATTGGAAGACAACCGGTGCCTGCACCAGTGCCATAACCTGAGCCATACGCTGGTGTGCAAAACCCGATCAAAAACAACGATATTGCCTGCGGCGAGGCGCATCAGGGCAAGCAAGTCGGGTGTGGACCATTTGCCTGCCATGTAGTCTTCGCCCAATCCCACGTCACCGTGGGTGATCAGGTGATCGATGACATCCCACTGCAGCAATGCCATTTCCGCATGCACACCGTCTTGTTTTCCTTCATGGCGGGTCGTCTTTCCATCCGGCCATGTAAGCGATAACGAACCGAACTGAAGAGATTTCAGCGCCTGCAGGAAAAGATTACGGTGAATTGCGCTCGTCTTTCCCGTTGGCTTTTCCCGGGACCCCAGGTGCCCGCCTTCCGGCAAGGATTCCCTGCTCATGCCTTTCCATCCTTACGCTGTTCCCAGCAAGTTTCAGTGGGTTAAAAAGTAGGTGGACTATCATTTATTAGGCAACTGCTGTTCGTCAAACCTTATCGGAAACTGGGACGCTTGCAGGAGTTACCGGAACTATGGAAGTCTTTTCCGGCCATCCGGACGTACTCCTGTATTTCCGGATGATCTTGGCTTACTTCGGCCCGGATCGATATCCAGGTTCACCAGGGCGCCCCTGTCGGCCAGGGAGTTGCCCAGGGTGCGATAACCCCCGGTGAGCTCATGCTCCACCGGGCACAGCGGATCCTCCAGCCATAAACCGACCCGGGCATTGCGGGCCATGGGGCCGCCCTCGACCAGATCCGGTCGGGACTGGGTGCCGGGCGGGCCGGGGATGTGGCCGCGGAAGGAAACCAGCGAGCGCGCGTTGCTTATCCGCTTCGCGGGCGCTGGCCAGTGCGCTGTGTTCATCCAGCGCCACAATCGCGTTGATGGCAGGGTTCTGGTCCCGGATTCTTTCCAGTAAGGCGGTAATCAGTGCCTCGCTGGTCAGGGTGCCGGCCTCCAGTTGTTTCAGGAGCTCATGGGCCGGCTGATAATGAGTCGGGGTGTCTTGTACATCCATGGATGTTCTCTTTTTTTGTTGGTCTTAAGGCCTGTCGCCAGCGAGTCACGGCAGCTCTGATCGCCAGTGTTTTACGTTCACCTGGTCCTTGACTGCGTCGATGATTTCGATAATCAGGTTAATCAAGGCCTCGTTCTGGGCTTCGTCGGCTTTCACTTCACCGGGTGTCGGCAGGAAAACATTCACGATGTCTTCAATGAAGGCGTGATTGGAGGCTGAAGCCAGGTCTTCGAGGATCTGGTGGATGACATGGGCAACGATGTCGCCGACCGCTTCTTCCAGGGTTTCCTGAATGGTGGGGCCCACCACCGGAAGATATTTCAGTCGTGACAGTTCCAGGTTCTGTTTGAGGGCATTATCCACTGTGTCTTCCAGGTAGCTCCTGAGGGCTCCGCGATTGGGTACGTAGCCTTCCTGGGCCGCCTCGGCAACCCGTTTGGAAATCCAGTCGGAGAGCATGTCCCGTCGGGGATAGAGAATGTCCTTCTGGATCTTGTCAAACAGCGGAGAGCCCAGTTTGACCTCCTGCTGCACGCCGCTCAGCACCTTCAGCACAATGCGATCAGAGAGCTCTTCCATAAAGGCTTCGTAATAGAAATTTACGAAGCGGTAGATCTTGGTGTTCGTAACGTCAATGATCTTGTACTGGTGCAGTCGATAGATGATGGAGATCACACGGAGGATACGGAGGAAACGCAGGCTTCCCACCGGAATACAGCCCACCAGGTCATACCAGTGAATAAACGGGTAGAAGTACCAGCGGTCGTAGATTTTTGCCTTGATGGCGTAACCCCAGCGGACGAAGAACTCGGTCAGGAATATGCTGACGAAGATCAGATCGTAAAAGATGAAGCGTTCATGGATGGGGTGGTAGGCCGACTGTATGGCCGGAGCATGCTCTTTCAGCAGATTCTGAACGGCTACAAAGTTATAGATCGAGTCCCAGATGATGAACGCCAGGTTGATGATCAGCAGGCCCAGCATCAGGAAATCAATGATGAACCAGACAAGCTGGTGGCTGGATTTCAGGTTTTCTCGATTTATCTTCAGCATTCGCCAGGGTCCGGTCTGTTGCTAAGTATCTGACAGGTTAGCTTATTTCAACGCCACAAACGACTCGCCCTTGAGCCGCTCAGGGCAGTCCGAAAGGCCAACCATGGATTAACTTGACCGTCTGCCATTAAACTCCCACGCTTGAACGGAAATCCTTCTTGTTACCACCAACACTGAAATAGCCGGATGCTATCAATCTATCAAGTCGTGAATTCGGGCCGGGTCCGGCTTTTGATCTTGTTGCTCTGCTGGCTGCCGTCGTGGGTTTGCGCGCAACAGGTCGTCGTGAACATGGAGGGAGACTACCCGGATCTGAAATCAAATGCCCAGGCGTTTATCGGGGAGGTTGAAGGCCGCAGTGCCAGTAATCTCAGGCGTTATGCCCCCACGGCCGTTGGTCAGGCCGAGGAGGCATTGCGGGCGCTCGGGTATTACAGCCCGTTGATTGATTGGCGGATTGAAGAGGGTGGTTCCGACACAACGGCAACGCTCGTTCTGTCCATTACACCGGGGGAGCCGGTGCGAGTTACGTCCCGGACCGTGGAGATCAGGGGGGCAGCTGCGTCAGATGAACGGTTTAACGCCGATCTGCCAGAGCACCCGGCGGAAGGCGACATTCTCAACCACGGTCAATATGCCAGCCTGCGAGACACCATCCAGACCCGTGCCCGACGGCGTGGCTATTTCGACGGCACATTTGTTACCCGTACCCTGGAAGTGGATCCGGCAACCCGAAGCGCTGCGGTTACGCTTATCTATGATAGCGGCGAAAGGTACCGGCTCGGAGAGGTAACCTTTGCCGAGGGACACTGGTTCGAGATCGGTCTACTGGAGCAGTTCGTTTCTTTCGAGCCAGGTATACCCTTCCATGCTGATGAAGTAGCAAGGCTCAACCGGGATCTCCTGAACAGCGGCTATTTCAGCAGTGTTGATATCGATGCCTCACCGGGTAGTGCCGAGGACGGCGTGATTCCGGTCCGCGTTGATCTCACCCGGCGCGAGGCCCGCTCTGTGGCGGCGGGCGTGGGGTTTTCGACCGATGTCGGACCCAGGTTCCGTGGAAACTGGCGGGAACACTGGATCAATCCCATGGGGCACAAGCGGGGCGCCGAGACAGAACTCTCGGTACCCAGGCAGAACCTGAGTACCTGGTACGAGCTGCCCCTGGATCCGCCCATGACCGACCTGATCCGCCTGAGCGCCGGTTACCAGCGCGAGGACATCGAGAATGTGGAATCGGAACTTCTGAGCCTGGGGCAGCAGTGGCAGCATCAGTTGGATAACGGCTGGCTACAGATATTGTCGCTGCGTTGGGAAGGTGAGCGCTTTAACATCGGCAATGACGAGAAAGGCACAAGCACACTCCTGCTGCCCGGTGCGGGATACTCGAAAATACACACGGACTCGCCACTGGACCCATCCCGGGGCTATCGCCTGCAGTTCGATGTTACCGGTTCGCATCGGGCGGCGCTGTCCGATGTGGATATCCTTCATGTAAACGCACTGGTCAAGGGGCTGTTTACGCTGGCGGACAAGCACCGGTTTCTGGGCCGTCTGCAGGCGGGGGCTGTGGCAACCAACCGGTTTGAAGATGTACCTCCATCCCTGCGTTTCTTCGCTGGCGGTGACCAGAGTGTGCGAGGGTATGGCTATGAAACCCTGTCGCCAGAGAATGATAACGGCGTGCCGGTGGGCGGACGCTTCCTGATGGTTGGCAGTGCCGAGTATCAGTATCAGTTTGCGGACAAATGGCGTGCCGCCATGTTCGTCGACCACGGCAACGCGATCAACAATCCGAGCGACCCGCTGGCCACCGGCGCTGGTGTCGGCATACGCTGGATCAGCCCGGTCGGGCCGTTGAGGCTGGACATCGCCAAAGGGTTGGATCGTGAATTTGGCGGGGATTGGCGCATTCACTTTTCCATGGGGCCTGAGCTGTGACGAGGACACCGGAAACTTCGGACGACAGGCCGCACAAGCCATCGGCACGCCCGCGCCGCCTCCGGTTTTGGCTGTTGGTAGGGCTGGCGGTATTGATTCTCGTGCCTGTCCTTGTGGTGGCCGCTGTTTTGCTGGCCCTGCGCTCTGAGACGGGAACCGCCTGGGTTATAGAACAGGTGCCAGGGCTTCAGGTGGAAAATGACCGGGGATCTCTGTTTGGTCGGTGGCAGGCCGACCACTTGCAATGGCGTGGTTACGGGGTCGAAGTGGTCGTTGAGTCGCCACTCGTGGACTGGTCCCCTTCCTGTCTGTTCCGAAAACAGCTCTGTATTGAGAATCTGGAAGCAGAGACGCTCGAAGTCTCGCAGTTGCCCCCGGCGGACAAAGCCGAAGGCGGGAGCCCCATTACACTGCCAGGCGTGGACCTGCCGCTGGCGCTGAATATCAGTGGCGTCCGGCTCGGGCCTTTTACCTTCAACGGCAACAGAGTCTGGGACCGGTTTGAGCTGGACGCCGGAGGGTCGGGCGCCGCCTGGAACATAAAGCGCGCCTGGTATCAGCTGGGTGAGTACACGGTGTCCGCCGCTGGCCGGATAGAAACCCGCCGGGACTGGCCTGTCAATCTGGAAGTCAAAGCGGACATCCCGCCGCCTTATGGAGACGAGTGGCTTCTCGACGCCCGGCTCTCCGGCAGCGTTCGGGACCTGATGGTCGCTGCATCCAGCCGTGGCTACCTGGATGCTGAACTCTCGGGGGAAGTCGAGCCGCTCGATCCGGCCCTGCCGGCACAGTTGAGGCTAACCTCGGATCAGTTCCGCGCAGCGCAGGCGCTGCCGGAGACCCTTGTGTTCAATGATTGGTCTGTGGACGCCAGGGGTAGCCTTCAGCAGGGTTTTCGCACCCGGGGGCAAGCTACGCTTCCGGGCACGACAGGCCCGGTACGGCTGACGCTGGAGGGCCTGGCGACGACTCGTGCGGCGGAGAACATCCGGATCGAGTTGGCCGCAGACAAGGAGAATGGTGCAGGGCAAGACACTGTGGTGGCCAATGGCAATGTCTCCTGGAGCGAGGGCCTCGAAGCCAGTGCCGACATCCGTTTGCGCGGATTTCCCTGGTATACGCTGATCCCGGGCTTTGAGCCGCCAGTGGTAACCCTTCGTTCCCTGGATGGCACCGTGTCCTGGCGTGAGGGGAACTACCATGCAGAGCTTCAAGCCGGTGTCGAGGGTCCCCAGGGCAACGCGGAACTGACCACCACGGTGGATGGCGATGCCGGGCAGACCACACTGACCAACCTGACCGTCAGCACAGGCGCCGGGTCTCTTACCGGCAACGGCTCGGTGAACTTTTCCGGGCCGCTTTCCTGGCAGGCGGCCTTGCGCCTGAAGGACTTCAATCCCGGTTATTGGGTACCTGTACTGGAAGCCAGTCTCAGCGGTGATGTGACGACCGAGGGACAACTCGGGGATGGACCGGTACCTGCCATGAATGCCGGATGGGATCTTGAGGGCGACTGGCGTTCCAATCCCGCGTCTCTGCAGGGACGGCTAGATACCTCATCAGGCAGTTGGGAGCTATCCGACCTGCAGTTGTTGGTGGGTGACAACCGTATTGAGGGTAGCGGTACCTGGGGCGACGTTCTGCGTGGTGATCTGGCTCTGAACCTGCCCGCGCCGGAAATTGTCCTGCCTGGCCTGACGGGGAATCTGCAAGCCACTCTGACGGCGGAGGGAACACCAGAGCGCCCGAGGGGCGAGCTGAGTGCAAGTGGCAAAAACCTGGGCTGGCAGGATAAGCTCGCCATTGAAACCCTCAGTCTTGAGGCCGATCTGCAGGACGGCATGCGCCTTGTCAGCCGTTTGCAGGCGGAGAACCTCAACGGGTTCGGGCAAGAGCTTGAAACGCTCACTCTGGAAGCCAATGGCACCCAGGGAAAGCACACCGTGAGCATCGGTGCACGTCATGCCGAGGCTGACCTTGAGCTGGTTTTCGCAGGAGAGGCCGGCGCTGACTGGAGAACCTGGCAGGGAGAGCTGTCCCGCGGCCTGATTGACCTTCCGGAACAGTCCCAGCAATGGCGGCTTCAGGCCCCGGCGACCCTGGCATACAAAGCCGATGGTGAGCTCACATTTGGCAATCATTGCTGGCGCTGGGAGGAGAGTACGGTTTGTGCCGAGGACCAGACACTGCTCCCGGTTCCCCGCATTGCCTATCGTATCGACCGCTTCCCAACCGTTGCCCTCGCTCCCTTGCTGCCAGAGACGTTACGCTGGGACGGTTGGATCAACGGAGAGGTTGATTTCACCACAACCGACGACGGCCCGGACGGACGCGTTTTCCTGGACGCCGGTGAAGGACAATTCCAGTTGCTGGTGGACGGCGAGTGGGAGTCACTCGCCTACAATACCCTGACAACCGAGGTCGGCCTGAAGCCGAGACAAGCCGACCTTGCGGTCCGTCTTTCCGGACCCGAGCTTGGCGATTTCACGCTGGATATGAACCTGGATCCGAACTCGGACGACCGTAGCGTTGAGGGTTCCTTCAGTCTCGAGGGTCTGGATATTGCCCTTGCAGGATTGCTTTCCGGACTGGACGAAGTTGCCGGTCGGGTGAACGGCCAGGGCCTGCTCTCCGGCCCGCTGATGAACCCGGCGGTGACCGGCGAACTGCACCTGGTGAATGGACGAGTTTCCGATCCCCGCTTGCCGGTACCAATCGAGGAAGTGATCGCCAGCGTTCAGTTTGGCGGTTACTCGGCCGAGATCAGTGGCAGGATCCGGAGCAATGCGCGAAGCCAGACCATTGTGGATGGGGAAATCGACTGGCAACAGTCTCCCCGGGGGGAAATCACGATTTCCGGCAGCCGTGTGCCATTCAACCTGGAGCCTTATGCGCAGCTTGAGGTGGAGCCGGATCTGACCATCGTTTTCAGTGAGGGGGCCCTGGAGGTATCCGGACAGGTCGGAGTGCCAAGAGGCGATATCGAGATACAGGGTTTGCCGGACCAGGCCGTGTCGGTCTCGGAGGATGAGGTCATTGTCGGCGTGGAACGGGAAGAGCCCGTTGTCCGATCGCTGAATATGGATGTGACCGTGGTTGTTGGAGAAGATCAGGTGACTTTTGCCGCCTTCGGCGTGACCGGTGATCTGGAGGGATCTCTTCGCATTGGCAATGACATGGATACCCGTGGCACGCTCCAACTGGTCAATGGCCAGTATGAAGCCTATGGTCAGGAGCTCAAGCTCAGGCGGGCAAGACTGTTGTTCGTGGGCAACCTTACCCAACCCTACCTGGACATCGAGGCCGTCCGCACCGTGGATACCGTCGTGGCCGGTATTCGTCTGACCGGCCCTGTGCAGTCGCCCCAGACGGAAGTATTCTCCAACCCCGACATGCCTCAGACGGAGGCGCTTTCCTATGTCATTCTTGGCCGGGCGCCCCAGAGCCGGGGTGATGAGGGCCAGATGAGCCGGGCGGCGCTGTCCCTGGGACTGACCCAGGCCAACAAGGTGACGGGGCAAATTGGCGAAGAGTTCGGTATTCGCCAGCTCACCCTGGAAGCGGAGGGTTCCGGCGATCAGACCTCGGTGGTGGCGAGCGGGTATCTGACGGATGAGCTGAGTGTCCGCTACGGTGTCGGCATCTTCGAGCCGATCACCACGGTCGCTCTGCGCTACGATCTGGGCCGTTACTTCTATCTGGAGGCTGCCAGCGGGCTGGCGGCCTCCCTGGATATCTTCTACACCCGGGATTTCTGAGTTCAGTCCAGCTCGAAGGTGGCGCTCACTGAGGCCCGGATTTCCCGCTCACCCACGCTCGAGACCGTATCCGACATGGATTTGGCCTCCGCCATCATCATTGGTACCGGGCGGTGCCCGCCATTGATGTTGATGGTGACTACATCACCACAGCTCTGGTCGAGCTGACTGGCCACGAATCGGCAGCGGGCCTGGGCGTCTGCGATGGCTCTGGCCAGTGCTTCCTGTTCCATACCGGTCTCATCCGAGTGGAAGAACTGGTGAGGGCCCAGGTGGTAATCCAGGCCCACAGCCTGGGCCTGCTGGAGCAGGGGGTTGAGCAGAGTAAGATCACTGATGCTGAAGCTGACGGTCTGGGAGGCGACGGCCTGCTTGCGGGGCTGCTCCTCTCTTTCAGATGCGGGCAGAGTTCGGGTGTAAAGGTTTACCGACGCGTCTGAGTAATCATTGAGCTGATCCTGATACTCGGTAATACCCTCGCGCCACTGCGCCATCAGGGCCGCTACCCGTTCGGTGGCCTTCTGGGGAAGCTCGTGCTCGGCACTGGCTGTGAACTGGAGTCTGGCGCTGTCGGGCTCGTATCGGACACTGCCCTCGCCAGTGAGCGTAACTTCACCTGCCATTGTCAGAGCAGGTACTGTGAGCGCGAGAGGGAGAATAAAACCGGACTTCAGGTTTAAACGGAGCTTTCGGTTCCGTCCGTTCATGGTAGTGCCTCCTTTGGAAACCGTTAATGGATCAGGCGTCGTCGGAATCCGGTTCCAGGCGCGCCAGTTTGTATCGGCGGGCAGCATCCACGAACTGGCCAAAGATGCGTCGGTGTCCGCCATGGTAGAGCAGGTATTCCGGGTGCCATTGGATGCCCGTTAGCCATTGGCGTCCGGTGCTTTCAATAGCCTGTACAAACAGATCATTGTCCACGGCGGTCACGCGCAGGTTGCGGCCCAGGCGCTTGATGGCCTGGCTGTGAATCCGGTTGGCGCCGATCACCGGGGAGCGCATGGCTTGCTCAAGCCGGCTGTGCGTTACCAGTCGCACGGTTTGCAGGGGCAAGAGCAGTGGGCGATGCCGGGTATTGACCCTCAGCGGTGTCACGTTCTGGCACAGGGACCCGCCGTGGAAAACGTTGATGAACTGGGCGCCGCGGCAAATCCCGAGCACGGGAATGCCAATGGCTTCAGCCTGCTCAAGCAGTGACTGATCGGTTTTATCCCGCTTGCGGTCATAGTTGGCGGTAACCTGTGGCTCCTGCCCATAACGTTCAGGATGGACGTGGGTGCCGCCTGACAGCACCAGGCCATCAAGCATCGGTACGGCAACCCGTGAACCGGGGCGAATATAGTGGGTCCGGGCACCGTGGAGGCGCAGACCCAGGCTGATCAGGCGATGGGCAAGGCTTTTTCGAGCGGGACCACTGATGCCGATCGTCAGGCCCGGAACCTCAAGTTCCTGTTCTTTGGACTCTTCAGACATACCCGTTTTTGGCCAGCCAGTCGTCAGTGGTTTCCCGCCAGCTGTGGGTCAGGTTGTGAAGATTCAGTTTGCGGCGCTCCCGGAACAGTTGCCGCATGTCGGCCAGGTCGTCGGGATTGTTGGCCAGTTGCTCCAGGACGACCCAGTCGTTCCAAACGGTTGAGAAATGCCAGCCGGGATTGTCGATGTCGCAATCCGGCAACCGGTAATGCAGGGTTGGCCTGCTTTTTATCCTGGGATCCTGAACATGGCGTTCCAGCCGTTCCTTGTCCAGGTGGGCAAACAGTGGAAGCAGGTCAAGCGCGCGATTGCGGGTAGGATTGAACTCCAGGTAATCCTCCATGAGCTCCCCGAGGTTTGGTTGATAGTTATCCTCCATCAGGAGCTCGGTGTAGCGGCCGTGCCAGGGTTCGATGTACGTAGTGAATTTGCGGCTGACGTCCAGTTGATGCCGGTGCTTGAGCCATTCATACAGGGCCGCGAACGCCTGGAAGTAACGAACCAGGGTCTCCGGGCTGAGGTCGGGCAACTCGGGATTAAGCTGCAGGCCAAACGCAAAATAGATGGCGTCCCGGCTGCCCAGTGCCCCGGCGTTCCTGAGCTTGTCGACGAGCGTTTCAATCACCTCGACGCTGGAAAACTTCAGGGGTGGGCTTATGATCTCAAGGGGTACCACGCGTTCGGCCGCGGCGTCGATCACATCCATCGCCTGTCCACCGAGTTCACGAATGGACTCGGGGAGGCGCTCATCCGCCAGATCAAGATCCTTGATCGGATCGGAATCAAGCTCAACCGTGAAGTCGCCAAGAGCTGTCTGCAAGGTTGTCACATAGCGTGACTTGAGCTCAGGTGTGCCCTCCAGCATCTTCGCCGCCAATGTAACCAGCTCATCGTAGCCCAGACCAGACAGTTCGATCTCGACGCCAACCCGGCGTTCCTTCCCTTCGTTCGTCTCTAGGATTTCAGGCATCCTGCAGGCACTGACTTGAGTCATGGTGCTCCCTGGTTCGTGAGGAATATTGCCCTAACCATATCACACCGCTGTTGATCCTCATTATTAAGCGGATGCAAGAAAATCAGGGAGCCGACTTTACACTGGATAAAACACTGTATATAGTCAGTTTACTGTATAAAAAAACAGGGCCACCGGAGCCACTCTTACGAGAGGCTGATGTTTGCAGCGGCCCGATCCCGATATAGCGGAGTAGCTTGATGAAGCTGACAGCAAGGCAGTCCCAGGTACTGGATATTATTCGCCGATACGTCGACGAGACCGGCTATCCGCCAACCCGTGCTGAAATCGCAGCAGAACTGGGCTTCCGTTCGGCCAACGCCGCGGAAGAACATCTCCGGGCATTGGCAAGGAAAGGTGCCATCGAGATGGTGCCGGGAGCGAGCCGCGGCATCCGTCTGCCTGAGGCGGAAGAGGATCTGGGCCTCCCGGTCATTGGTCAGGTCGCTGCCGGTAGTCCGATCCTTGCTCAGGAGCACATCGAGGACCACTGCACACTGCAGCCAGAATTCTTTTCGCCGTCTGCAGATTATCTTCTGCGGGTCCGGGGCATGAGCATGAAAGACATCGGTATTCTCGATGGCGACCTGCTGGCAGTTCACAGTACCCAGGATGTTCACAACGGCCAGGTGGTTGTTGCCCGGGTTGGCGATGAGGTCACGGTAAAGCGTTTCCGCAAGGAAGGCTCGAAAGTCTACCTGATTGCCGAAAACGAAGAATTCGCACCGATCGAAGTGGACCTGACCGAACAGGAGCTGTTCATCGAGGGTCTGGGTGTTGGTGTTATCCGCCGCTCTGACCTGCACTGAGCGGTTCGGATAGCCTCAGATAGTTTGAATAACGGGTGAATTATGGAACAAATGAGCTTTAATCAGAATCTGGCCTACAACCCCAATGCTCTGTCCTGTTCAGTGTCGGCAACCGCCGCCCGCGAGCGACGTTCCGTCATTCGCGCCCGACGCGCTCCGGAAACCACCGAACCCAAAGTCTGTGGCAATGTGACGGAGATCATTCTGCCGGAAGGCCAGGTAGAAAATTTCCAGCTGCTGTTGCCAATGCTGACCCAGCTGAATCAAGAGAAGCGCTGGCTGGCCTGGATCGACCCGCCCCAGGCGCTGGTTAGCAAGTGGCAAAAAATGCACGGGATTGTCGCCGGCGAATTGCTGGTGCTGCGTTCAACACCGGACTATCCTGCCCAGGACCTGGCAGAGCGAGCCCTCAGTGCCGGCACCTGTCACGCTGTGGTCATGTGGACCCGTAAACTGGGGCGAGTTGCCTTCGAATCCCTGCAAAGAGCCTCGGCCGAGGGCAATAGCCACGGCGTCGTTCTCAGGCAGCGTTAACCGATCAATGCAAAGTGTAGGAGGGCTGGGCGTCTGAGGCGTCCAGTTCGTCATCTTCCCAGTCGATATCGTGGGCAACATTGCCTACAGCCTCAATGCCAGCTGCAATCATGGCTTTGGCAACCGACATATCCCGATCTTCCATCATTTCCCGGGCTTCTTCCGAAAAAGAGATTTTTACCAGTGGCGCACTGTCATCATCAATGCGGCGCAGAGCGTAATCGCCATTGGTCAATTGCACGATTTCAAAAAACGATGGTGACATTCAATAAACCTTCAAGTTAATACGATTTGAATAACCGGAGCTGGGAGTGGCTTACCACTCGCTGTGCTGCTCTTCCAGATCGTCGGCAAAATGTTTGACGGCGGTCAGCGTTTTCATCAAAGCAGCCGACGATCGATCCGGGCCGGAATCGGCCGATACCGCAATGATGTTTTCCTCGCTCACGGTTTTTTTGGTCGCCGGGGGTCTGCTTTGGGCGCGCTCGAGTTGCTCCAGATGGTTCCACCAACTCCCGGATCGCTGTTCCAGCTCCTTCAGGCGGCCAACTTCACTCGGTTCTGGCCCGATAAGAGCGACCAGCTCATCAAGGGTTGAAGGCTCCTCTGATTTTCTCTGGTATAGCCTCGCAACCATGACCAGCAACAGTTTTCGAGACCGCAGAAGCAGCTCGATCGCCCCCTGAATAGCGGCCTCCCGGCGCAGCGCCTGTTCCGCCTCGTTGGGACGTTGTTCCTGAGCCTCGTCTGTGGGCCGGTCGAGTGGCTGAAGCAGCGTGCGGGCGAGAAAGAGCTTTTGAGAAACCAGTGAGTGCCATTGCGAGGCCATGGAATACCTTCAATCCCCCAGCGCGGGTGTAACCCCGAAAAATTAATTCGTCACTATATCATTTTCGCTATCAAATTTCTTCCATTCTCTGTGCGGTGAGGTTTCACAATAAAACACAAACATTCACTTGAAACGACCGTTTGAATTTGGCAAAAAGGCGCCCGGCTGTGCGAGTTCTGCTCGTGGCGGCGACCCAACAGCATGAATTTCTGGAGGTGTAAGGGATGCGAAGCCAACTCGTTGCAGGTGTCGCACTGGTTTTTCTCGGGTTTTCCGGACAGGCCCTGTCCAAGGTCACGGCCGCCGAGGCCGAGCGGCTGGGTGGTGAATTGACCCCGGTCGGAGCCGAAAAGGCGGGCAACCGCTCAGGCAGCATACCCGAATGGACCGGAGGTTTGGCCACGCCGCCGGACGGCTGGCGTGAGGGGCAAGTGGAAATTAACCCGTTTCCCGAAGATGAGGCTCTTTTCGTTATTACCTCCAACAATCTGGAGCTATACAGGGACAAGCTTTCAGACGGCCACATTGCCATGCTGGAGAATTATGGGCCTGACTTCTTCATGCCGGTTTACCAGACCCGACGGACTGCCGCGTTTCCCGACCACGTCTACGACAAATTTCGTGAGAACGCGCTGACAGCTCAGTTGCTGGACAACGGTAACGGCGTTCGCGACACCATCATGACCAGTCCCTTCCCGATTCCAAAAAATGGTCTGGAGGTTATCTGGAACCATATCCTTCGCTATCGGGGCGAAGAAATTTCCCTGCGTAGTGCCTCTGCAACGCCCCAGAGGGATGGCTCCTACAACCCGGTGGTCAATGATTACGACTACTTCTTCGCATACAGCCAGAGGGGCGCGGAGCTGGCGGAAATCGATAACAAGATTTTTTACCTGAAGACGGACACTGTCTCACCGTCGTCACTGGCCGGCACCATCACGCTGGTGCATGAAACGCTTGACCAGGTGCGGTCGCCGCGTCTTGCGTGGCGGTACGATTCCGGTTCTGTTAGTGGCCAATTAAAATGACCCACTACTGGCCATTAATTTTGACCCACCCCCGGGTGGCCGTCAGGCCACAGAACCAGCTACTGTCCCCCGCTTTTATCCATGGCCGGGGGCATGTCAGTGAAGGAGTGGGTTGTGATACACAAGATCAAGGCACTGCACGATAACGGCAAAGGGCTGTCGATCCGCGCCATCAGTCAGGAACTGGGGTTGTCCCGCAATACCGTTCGCAAGTACCTGCGGATGGAGGTGGATGCGATTTCAGAACGGTTTGCAGACCCCTCGCGGAGCAAGCGACTCGATGATCACCGGGATTATCTGGTGCA
>NZ_FONF01000008.1:0-226374 GCF_900112835.1 Marinobacter sp. DSM 26671 | reverse complement strand
CTCCCTGGACCCTTGAGGTCCCTGAAGAGCCGTTCAAGACCAGGACGTTGATAGGTCGGGTGTGTAAGCGCTGCGAGGCGTTGAGCTAACCGATACTAATTGCTCGTGCGGCTTGACTATATAACACCCAAGACAATTGCGGATAACGCAGAGCCTAACCGCTCAAACGAAATCAACATCACTCAGTTCCTTCTCGTCCCCCAGTGATCAACCGTTTTGCCTGACGACCATAGCGGTCTGGAACCACCTGATCCCATCCCGAACTCAGAAGTGAAACAGACCAGCGCCGATGGTAGTGTGGCGTTGCCCATGTGAGAGTAGGTCATCGTCAGGCTCCTAATACCAAAAACCCCAGCATCCTCGATGCTGGGGTTTTTTATTGCCTTCAGAAAAGACCTGGATCAGGGCAGCCAGATCTCAAACACACCACCACCGAGGCTTCCACCGTTGTGGAGTTTTATCGACCCACTTCGCTTTCCCTCACTGTGCAGTCTGGCAACGGATGAGGCGAAGAACAGCCCGAGGCTGGTACTGCCACTCTTGAAATCAAGGGATTTGAAGTTGAGTGTTCCCGTGTGCTGCATGCTGTCGGGATAGCCCTTGCCATCGTCTTCAACACCGATCACCAGATAACCGTCTCTCTCACCAGCGGTAAGCCGGATTCTGCTGCGGGTATAGCGGATGGCATTGTTGATGGTGTTATTGAGTACACCGGTCAACAGATCCTCGTCGAAAAAGCCGTTTATGTCCTCAGCGTCCACGGAAACATCAATGCCGAGCCCTTGCAGAAGAGGGTTGTGTCTGGCCAGGTGTTCCGAGAGGAAATCCGGCACAAAGTGCTCCTCAATGTGTGCCGAGAGGTTGTTCTCGCCAAGCCGGTAGATACCAAGGAGTTGCACCAGATCGTTGTGCATCCGTTCGGCTTCGTACTGCAAGGTATTGAAGCGGGAAGATTCCCCGAGGCTTTCCTCGTGCTCGCTGCGAAGCTCGTCGAGGGAATTAAGGAGCATGCCAAGCGAGTTCTTCATATCGTGAACGGCTGAGGCAAGCACCATGGAAAAATCGATATTCTGGTCTTTCATACCATCAGCCCCTTCAGTTTTCGTTGTAAGGCGATATAGCGCCGATGTTGGCGGTGTTGCTCCGGCAGTCCTGCCAGGCGATCCAGGCAAGTCTGGCAGCGTTTGAGGAGCTCAGCGTCACCGGGACTGTTGTCATTCTCTTTCATCAGCACCTGAACCAGGTTAAGGTTCAGGGCGGCGTGGTCCGGGACGATTTCCAGAGCCTTTGAAAAGATCTCCGCGGCTTCTTGCAGGTTCCCGGCTTCGAACGCTTTTATGCCATCCCGGTTGAGGGTTCGGGCTTTGATTTTCTGCCGGAACCCTACGGGCTCATCAAGGAGGCTTTCAATCTTCTGAAGTATGTCAGGCTCGTTGCTGAACCGCTCTGACATCTCTCGTAACAGCGCTTTGGCGTCGCTTTCATGTCCGAGTCGAAACAGGGTCTTGGCGTAATCAAGACCCGTTGCGGCATCCAGGGCTGCAGCATTGTCGATTTCCGGTCTGATCTTCTCGAGGATTTTGGTCGCCTCTTTATCCTGACCCTGTCCCGCATAAACCCGGCACTGGACGATCTGGCTCCGCAGATTGATACCTTCCTCAGCCTCGAATCTTTTTTCCATCTTCTTGAGAACGGTCAGTGCTTCCCTGGCTTTTTCTTTGCCTTCTTCTTCAAGATTGCCCTCGCTGAGGTCGGAAAGTGCCTGGCCCAAGGCGAGGTAATGCTCTGAATTGTCGTGAATCGAGTGGGTGCCAAGCTCTACTGTGCGCTGCCAGGCCTCGGATGATGTGTCGAGATCCTGGTTGGAGCCGGCCAGCTGTGCCAGATGCTTTTGCCGAAGTAGGGCATTGGGGGAATGCTCTATGGCTTTCTCCAGTACCTGCTGTGCCTGTGTCGGCCGGCCCTGCCGTTCGAACCCCTCTGCCAGAAGGTCATAGGCCTCCATATAGTCCGGATGATTTGCAATAAGCTCTCGCAGGCCGTCTACCGCCTGGTCGAAGCTTCGATTGGAGAGCAGGACTTTGCAGCGTCCGAGCCTTGCCCAGGACAATTCCCGTTGCGCAAGAACGTCATCGAAGGTTTTGAGCGCGTGGGCCAGGTCCCCGAGCTGGAAATACAGGTCGCCCAGGGTTTTCATTAACCAGGTCTTGTAACGTGGCTGCCGGGGCAGCATTTGGAGACAGAGCGAAATGGCTTCCGGGTAGTTTTCCCGGTCGATTTCCCGATTGATGGGCATGAGTGTGTTGCGCTGGCTGATCAGGGCGCTAAGACGTTTCTCGAGTACAGCCCGGTTGATGGGCTTGGTCAGATAGGCATCGGGCTGGTACTCCCTCGCCCCCATGACCATTTCCTTGGAAGTCTCCGCTGTTACCATGAGGAACAGGGATGAGCGCTTCAGTAATTTTTTATACCGGAGGTCCTCGAGGATATGCTGGCCATTCTTGCCCTCTCCCAGGTTGAAGTCGCACAACACGACATCCACGTGATTGTAGGTACAGTGCTGGATGGCCTGACTGGCATTGGAGACCAGCTCGATAGAGTCAGCGCCACAACTGCGCAACATCTGGCGAATGGACAACCGGAAATTTTCGAAGTCATCGATGACGAGATAGTTGAGTTTGCCGAAAGGATTGGCGTCCGCTTTGGTGTCGGTCATGAGCGCTTCTGTTTCAGTAGCTTGTTAACCAGTGCCCTCAGTGCAGCCGGTTTCACCGGTTTGTAGAGAATCTGGTAGCCCCGGTTGATGGCATCCTCCCGAACTTCAGGCGCCATATAACCGGTGATGAGTATGCCCGGGATGTTGGCATTAAGAGCACCGCGAATGCTGTCCATGGCATCGAGGCCGTTCTTGTTATCATCCAGCTGATAATCGGCAAGTATAATATCAGGCCGATTCCCTTCCAGTTTTTCCATGGCGTCTTCCAGGCTTTCGGCGGCCGTTACGTCACATTTCCAGTTCCCAAGCAACGCGACCATGCCCTGCAGGATAGCCGGATCGTTATCGATGCACAGGAAATGCAGGCCTCCGAGGTTGGATACCCTGCGTGAGCCCGATGCGGGCTTGGCAGCGGTGGTCTCGTTCTGTTCCGGAGCCGCTGTTGGCACGGTGATACCGAAGACACTGCCTCGGCCCTGGACGGAATGGACGCTGACCGGGTGGTTCAGCATGCCGCTGATACGGTCAACGATGGCGAGACCGAGCCCCAGGCCCTTTTTATCCCGGCCATGCTGAAACCGACGAAATTCCTCGAAAATGTGTGCCAGCTGGTCCTCGGGTATACCGGGACCGGTATCCCAGACTTCTATACGAATATAGCCTTTCAGACGCCGGCACCCGAGCAGAATCTTGCCTTCCGGCGTGTAACGTATGGCGTTGGACAGGAAATTCTGGACCACACGACGCAGCAATTTGGAATCGGATCGGATCCAGGCCGTGCTGGGCACAACGTGCAGCTCCAGGTTCTGGTCCTTGGCGATTGCTGAAAAGTCGGTTGCCAGGTGGCGCATGATCTCGTTCACGGGGAAGACCCCGATATCGGGCTCCAACGCACCC
Source organism: Marinobacter sp. DSM 26671 (assembly GCF_900112835.1). NCBI lineage: Bacteria > Pseudomonadati > Pseudomonadota > Gammaproteobacteria > Pseudomonadales > Marinobacteraceae > Marinobacter > Marinobacter sp. DSM 26671. The sequence goes on along the minus strand of NZ_FONF01000008.1, from coordinate 222,761 downwards.
GCGTCCAGCTTTGAAATATCCAGCAGGGTGCTGATGATTTCCTCGGCAGCCCCGAGAGAGCTGTCGATGTGGTCCACGAGATCTTTCATCTCGCCGTCATCTGCTTTCCCGGCGAGAGCAGAGGTAAACAGTCTGGCTGCGTTCAGGGGCTGGAGAAGGTCGTGGCTGGCAGAGGCTAGGAAGCGTGTCTTGCTCTGGTTCGCCTGTTCTGCCACCGATTTGGCCTTCAGCATCTGCTCATTGATGACCTGAAGCTCCTGGGTGCGCTCCTTGACCCGCTGCTCGAGGTAGATGTTGGTCTCCTTGAGGGCCTGCTCGGTTCTGCGCATGGCCGTGATGTCCTGGAACGTGGTGACATAGCCACCACCAGGTATCGGGCTGCCATCGATGCGTAACACCGTACCATCCGGTCTCTGGCGCTCGTAGGACATCGGCCGTCCCTCCCGCATGCTCGTGCAGCGATCGACGACGATCTCATCAATCCGGCGGGCAGATAGATTGGCATTGGTAAGGTTATAGCGCATCAGATCTTCAACAGGCCGACCGACCCTGACGAAGCCCTTCGGGTAGGTGAACAGTTCCAGATATCGGTGGTTCCAGACCACCAGTTGCTGCTGGTGGTTAACCACAGACACGCCCAGACTGATATTTTCAATCGCTGACTGGAGCAACTCCCGGCTGAAGGTCATGGCCTGGGACGCTTCGTCGACGATGCTGACCACATCCTCGATCTGCATGTCCCGGCCGGTGAGGGTCGATTCCAGGACCACCCTGGCGGTGGAGGCGCCGATCACCGAGGCCAGTTGGCGCTCGATGTATTTCATCAGGTGCGCCGATGCCGGGCGGTGCGGGTGCAAACGGATGGCGTTGCGGCGTTCGTAATTCCGGAAAATGGTTTCCGAGCGTTCTTCACCCATGAACCGGTCGGTTAGCGCCTGGAGGTCGGATGTCAGTATTTCGCCCTGCCAGCTCTGATGCTGCGCGGTCTCCGCTTTGGGCTGCGGATCGTGGAAGAAGGAGGCAATCTGGATCTTCTCTCGGACACGTTGACGGGTCAGCATCGAAAGTACGATGTACACCAAAGTGTTGATGCCGAGGCTCCAGATAATGCCGTGACTGGTCTGGTCCAGCTCGGACCCGAACAGGGCAGTGGGGCGCGTCCAGTTCAGTCCCCAGATTCCCTGCTCAATCAGTGTGTCGTTGACCCAACCGGTGGTGGCCAGTGCCGGCAGTAGCAGGGTGTAACACCACATCAGGAAACCAAGGCCAAGGCCCCAGACGGCGCCCATGTAATTGCCCCGGCGCCAGATAATGCCGCCTACCAGCGCCGGCCCGAACTGCGCCGCTGCCGCAAATGACAGCAGGCCGAAGGCCGTCAGGCTGTAGTCTTCGCCGGCCATCCGATAAAAACCATAGGCGGTGAGCAGCACCACAAAGATAGCGACCCGGCGGATACTCAGGAGCAGGTAGCTGAGGTCCGTGCGCCGGTTCATGCCCGGTCGGAAAAATTTCAGCAGGGCCGGCATGATGATCTCGTTGCTGACCATGGTGGCAATCGCCACTGAGCACACGATTACCATGGCTGCAGCCGCTGACCCGCCACCGAGGAACGCCAGTATGGCCAGCCATTCCTCGCCTGCCATGATCGGCAGCTGCAGTATCAGGATGTCAGGATTTCCAGCAGAGGCCTCGGGCGACAGCAGGCCCGCAGCGGCAATAGGAAGCACAAAGGCGCTGGCTACGATCAGGTAGATCGGCATAGCCCAGCGGGCAATCTCGAAGTCCCGATGATCGGTATTTTCAACCACCATGACATGAAATTGCCGGGGCAGGCAGATGATCGCGAGCATGGCAATGAGTGTCTGGGTAATGAATGCCGGCGCTTCGATACCATCGGTGGTCAGGGTGCCGATCAGGTCGGCGTCCCGAGCCCGTTCAAACAGATCGCCAAACCCGCCATAGAGCCCGTAGCCAACGAACAGCCCCACAGCGACGAAAGCCACGAGCTTGATCAGTGATTCGAAGGCCACGGCCTGGATCATGCCCCGATGATGCTCGGTGGATTCCAGGTGTCGGGTACCGAACAGAACGGTAAAGACCGCCAGGGCAAGGGTGATGTACCACGCGGAGTCACTCCAGGCCGCCGTGCTCAGCTCTTCATAGCCTGTTCCGGTAGCCGAGAGCACGTTGAAGCCCATTGCAATGGCTTTCAGTTGCAACGCAATGTAGGGAACACTGCCGATCAGGGCAAAGGTTGCAATCATTGCGGCCAGGAGCTGGGATTTGCCATACCGGGAGGCGATGAAGTCGGCAATGGAGGTACTGTTATTGCGCTTGCTGATATAGATGATCCGGCGCAGCAAGGGCGCACCGAACACGAAGACCAGCAAGGGCCCGAGGTAGATGGGGAGAAACCCCAGACCCTCCTGGGTGGCGCGTCCAACGGCGCCGTAGAAAGTCCAGGAGGTGAAGTAGACTGCCAGGGAGAGTGCGTATATGTGCGTGCGTGCCAGGCGCCTGCGATATAACCCGGGGTGTTTGTCGCCGGCCCAGGCGATCACGAACAGGATCGAGATGTAGGTGATGGAAATGAGGACCAGCAGCCAGGCACTAATCATGGTTACGCGTTCCCGACAGTATCAGCAGGTTGGTGCATCACGCTAACGAGTTATCACTCGGCGCAGACGGTTTCATACAGGGGGTCTCCGGGCTCGAGCAGTTTAAGGTTATCCACTCGCGGGCTTCCGTCAGATCCCAGAGGTACCAGTTCCCGGGTCGCACAGTTAATGATGTGAACGCGATGAGAAACCGCGTCTGTCATCTTCTGCTCGAAGCGATAGAGGGTAAACCGGACGATGTCTTCGCTGCTGGTATCACGGCTGATACTTTTGGTGTCGACCGTGGAAAATGCGGTGACGTAAGGGAGCACGAAGGTCCATGGGCGCCACAGGATGCCGTCGGATTCGGTGCTCACAACCACCGCTTCGTCCGGCAGACGTGCTTCTTTCTGGTCGAACCAGGTGTATTCCATGTAAATGAGATAGCCGAGCATGCCCGCGCCGGCAAAAACGGGGATGATCCACTTCGGGGCTTTGTTTCGAGTGGCGGCGCGAATACCCAGTGCAATACCAGCAGCGCCAAGGCCGCAAACTACAGTAGCGACAAATGTCCAGAACATATTATGACTTCCTCAAAAAAGAACGGGCTTCCTCATTGAGGAAGCCCGTTCAGTATCAACCTGTCAGTTCATCGAACAAATCAGGCTGAGATGTTGCTTAGTGGTCTTGAGCCTGACCGGCACCACGTGGGTAACGGACGCTTTCAACCAGTTCCTGAATCTCAACGGGCGGTTCTTCAGTTGCGTTGGATACAATGAAGGCTACCGCAAAGTTGACGATTGCACCAACCGCGCCGATTGACAGCGGGGAGATGCCCAGCACCCAGTTTTCAGGAGTGTCTGGCAGGTTAGCTGTACCCGGGATGAACAGCCAGCCCTTGTACACGAAGATGTATACCAGGGTGAACGTCAGACCGCTCAGCATACCAGCGATGGCACCGGTATTGTTCACGCGCTTGGAGAAGATGCCCATCATCAGCGCCGGGAACAGGGATGCTGCCGCGATACCGAAGGCCAGGGCAACGACCTGTGCCGCAAAGCCTGGAGGGTTTGCCCCAAGGTAGGTGGCAACAACGATCGCAACGGCCATCGATATCCGTGCTGCGAGCAGCTCGCCTTTCTCCGAAATCGCCGGATTAATGGAACCCTTGATCAGGTCGTGACTGACCGCCGAGGAGATCGCCAGCAACAGACCGGCCGCTGTGGACAGTGCTGCTGCGAGACCACCCGCTGCGATCAGACCGATGACCCAGCCTGGCAGGTTGGCGATTTCCGGGTTGGCCAGTACCAGGATATCCCGGTTAACGACCAGCTCATTGCCGTTCCAGCCGCGGGCTTCAGCCGTAGGCGCGAAGGCTTCGCTGTCGTTGTAAAGCTGGATACGGCCGTCTTCGTTCTTGTCGGTGAACTGGATAAGACCAGTTACTTCCCACTCCTTGATCCAGTTCGGACGCTCATCGTACTGGATGGGCTCCGCTGAGGTGCCGTCCGGGTAGATGGTGGTCATCAGGTTCAAGCGAGCCATGGAAGCAACCGCCGGCGCAGTCAGGTACAGCAGGGCGATGAATACCAGAGCCCAGCCTGCGGACCAGCGTGCGTCAGCCACCTTGGGTACGGTGAAGAAGCGGATGATAACGTGTGGCAGGCCTGCAGTACCGATCATCAGCGACAGGGTAAACAGAACCATGTTCAGTTTGTTGTCGATATCGGCGGTGTACTCATTGAAGCCGAGGTCGGTGATAACCTGGTTCAGCTTGCTGAGGATCGGCATGCCGGAATCCACGTGAGTCGAGAACAGACCCAGACCTGGAATCGGGTTACCGGTCAGCTGCAGAGAGATGAACACAGCAGGAATGGTGTAGGCAATGATCAGCACGCAGTACTGTGCCACCTGGGTGTAGGTGATACCCTTCATGCCACCCATAACTGCGTAGATGAAGACCACGACAGCCGCGATCATGAGGCCAACGGTGGAATCAACTTCCAGGAAGCGGGAGAAGGCAACACCAGCACCAGCCATCTGGCCGATAACGTAGGTAACAGACGCTACGATCAGGCAGATAACCGCTACGAGGCGGGCATTCTTGCTGTAGAAACGGTCGCCGATAAACTCGGGAACCGTAAACTTGCCAAACTTCCGCAGGTACGGAGCCAGCAGCATGGCCAGCAGAACGTAACCGCCAGTCCAGCCCATAAGGAAGGTGGAGTTGGCGTAGCCACCGGCAGCAATCAGACCTGCCATGGAGATAAACGATGCCGCGGACATCCAGTCGGCGCCGATTGCTGCGCCGTTGGTGATCGGATGAACACCGCCGCCGGCAACGTAGAAGTCACTCGTGCTTCCGGCCTTGGCCCAGATAGCAATTGCGATGTAGAGGAGGAATGAGCCCCCTACGAAAATGATGTTAATGGCAAATTGGCTCATTCGTTCTTACTCCTCGTGCACGCCGAATTTTTCATCGATCTTGTTCATGCGCCACGCGTAGTGGAAGATCAGAGCGATGAACGTGAGGATGGAACCTTGCTGGGCAAACCAGAAGCCCAGATCAGTACCACCAATCGGAATACCGGCAAGCATCGGACGGAGCAGAATTGCAAAGCCGTAAGATACCAGGGCCCAGACTATCAGGCTCCCGAATATCAGGCGCAGATTCGCCTTCCAGTACGCTTCAGCATCGTAGCTATGACCTGCTGACATAGGATCACTCCTGTTTTGTTGTTGTGGAGGTTGGGTGGGTTTTTGGTGAGGCACTTCTGTTAGAGAATTTATTATTCATATAAGTACTTCTCCGACTAGTTGTCCCTACTGACTTTACTGGTCAAGCGATTTATAGATATTGGCAAAAGGTCTAATTCTCAGTAATTTGGCGTGACGTCGGTCTATAAATGCGATGTTCCGCCAGGCATCGATTCAGAAACGATGCATGTTTTGCAGGCGCCGATGGTAATGGAGCTTGTCGTAAAGCCCTTTGAGAGTTTTTACCCCTTCCGACCGCGCCTTATTAAGTGCGACCAGGGTAAGTTCGGCTGTAGCGAGAGCATCGGAAGCGGCGTGGTGACGTTCGCTGACTTCAAGGCCGAAATAATCGGCCCAGTTGTCGAGTCCTTTGCCACCGGTCTTGGTGTTTGGAAAAAATGCAGGCATCAAGTCGGCCACGTCCATCCAGGTATGAGGCTGGGTATAGCCAAGCTGCGCCTTCAGGGTCTTTTCCAGAAATTTCTGATCGAACGCCGAGTGGTAGGCCAGGATCGGGTCGCCGTTCATCCACTCAAGAAGATAGAGAAGGGCATCCTCGATTTCGTGCCCCTGGGTCAGCGCCTCGGGCCCGATCCCGTGAATGAGCACGGTTTCGCGGATGTCGAGCTCCGGACGCCTGAGGATCAGGTCGAACTGGTCGCCCAGATGGATAATGCCGCCGCGGATGGCGACGGCCCCGATAGCGATCACCTCGTCCTTGGAGGGGTTCAGTCCCGTGGTTTCAAGATCCAGCACGATCAGACGGCAGTCCGTAAGCAACTGTTCTCCCGGCGTTTTCGGGTTGGGCAGATTGCCAGGATCGTGGCTGCCGATTTTTCCGCCCCGGCGATGCTCAATCCATTGTTTGATCTGTTCCAGCATGTCTCGCGCCTGAAGGTCAGAGTTGGTAGGTAACTTCGAGTTTCTGTTGCAACCGCTGCGCCTGCCTGAAAGATTCCCGCAGGATTCGACGGTCGAGTGGGTTCAGATCGTCGGGATCGATGTAGTTGGTGAGCTCCTCTCCCTTTGCCAGCATTTCCTGGTGGGCCCGCATGCGGATCGCCTGGATCAGGCTATAACCTTCCTTCCAGGCGTTGGCATCTTTCGGATCGAAGACGCCCTTTTTCGCCAGCTCATCCATGCGCTCCAGCGTGTTCGCTGTCTCAACGCCATTCGCCAGGGCGAAAACCCGCACTGCCTCAACAAACGGCGCCAGGCCCTGACGCTTGAGGTCCAGTGAGTGCTTGTTGCCCTCGGATATATAGCGGAAATTGCGGAACATGGTGAGCGGCGGCTTCCGCTGAAACGCGTTCCCGGCAAGCATTTTCTGGAACAGGGCGTTTTTCCGGATCCGCGTGAGGATCTTGTCCAGAAGATCGTTCAGCGGCTCGGTTGGACCGTAGATAGCCCTCATATCAAGAAAAATTGAGGAATACACCAGGTTCTGGGGCGTGGAGGCATCAATGAACCGGATAAACCAGTCGTCCCACTCCTTGTCACTCAAGCAGAGTTTCGGGTTGCTGGCCATGATGTTGCCCTTGCACAGGGTGAAGCCGCATTCGGCCAGTTCGTCGTTTACCTTTCGCGCAAAGGGCAACAGCTTTTCCCGGACCTGTTCGGCGGTCATCCCTTCCGGCGTCTGGAACAGTATGCCGTTGTCCTGGTCGGTCAGCAGGGTCTGCTCCTGGCGGCCCTCGCTGCCAAACGTCAGCCAGGTGAAGGGAATGCCCGGGTCGTTCTTCTTGATGTTCAGTTCCAGGACCCGTCGGACGGTTACATCATTGAGCGTGGTGATGATCTTGACCACCTGGCCGGAGTCGGCGCCGTGGGCGAGCATTGCATCCACCAGGCGTGATACGTCTGTTCGCAGGCTGACCAGGGTGCGCAGGTGGGTGGCCGTGCCAATGGTGCGGGCAAGGTTTACCAGGTCCACGCGCTGCAGGGAGAACAGGTCTCGTTCCGAAACCACGCCAATCAGTTTACGGTCATCGTCGATGACGCAAAGATGCGCAAAATGATGCTCCGCCATCAGCATGGCAGCTTCGAACGCATCCGCATGTGAGGGAAGGCAGCAGGGATTCTTGGTCATTACCTGCTGTATGGGTGTATCCAGGGGGCCGGTGCCCTCGGCGATCATGGTGCGAAGGTCCCGCAGTGTGAAAATGCCGGTCGGGATACGGTTTTCATCGGTAACGATAATGCTGCCGACGTTGTTTTCGTGCATTCGGGCCACGGCTTTACGCACCGGCAGATCGGGCGAGCAGACAATCGGATTGCGCAGGGCATAGCGTTCAAGTGGCGTATCGAGGGACGTGCTGGACCCGATTGAGGCCATGGCACTTGACTGTATGCGCCGGTTCACCTGATCGAGCAGGCTGCTGACGCCCCGCAGGCAAAAATCCCGGAAAGGTTCGCTTTCAGCAAAGAGTGTAACGAACGCTGTCTGCCCGATGCTGAGGCAGAAGGTGTCGCCGTCTGCCCGATGCAGGGTTCTGGTTGGCCGTTCGCCGATCATGGCGGCGAGGGGAAAGCACTCGCCCTGGCTGATTTCGAAGGTCGTTTCCGTGCGGTCTTCTTTGTCGTTGTGGCGCTCGCCACGAATCCGCCCCTGTTTGACCACGTAAAATCGTTTAACGACATCCTGATCCGGAGACAGCACGATATCGCCATCGGCGTAGAACTGGATGGAGGCGTTCTCCGCGAAATGCGCAAGATGGGAGTCATCCATGCTGGAGAAAGGCGCGTGTTCCCGCAAAAACGTCATGATGGCGCGGATGTTCTGCGGGCGGTCATTTTCCTGGTGCGCTGAGGCCATGTCCGTCGTCACTCGCTGGTTATTATTGTCCGTCTGAAGTGTAGTGTAGCCAAAGCATCTGTTGCCCTACGATTTTGGTCGCAATAAGTCTGACATAGATCAGTTTTCTTTAAGGCCGGTTACCCGGGTGGTAAAGTCGGTCTCTGAAACAGGTCATTAATTGTAACGCCATGACTACCAAAGAAGAGCGCCTCAGCTTCCTTGAGGAAATGAAAGACGTCCGGCGTATCCGCAAGCCCAACCGGGCCGAGGTGACAACGCCCCGGGAACTGACGCCAGGTCATCTGGAACGTCAGCGGGCGGCTGTTGAAAAGCCCGCGCGGGACACCAATCCCCTGACTTCCGACATGGTAGAGCCGCTTACGGCCCACGATATCCTGAGCTGGCAGCGGCCAGGCATCCAGCACGGCGTATTTCGAAAGCTCCGGCTGGGCCAGTATCCGATCGAAGCGCGCCTTGATCTGCACCGTATGACCGTTGAGCAGTCCCGTCGCGAAGTCTTCAGGTTCATCGGTGATTGCGTGCGCTATGGCCTGCGGTCGGTCATCATTCTTCATGGCAAGGGCGAGCGTAATCCTGATGGTATCGCCCAGTTGAAAAGCTACCTCGCCAAATGGTTGCCGGAGCTGGACGATGTCCTGGCCTTTCATTCGGCCCAGAAACACCATGGTGGTACGGGGGCTGTTTATGTCATGGTGCGAAAGAGTGACCGGGATAAGCAGCATAATCGTGAACTCCACGGCAGCCGTTAGGGCTGCCAATCCCAGGTATTCCTTAATAAGAGCCGCGGTGGCGGCTGAACGGAGGTTATCGTCGTGAAAAAAGCTGTATTGGTTGTATTCGCCGTACTGGCACTGGCGGGCTGTAAGGATCGAGTTATCTGGAACGACAACGGCAAGGTTGAAGAGGCCACAACGGATCGGGAGGTCTGGGACTCAAACGGCAAGATGGAGTCCGGCGAACGCAAGATCTGGGTTAACAAGGATGGCGAAGAAGTCGTCAGATAGGACTCTGGTATCTGCCATAGGGGTAGCGACAATAATAAATCCGGAAACAACACCGGATGCAGGTAAAGGAGAGGGTTGGGATGGCCGTGAGCCTGACAGTCAATGGCGACGAGCGGTCGCTGAACATTGAAGGGGATACGCCTCTTCTATGGGTATTGCGTGATGAGCTGGGGCTCAAGGGAACTAAATTCGGTTGCGGCGCGGGCCTCTGTGGTGCCTGCACAGTTCACCTGAACGGGCAGCCTGTGCGCTCCTGCTCGACACCGGTCGAAATGGCCGCGGGTGGTGATGTGGTTACGATTGAAGGCCTGGGGGAGGGAAGTCGTCTTCATGCACTGCAGGATGCCTGGATAGAACACGGCGTTCCTCAATGCGGCTACTGCCAGTCGGGCCAGATCATGAGTGCGGCCCACCTTCTGGCCAGCAATCCGGCGCCTTCACGTGAGGAAATTGTCGCGGCCATGACAGGCAATCTTTGCCGATGCGGCACCTACTCGCGGATCATTGCAGCCGTGGAATCCGTCGTCGCTGATACGTCAGACGGCGCTCAGGGGGGGGGCGCATAACATGGCGATGAATCGACGAAATTTCCTCAAGGTCAGTGCCGGTGCCTCCGGCAGCCTCATGGTTTCAATAACGTTGCCGGGCTGCGCGGGAATCCAGACGGGGTATGAGTCGGACACGGGCGAATGGCGTCCCGATGCCTGGCTGGAACTGACTGCCGATGATGAAGTCTTCTTCACCCTGGCCCGGGTCGAAATGGGGCAAGGCACCTACACCGGCTTGACCACTTTGATTGCCGAAGAGCTGGAAATCCAGCCGGAGCGGATCACCCCACGCTTTGCACCGGTGGCGCCGGAGTATCGAAATCCTCTGTACAAGCTGCAACTGACAGGCGGTAGCACCAGTGTTGCGACCAGTTGGGAGCCGCTTCGAACGGCCGGAGCGGAAGCCCGGCAAATGCTGGTTATGGCGGCAGCACGTGTATGGAACGTCGAAGCAACCGAATGTCGCGCCAGTGAAGGCAGGGTGGTGCACCCGAACGGTATCGACTCCATGGCCTATGGCCAGTTGGTTGAGTTGGCCGCCAAAGAAGTGCTGCGTGGTGACATAGCGCTCAAGCCGCAGAGCGAATGGAAATACATTGGCAAGCAGCGAGGCAAACTCGATGCCCGGGCGAAGTCCACGGGAACCGCAGTTTACGGGATTGATGTCGATCTTCCGGACATGGTGTACGGCGTTGTTTCACGGCCTCCCCGGAGCGGCGGCCGGGTCCGGGACTTCAACGCTGATCAGGTCCGTGCAATGACGGGTGTGCTTGATGTATTTGAGATCGAGCGTGGCGTGGCCGTTGTTGCCGACAAATACTGGCGTGCCCGGAAGGCTCAGGACGCGCTCAAGATAGACTGGGATTTTTCGGATGCCGTGTCTCTGTCTACGGGCGACGTGTTCGACTCCTACCGCGCCGCCGCCGATGACGATCCCGGAGAGTCCGAGCGTAGTGAGGGCAGTTTTGCCAGTGCCATGGAGGAGGGCGACCGGGTAGTGGAAGCGGAATATGCCCAGCCCTACCTGGCCCACGCGACATTGGAGCCCATGAATGCCACGGCCTGGTACCGAGAGGACGGCATGGAAGTGTGGGCCCCTACACAGGCGCCGGACCTTGGCCGGATTGCAGCAGCCCGGGTGACCAATCTTGGCCCCGACGATATCACTATCAATACGACCTTTCTCGGCGGCGGTTTTGGCCGTCGACTGACTCAGGACTATATCGAAGAGGCGGCGGCAGTGGCCTACCGGGTCGGACGGCCGGTTAAGGTCATCTGGTCCCGTGAAGAGGACACCCGCCACGATCTTTATCGCCCGGCCATGCTGCACCGTATGAAAGCCAGCCTGTCTGGTGCTGAGCTGACGGGCTGGCATCACCAGATTGTTGGTCCTCAGATCCTGGACTGGTATGTCCGCAATGCGGCCCCTGCCCAGTATCCCTGGGCGCCAAAATTCATGTACGACACTTTGGGCAGTGTCGGCCTGATGGCCGAAGGCATTGCGACGCCGAAGGATTTCTCCGCAATCGAGGGTGCCATCGAGTATCCGTACCGGGTGTCCAACGTTGATATCCGTCATACCCACACCGATCCCGGCATTCCGATTACCTGGTGGCGTTCGGTAGGTTTCTCCCACAACGGGTTTGCCGTCGAAACCTTCATGGACGAACTTGCCCATGAGGCAGGTGAGGATCCATACCAGTTCCGTCGTCGCCTGATTGGCCACGAGCCGAGGCACCTTGAAGTGCTTGACCGGGTTGTCAGGCTGGCCGACTGGCAGTCGCCGGTGCCAGAGGGTCGGGCCCGGGGGCTCGCCCTGTTCCGGAGTTTCGGAACGTACGTTGCCCAGGTGGTGGAAGCCGGAATCGAGAATGGTGCGATCCGGGTATACAAGGTCACCTGCTCGGTGGACTGTGGCCAGGTCGTAAACCCCCGTATCGTGGAGGACCAGATCGAGGGCGGTATCCTGTTTGGGCTGACCGCGGCACTTTATGGAGAAATCACGCTGGAGAATGGCGAGGTCCAGCAGAGCAACTTCCACGACTATCCCCTAATGAGGCAGTACGAGCGTCCTGAGGTACTGGTGGATATTGTTGCAAGCAGCGAGTCGCCGACTGGAGTCGGCGAGCCGGGCGTGCCGCCGGTGATCCCGGCCTTGGGAAATGCGCTGTTTGCGCTCAATGGAAAGCGGCAGCGTAGCCTGCCATTGAGAGCCAATGCCTGATTCAAGCGTTGCCTATTCGGTCGCTACTGGCCGCCAGACCGTATTAGAGAGAATGTCTCGCTGGCTGGCGGAAGGCCAGAGAGCCTGGCTTTGCACCATAGTGGACACCTGGGGCTCCTCGCCGCGTCCGGTCGGCTCCTGGCTGGCGATTGCAGAATCCGGTCATTGGAGCGGGTCGGTGTCCGGTGGCTGTCTGGAAGAGGATCTGCTCCGGCGCACAGCGGAAGACGGGCCGGACCATCCGGTTTTCGTTGATTATGGAATTACCGACGATGACCGGGATCATTTCCAGCTGCCTTGCGGTGGCCGGATACGGCTTCTGATTGAACCCTACCGGGGCCAGGTGGGTCTCGATCACGTTCAGGCATTGGCGGCTGCCTTGCGCGATCGCGAATCGGTGGTTCGTCGCGTGCCGATAAACGGGGCTGCGACGCTGGAGCATTCTGTCTCCCGGGCCGGTAACGCGGTCCACTTCGACGGTGAACAGCTTCTTCATGCTTTGCAGCCCGAGTGCCGGCTGTTGCTGATCGGTGCCGGCGAAGTCGCCCGTTACGTTTTTGAATTCGCGACCGCGGCGGATTTTGCTGTCACCCTCTGTGAGCCGAGGGAGGCCTTCGCCGACGGCTGGAGTTTTGAAGGGATTCCCCTGGACCGGCGCCTGCCCGATGATCTGATTTCGACACAGTTTGGCGACGCCTGGTCCGGTATTCTGGCCCTCGCCCATGATCCGCGCGTCGATGATATGGGGTTGCTTGCAGCTCTTCACTCCAGTGCCTTTTACATAGGCGCAATGGGGTCGAAAAGAACTTCGGAAGCCCGGCGGGAACGATTGGCATCTCTGGGGCTTGAAAAAGAGGCACTCGAACGCCTGCGAGCTCCCATTGGTGTTGATATTCCGAGCAAGACACCGGCAGAAATTGCTGTCTCCATTGTCGCCGATCTGATTGCCGCACGGCATCATTTGCGAGGAGCTGGTTCGTCCCTATAATGGCGCCCATGGGAGTGTCCCAAGCGCTCTGAAACCCGGGAGAGAACTCGTGTTTGATGTAACCCGATACGCCGTCGCCGCGGATGCGATTGTGGAAGCCGGTCGATTCCTGTACCAGCAGGGTTGGTCGCCCGCAACCAGCAGTAACTATTCTGCCCGCATTGATGCCGAACACATCGCCATTACTGTTTCAGGCCGTCACAAGGGACAGCTGGGGGCGGGTGATGTCATGGTGGTCGATCTGGCCGGCCGGCCGGTACAGAGCGACTGTCGCTCCTCTGCAGAAACAAGGCTGCATACGGTGCTGTATGAGGTCTTTCCCGAGGTGGGCGCGGTTCTGCACACCCACTCGGTGAAGGCAACGGTGCTCAGTCGTCTGCTTGAGCCCGGCCAGCCACTGGCGCTGGAAGGCTATGAGCTGCAGAAGGCGTTTACCGGCGTTGAGACCCACGAATCAGTCCTGACGGTTCCGGTGTTCGACAACACCCAGGACATCGACGCGTTGGCGGAGCAAACTCGCGAATGGTTCCGGGAGCATCCGGAACAGCCAGGCTACCTGATTCGTGGCCATGGCCTGTACACCTGGGGCAAAACCATGGCCGATTGCCTGCGCCATGTCGAGGCCTTTGAATTCCTGTTTGAATGTGAGCTTGAAACCATGAGGGTTCGCCCATGACTACCCTGAGTATTTTCGACCAGAGCCAGCCCGAAAAGGCACGCAAAGTGACCGGGAATCCTGAAGAAATACGGGAGCTTCTGGCCCGGCACGGTGTGCGCTATGAGCAGTGGCCAACGAAAGATCTGCCGGCTGACGCCTCCCAGGAAGACATCCTTGAGGCCTACAGCGAGGAAGTCTCGAAACTGAAGCACGAATGTGGTTTTCAGACCGCGGATGTGATCAGCCTGAACCCGGACAATCCGCAGAAAGACGCGTTCCGGCAAAAGTTCCTGGATGAGCACACCCACAGTGAAGACGAAGTTCGTTTCTTTGTCCGTGGCCAGGGTCTGTTTTACCTGCACTTCGGCAACGAGGTTTTCGCCGTGCTGTGCCAGAAAAACGATCTGATCAGTGTGCCCGATGGCACTCGTCACTGGTTTGATATGGGCCCGGAGCCTGCGTTTACCTGCATTCGCCTGTTCACCAACCCCGAGGGCTGGGTGGCGGACTTTACCGGTGAAGACATCGCCGGTCGCCTGCCTCGCTATGAGGCGCTGGCAGGAGCGGCCGAATGATCCGGGTTGTGCTCACGGATATCGAAGGCACCACCAGCTCTATTTCGTTTGTGCACGATGTCCTGTTTCCCTATGCCAGCGAGCACCTGCCGCGTTTTGTCCGTGAACAGCATCAGGACAGCCCGGCTGTGTCTGAGCAACTGGACGCAGTGGCCGAGGTTTCAGGCGTTGCGCGTGAGGATGTCGAAGGGCTGATCCAAGTGCTTGAAACCTGGATCAGGGAAGACCGCAAGGAAACCTCTCTTAAGACGCTGCAGGGCATGGTCTGGGAGCAGGGATATCAGCAGGGAGAGCTGAAAGGTCACATCTATGCTGACGCAGCCGACTACCTTCAACGCTGGCATGATCGGGGGCTGCGTTTGTTCGTATATTCATCAGGTTCGGTGAAAGCCCAGAAGCTGATTTTCGGTTTTACCACGGAAGGCGATTTTACGCCGTTTTTCTCGGGCTATTTCGATACCCGTATCGGTGGCAAGAAAGAGACCGTTTCATACCGGAATATTCTGTCTGAGTTGGGCGTCGAGGCCTGCACGGTGCTGTTCCTGTCTGATGTGGAAGCTGAACTGGAGGCAGCCGAGGAAGCCGGCATGCAAACTGCCTGGCTTGTTCGCGAGGGAGATCTGCCGGAAACCGAACGTTTCGTTGCCAGTGATTTTGCGGAGGTCGATACCCTGCTGCAAAAGCGCTAGGCCCAGGGCTTTTTAACGCCATCGCAGGAGGAATGAATGCCCGGAACCGGAATTTGCAGAATCTTTGCGCCGGTTCTCGCCGTGCTTATTGCCGGTTGCGACCCGTTCTCGGATGCGCGTCCCATGATGGACGAGTATGTGGAGCGGGTGGCCCGCGTGTTGGAAGCCGATCCCGAGTTTTCTGACATTCCCTCCGCCAGCCAGCTTCCCCGCCGCCGTGACCGTGTGCTGACCATGCCCGAACTGGACATGGGAATGCTCGATTTTCTATCGCTCTACGGCTGTGAACTCCAGTACGTTGTTGGTGAGAAAAACTCGGTGATGGGGCGGGTTATGCAGCCCCTGAACCGCCTTCGTTATGAAATCCGGTTTATCGAAGCGGCCAGGGACTGTCTGCCGGATATAGAAGATGAGGAGTTCGCCGAAGAGCTTGTCGGTGGTATCGAGAGCAAGCTTGAATCCCTGCCCATTGCTATCTGGAATGCCACCTGGGGCGTCGAAGAAATCGAAAAGCTGTTTACCCTGGCCAAGGGCTACTATCCCGTCGCGCCAGAGGGCAATCCGGTGTCTGATCTCGCCCTTGATATCGACAGCCTGAACGCAGCAGTGGCCCGTTTGTACTCTGAAGATCTGGCGGTTTCCCTCGACTTTGCCGGCGACGTTCATCAGCGCTGGCAGGCAGAATACCGCGCCGGTCAGTTGATCAACAGCGCGCTTCTTCTGACTGCAAGGCTGAAGGACGGGACGGCATTGCTCAGGCAGAGAATTGAAGGCAAGCCTCTGTGTATTAACGGCCAGCCGAACAACCAGTCGGATATTGTTCAGAGTATGTTTTTCAGTATTTATATCGAAAAGATCCAACCCTATATGAGCACTGTGACCCAGGGACGGGTGGCGCTCATCGAGCCGTTCGAGCAGTTGGCGGAAATGCAGCGGGCGGTCATGCCAGAAAGTTTCGCCGGCTGGTATGAGCGGCATCTCTCACAGAGCGCCGAGGCCAGCCTGTGGCGGGAACTGGACGTGGCCATGATGGCCCACACCAAAGCCTGGCAGGAATTACTGGGCCAGTGCGGATTGCGCCCGGGAGCCTGACCCTCATTCAGCGCTGGCTTTCCGGCGTCACCCTCAGAATCTCTTCCACCGTTGTCTGGCCGGCGGCCACTTTCTGTGCACCACTCAAGCGCAGGGATTTCATGCCTTCCTTGTAGGCATCCAGCCTGAGCTGCTCCAGCTCGCAATGATCGGTGATCTGTCGTAGCAATGCGCCAGACAGCGTCATAATTTCATAAACCCCTGCGCGGCCAAGATACCCTGTGTTCCGGCATTCCAGGCAACCCACGGGCTGATAGAACTGCTTTGGAACCGGCGATTTCCAGGGCCGGGTGAGGGTCTGCCACGCCTGTTCGTCCGCGGGCCCGGGCGCCTTGCAATGGGGGCACAGAGTTCGGGCAAGCCGTTGTGCCATCACGCCCAGTACCGTTGCCCGAATCAGGTAAGGCGGAATGCCCAGTTCCATCATTCGGGTGATCGCACTCGGGGCGTCATTGGTATGCAGGGTCGATAGCACCAGGTGGCCTGTCAGGGCAGCCTGCACGGCCATTTCCGCCGTTTCCAGGTCGCGGATCTCGCCGATCATGATGATATCCGGGTCCTGACGCAGCAGCGCCCTTACGCCGGCTGCAAAGGTCAGGTCGATATTGGTCTGAACCTGCATCTGGTTGAACGCCGGCTCCACCATTTCGATGGGATCCTCGATGGTGCAGACGTTTAGCTCGGGCGATGCAATCTGTTTCAGGGTCGAATACAGGGTCGTGGTCTTGCCGGAACCAGTGGGCCCGGTGACAAGGACGATGCCGTGTGGGCGGGATGTGATTTCCTGCCAGCGCTGGCGGTCTTCCTTGCCGAATCCCAGTTGCTCGTAGGACTTCAAAAGCACGTCTGGATCAAAGATCCGCATGACCATCTTTTCGCCAAAGGCAGTCGGCATGGTGGCCAGACGCAGTTCCACCTCCCGGTTGTCGGGTTTGCGGGTCTTGATACGACCGTCCTGGGGGCGGCGTTTTTCCGCCACATTCAGGCGACCGAGGATCTTGAGGCGACTGGTCACCGCCACGCCCACATGCTCGGGGAACTCATAAACGTTGTGCAGAACGCCGTCGATCCGGAACCGGACCTGGGTGACCGTGCGGCGGGGCTCTATGTGAATATCCGAGGCGCGCTGGTCGAAGGCGTACTGGAGCAACCAATCGACAATCTTGACGACGTGCTGGTCATTGGCGTCCGGATGTTCGCTGGCGCCAAGATCGAGCAGCTGCTCGAAATTCTGGTTGCCGGCAACACCCGGGCCCTGGCTGCCGCTGGCCTTGCTGACGGAATTGGCGAGCTGGTAGAACTCCACGGTGTACCGGCGGATATCCTCGGGATTGGCGACAACGCGCCGGATATCCTTGCGAACGGCCTGTTGAAGGTTCTGCACCCAATCGCTCTTGAAAGGTTCTGCGCTGGCGATCAGCACCTCATCGGCGCCGATCTCAACGGCCAGGATGCCATGGCGCTGCGCAAAGGCGTAAGACATCACCCGGGCAATGGCGGGTGTGTCGATCTTGAGGGGATCAATATGGTAATAGGGTTGCCCCGCCCAGTCGGCCAGCCAGTGAGTCAGCCGATCCAGATCCAGGGTACGACCGCTCTTCTGGCTGGTCAGCGCGGCAATCGCCACCAGTTCCAGCGGGTGGCGCCTGCCTTTCTGTCCGTCGCCGGTTGCCGCGCCCAGGTTGGCCGACAACACCCGCTCTGCGTCTTCCTGGCTGATTTCCCCGCTGGTAACAAGCGCGGTGCAAACATCTCTCAGGGTCAGGGTACTTCTGGGCGGCGCGGGTGGCCGCTGCACCGTTCCGGAGTTGCTTGTGTCAGCCATAGAGGGTCAGTTCCAGGTCTTCAGGGTGTGTTTCCGTCTGCCACCGGCCGGTTCACCTTCAGGTGAATCATGGCAACAGTGAACAACAGGAAGGTCAGTACCGTCAAAATGACCGGCCCCGGGGCGCCTTCGCTCAGCCATGCCGAAACAACGGCCTGAGTGAAGTAGAAGATCACCACGAAGGACATCCAGATATAGCCCCGATTGTGACCGCGAAAGACCGTGACCGCAAAGGGCAGAAGCGGGACCAGTTTCACCGCCAGCATCAGGGGTATTGAAACACCCTCGACGGGAGCCGGGTAGAACGTGGTAATCAGCAGGGTGGCAAGCACGCCGATGTAAAGGGCGATCGTCGCCCGCACAGTGATGCGGGCCTTCGGGTTGTTCAGCATAGTGTGTTCCGGAGTCGATAAGTGTAAAGCAAAGTACGTCCTGCGCCCGGTCGCGTATCAGTCAGCGAGTTTCAGCGCCAGTCGCGCCAGACGTTCGCCGAAGGCCTGGCACAGGGCTTTCTCATGCGTGCTCAGGGGTTGCTGTTCGCCGGTTCCGGCCCAGTGGGTAGGGCCGTAGGGTGTGCCACCGGTGTCCGTTTCGCCGAGACTCTTCTCCGAGTAGGGGAGACCACAGACCACCATGCCATGATGCAGCAGCGGCATCATCATGGTCATGAGAGTCGTTTCCTGCCCGCCATGGAGGCTGCCGGTAGAGGTAAACGCGCCCGCCGGTTTGCCTTCCAGGGTTCCGCTCAGCCAGAGGTCGCCGGTCGTGTCGAGGAAATGCTTCAGGGGCGCTGCCATGTTGCCAAAGCGGGTGGGGCTGCCGATGGCCAGGCCGGCGCAATTTACGAGATCGGATTTGCTGGCGTAGGGCGCCCCAGAGTCCGGAACTGCGGGCAGGGACGCTTCCGTGTCCGGTGAAACCGGCGGTACCGCCCGCAACCTCGCTTCCATGCCTGTTACCCGGGCCACGCCACGACCAATCTGGCTGGCCAGCTCCGCAGTCTGGCCTGTGCGGCTGTAAAATAGCACGAGAACATAGGGCAATTGATCGGACATCATCAGAGATCCTTCTGATCTGGCTGGAGGAGATTGTTCGGCGTTACAGGATCGAGAGAACGTTTTCCGGTGGCCGGCCAAGTGCTGCTTTGCCGTTGGCGATCACAATCGGTCGTTCAATCAGTTTCGGTGTCGCTACCATCGCGGCGATGAGTTGTTCGTCGCTCAGGTCGGGGCTGTTCAGGCCCTGTTCTTTATACTCTTTTTCTTTCGTGCGCATCAGTTCGCGGGGGCGAAGATCCAGTGCGTTCAGGATATCCGTGAGCTCCTGCTCTGTCGGTGGTGTTTCCAGGTAGCGTATAATCTCTGGCTCAATTCCCCGTTCGGTAAGCAGTTCAAGGGTTTGGCGGGATTTCGAGCAGCGAGGGTTGTGGAAAATCCGGGTTGGTTCTGTCATCTTCGTGCCTGATTGTCTGAATGGAGTCCACGATTTCTGTGGCCGGTAGTCTAACAGGAGGTTTTCCAGTGCAGTACCCTGATTCTGTCCGTGGGCGTTCCGGCCTGCATGTTCTGGCCGTGGCGCTGCTCATTCTGGTGATGTCCGGCTGTCAGAAAATCGAGCTTGAGCGGGCAGAAGGCACAAAACTGAACTGGGACACCTTGCGCGGCCAGTGGGTGCTGGTTAACTACTGGGCGGAATGGTGCAAACCGTGCCTCGAGGAAATTCCCGAGCTCAATGAGCTGGACAAGGCGCCCGACATTACCGTACTCGCCGTCAATTTTGATGGGGTACGGGGTGACGCATTGGTCGAACTGGGCGAGCGTATGGGGATTGAATTTACCATGCTGGCGGACGATCCAGGGCCGGGGTTCGGCTGGACGTTACCGGTCGCGCTGCCTGCCACTTTTCTGGTTAATCCGGGCGGCGATCTGGTCGAGACCCGTTTCGGACCCCAGACCGAAGAAGAACTTCGGGCCGTGATCGGCGGTTGAGCCGGCCGCCCCAACTGAATTACACAGCAGGAATAACCTGACGTTATGTCGCAGACTTTTGTACACCTCCGCGTCCATTCCGAATACTCCATGGTGGATGGCCTGGTCAGGGTTAAACCGCTGATAAAGCGCGTTGCCGAGCTGGGCATGCCGGCTGTTGGCCTGACCGAGCAATCCAACATGTGCTCGCTGGTTCGCTTTTACAAGGCGGCCATGGGCGCGGGCGTCAAACCCATCATTGGCGCCGATCTGTGGCTGGAAAATCCGGACGAGCCCGAGAATCCGTTCCGCATCACGCTGTTGGCGCGAGATAACGACGGTTATCTCAACCTCACCGAAATCATTTCCCTGGGGTATACCGAGGGGCAGCGGTTTGGCAAGCCGATCATCCAGCGCAAATGGCTTGAGGCTCGGCCGAACGGTTTGATTGCGCTCTCTGGTTCGAGAATGGGCGATGTGGGCAAGGCTTTGATGGCGGGCAAACCGGAACTGGCCCGCGAGCGCGCCCGTTACTGGATGGATTTGTACCCGGATAGCTACTACCTCGAGTTACAGCGCACCGGTCGTCCAGGAGACGAAGACTGCCTGCACCTGAGTGTTGAGCTGGCCGGTGCTCTTGGCCTTCCGGTGGTTGCCACTAACGATGTGCACTTCCTGGAGGCGGAAGACTTTGAGGCTCACGAGGCCAGGGTCTGTATCGGTGAGAGTCGTACCCTGGATGATCCGCGCCGTGATCGCCGGTTCAGTGACCAGCAGTACCTGCGCAGCGCCGATGAGATGATCGAGCTGTTCAGCGACATCCCGGAAGCAATCGAGAACACCGTGGAGATTGCCCGGCGTTGCTCGGTGAAGGTTCGGATGGGTGAGTATTTCCTGCCCAATTACCCGATTCCCGATGGCATGACCATGGACGACTATTTCCGGAAGGTCTCCGAGGAGGGGCTGGAAGAGCGGCTGGCCAAGACCCTCAGCAAGGACGATCCGGAATACGATGCCAAACGCGAGGCCTACTACAAGCGCCTGAACTTCGAGCTGGATATCATCATCCAGATGGGGTTCCCGGGCTACTTTCTGATCGTGATGGACTTCATCAAGTGGGCCAAGAACAACGGTGTGCCCGTGGGGCCGGGCCGGGGTTCCGGTGCCGGCTCGCTGGTGGCCTACGCCCAGCTGATCACTGACCTGGATCCACTAGAATATGACCTGCTGTTCGAGCGGTTCCTGAACCCGGAACGGGTTTCCATGCCCGACTTTGACGTCGACTTTTGCATGGAGGGTCGGGACCGGGTGATCGAATACACCGCCCAGAAATACGGGCGTGAGGCGGTGTCGCAGATCATTACCTTCGGCACCATGGCCGCGAAGGCGGTTGTGCGGGATGTTGCTCGGGTGCAGGGCAAATCCTATGGCCTGGCCGACAAGCTGTCCAAAATGATCCCGTTCGAGCCGGGCATGACCCTGGAGAAGGCTCTGGAGCAGGAGCCACAGCTGGTCGAGTTTCTCGAGAACGACGAGGAAGCCCAGGAAATCTGGGAAATGGCCCTGAAGCTCGAGGGCGTGTGCAGGAACGCCGGTAAACACGCCGGCGGCGTGGTGATCGCGCCTACCAAGATCACCGATTTTTCGCCCCTGTACTGCGACGACGAGGGCGGAAGCCTGGTGACCCAGTTTGACAAGGGCGACGTGGAAGACGCCGGCCTGGTGAAGTTCGACTTCCTGGGCCTGCGGACGCTTACGATCATCAAGTGGGCGCTGAACATGATCAATCCGCGCCGGGAAAAGAAGGGCATGCAGCCGCTCGACATTAACGAGATTCCGCTGGATGACGTGCCCTCGTTCGACATGCTCAAGAAAGCGGAAACCACGGCGGTGTTCCAGCTGGAATCCCGGGGCATGAAAGACCTGATTCGCCGTCTCCAACCGGACTCCCTCGAAGACATGATCGCCCTCGTGGCCCTGTTCCGGCCGGGGCCGCTGCAATCGGGCATGGTGGACGACTTTATCGACCGTAAGCACGGCCGCCAACCCATGTCCTTCCCGCATCCGGATTACCAGTATGAAGGCCTGAAGCCGGTTCTGGAGCCCACCTACGGGGTTATCCTGTACCAGGAGCAGGTCATGCAGATCGCCCAGGTGATGGCTGGTTATACCCTTGGTAATGCGGACATGCTGCGGCGCGCCATGGGTAAGAAAAAGCCCGAGGAAATGGCCAAGCAGAAGCAGTTTTTCCTGGATGGCTGTGAGCAGAACGGGATCAACACGACCCTGGCCGAAAACATCTTTGACCTGGTAGAGAAGTTTGCCGGCTACGGCTTCAACAAATCCCACTCCGCCGCCTATGCACTGGTGTCCTACCAGACACTCTGGCTGAAAGCCCATTACCCGGCAGAATTCATGGCCGCGGTACTGACTGCCGATATGCAGAACACCGACAAGGTGGTCACGCTGGTAGAAGAGTGCCGGAACATGAAACTGGATCTTCTGGTGCCAGACGTCAGCCGTTCGGAATACACCTTTACCGTCAACGACGAAGGCCAGATTGTGTATGGCCTCGGTGCTATCAAAGGCCTGGGCGAGGGCCCGATTCAGAGCATCGTGGAAGGTCGTGGCGATGGCGAGCCCTATCAGGATATTTTCGATTTTTGCCGACGCATTGACCTGAAAAAGGTCAACAAGCGCGCCATGGAAGCGCTGATCCGGTGCGGCGCCATGGACAAGCTTGGCGCCAGCCGGGCTCAGTTGATGGCCAGCATCGATAAGGCCGTGCAGCAGGCCGGCCAGCAATCCCGTAACGAGTCCGTCGGCATGATGGATATGTTCGGCGAAATGCTCGAGGCCGGTGATGGTGGCGATCCCTACGAGGACGTGGCCGGCATGCGCGAGTGGCCCGAAAAACAGCGGCTGAAAGGGGAGAAAGATACCCTGGGGCTTTACCTCACCGGCCACCCGTTTGATGAATACGAGAAAGAGGTTCGGCGGTTTGTCCGGTCCTCCATCGCCGATCTGAAGCCGAACAAGTCACCCCAGCGCGTCGCCGGGTTGGTGGTTGCCCAGCGCACCATGAAAACCCGCACCGGTTCCACCATGTGTTTCATTACGCTGGATGACAGGAGCGCGCGGATAGAGGCGACCCTGTTCTCGGAAGCCTTCTTTGAAAATCGGGAGCTGTTGCAATCTGACCAGGTGATTGTGGTGGAAGGTCAGGTGAGCCACGACGACTATTCCGGCCAGACGAAGATGCGGGTGAGCTCGGTGATGGATGTCGCGAGCGCTCGTCAGCAGTTTAGCCGTGGGTTGAAGCTCAACCTGCACGCCGATCAGCTGCAGAACGGACTGCTGGACAAACTGGACACCACCCTGAGGCCGTTCCGCTGTGATGGCAGTCCGGTCTGGATTGAGTACAGCAGCCCCGAGGCGTCCACCCGGATCGAGCTGGGTGAATCCTGGCGGGTGCAGCCGGATGACAACCTGCTACTGGAGCTCCGTTACCTCGTAGGCGACCAGTCGGTAGAACTGGTCTATGATTGAGTAAGCTGAAAATTAAAAGTTTGTCAGATAGCGGACTCATACCAATGTCCGCTTTAGCCACTGACCGGGCGCTGCTATCTTTGTGTAAATTCTGGTTTGGCGGAGCATTTTCCCGCCTGGCAAAAAATGATGGAACATCATGAACCCTAACTATCTGGATTTCGAACAGCCAATCGCCGACCTGGAAGCCAAGATTGAAGAGCTTCGGATGGTTGGCAATGACACCGACATCAATATCACCGACGAGATCACCCGGCTGAAGAAAAAGAGCGTCAGCCTCACAGAGAGCATTTTCTCCGATCTCAAACCCTGGGACGTTGCCCGACTGGCTCGCCATCCCCGCAGGCCCTACACCCTGGACTACATCGAATCCATGTTTGAGGATTTCGATGAACTGCACGGCGATCGCCGTTATGCAGACGACCTGGCGATCGTAGGGGGTACTGCCCGGCTGGACGACAAGCCGGTAATGGTGATTGGTCACCAGAAGGGCCGGGAAGTGCGGGACAAGGTAAAGCGCAACTTTGGTATGCCGCGCCCTGAGGGCTATCGCAAGGCCCTGCGCCTGATGGAAATGGCCGAGCGGTTCAAGATGCCCATTCTCACGTTCATCGACACGCCGGGTGCCTATCCCGGCATTGGTGCGGAAGAGCGTGGGCAGAGTGAGGCCATTGCCTTCAACCTGGCCGTGATGTCCCGCCTCAAGACACCCATTATCTCCACGGTGATCGGTGAGGGCGGTTCCGGTGGCGCGCTGGCCATCGGTGTCTGTGACCAGCTGAACATGCTGCAGTATTCCACCTACGCGGTGATTTCCCCAGAGGGCTGTGCGTCGATCCTCTGGAAAAGTGCCGAATACGCTGCCCAGGCGGCGGAGGCCATGGGTGTTACGGCTGACCGGCTTAAAGATCTGGGGCTGGCGGATAACGTGGTAACCGAGCCCCTCGGCGGTGCTCACCGCAACCCTGAAAAAATGTCGGAATCCCTCAAAGAGGTTCTGGCGAAAGGCGTCGCTGAGCTCAGCCGCCTGCCACTGGATGAGCTGGTATCCCGCCGCTACGAGCGGCTGACCCGCTATGACACCGGGCGCTGAGCCCGGTTCCGGATTCCACTGGCCGGAGGCCCTGTGTGCCCCGGTCAGAGAACTCCCCGATCACGCCCGTCTTTGGGTCGCCCTGAGCGGTGGCCTCGATTCCACCCTGTTATTGCACCTGGCAGCCCACTGCCATGGCTGTTCCGGCGCTGTCCGGGCGATCCATATCAATCATCAGCTTCAACCCAATGCATCGGATACCGAGTCGTTTTGTCGCGGTGAATGTGAGCGACTTGGCGTGCCGCTTGTGGTTGAGCGGGTAACCGTCGATGGTGGTCGTAGCTCGGGTGCGGGTATAGAGGAAGCTGCCCGCAAGGCCCGCTATGCCGCCCTCGAGGCGCTGGTCGGGAAGGGCGACCTGGTTTTGATGGCTCACCATGGGGATGACCAGGCGGAAACCGTTCTGTTCCGGATGCTCAGGGGCAGCGGTGTGGCCGGGCTAGCGGGCATGCCGGCCAGTCGTGAGCTGGGCACCGCGACCCTCGTCCGGCCCCTGCTCGGGTTTGAGAGGGCCGAACTCGAGCGCTGGGCCCGGGTCGCTGGCCTGTCATGGGTTGAAGACCCCAGCAATACCGACCAGCGATTTGACCGGAATTTCCTCCGTCACACTGTGTTGCCGCTCTTGCGGGATCGCTGGCCGGGGTTGAATCGCAGGCTGCGGCACACGGCGGAATCCTGTGGCGAGAGCGAAGCGCTGAACCGCAAGCTGGCCGCTTTGCAGTGGCAGGCAATCGGCGGCGACCGGGACCGTCTCCCCGTTGATGGCCTGAAAACACTGCCTCTGGCGGAGCAGAAGAATCTGGTCCGTTGGTGGGCACGGGAACGCGGGTTTCATGCGCCCACCCCTGGTGACTGGCAGCAGTTCATTCGGGACCTGCTGTTTGCCGCAGAGGATCGGGAGCCGGAGTTCCGGTCCGACGGTTTCAGTCTGCGACGTTTCCAGGGTGATCTTTGCCTGGTTCCCGACCGCGGCCCTTTACCGGACGCTCCGGTCGATCTCGAGCCGGGGGAGGGCGTGGCGTGGGGAGAGTGGTCCCTCAGGTTGGAATCTGTCGTTACCCCGGAACAGTCGTTGCCGCCAATACGGATATTTACGAGGCAGGGTGGCGAGCGGGTCCGTTTCCGTCCCGGTGGGCCGTCCCGTTCGCTCAAGAAATGGCTGCAGGAAGTCGGCGTTCCACCCTGGGAAAGGGCCCGTCTGCCGCTGGTTTTCGCGGGTTCCGGGGACGCAGCAGAGCTCATTGCCATTGGCGATTTATGGTGTTCTGAACAATACTCGGGAGGCGCCCATGCCGCCGGTTGGCGGCTGGTCGTAGAGCGGGAATGTGATTGAGTCAATGGGGCCTTTCTGGTAGTCTGGCGTCCCATCTTGAGATGACAATCTCCCTCCTTCACCGAACCAGACAATCACGGAATCTGCATGACGCGTTATATTTTCGTCACCGGCGGTGTCGTGTCCTCCTTGGGGAAAGGTATCGCATCAGCCTCTCTGGCTGCGATCCTCGAGGCACGCGGCCTGAAGGTCACTATTCTCAAGCTGGACCCGTACATCAACGTGGACCCCGGCACCATGAGCCCGTTCCAGCACGGTGAGGTTTTTGTCACCGAGGATGGCGCGGAAACAGACCTCGATCTGGGCCACTACGAGCGCTTCATCCGCTCCCCGATGAGCAAGCGCAACAACTTCACCACCGGTCGGGTGTACGAGGAAGTAATCCGCAAGGAGCGCCGTGGCGACTACCTGGGCGGAACTGTGCAGGTAATCCCCCATATCACTGACGAGATCAAGCGCCGGGTCGTTGAAGGTGCTGCTGGCGCCGACGTAGCGCTGATCGAGATTGGTGGCACGGTAGGCGATATTGAATCCCTGCCGTTCCTCGAAGCCTGCCGCCAACTGAAGGTTGAAGTCGGTCCCCAGCGTGCACTTTTCATGCACCTGACCCTGGTTCCGTACATTGCCACTGCGGGTGAGATCAAGACCAAGCCCACCCAGCACTCGGTCAAGGAAATGCGCTCTATCGGTCTGCAGCCGGATATCCTGCTGTGCCGCTCCGAGCACGAGGTGGACGCCAGTTCACGACGCAAGATTGCCCTGTTCACCAACGTCGAAGAGCGGGCCGTTATTCCTCTCCAGGATGCAAAATCCATTTACGCCATTCCTCGCATGCTCTATGAGCATGGCCTGGATCAGCTCGTTATCGAACGATTCGGCCTGGATGCACGTCCTGCGGACCTCAGTGAGTGGGACAACGTTGTTGAATCACTGATGAATCCCGAGCAGGAAGTGACCATTGCCATGGTTGGCAAGTACATGGAGCTTCTCGACGCGTACAAGTCGCTGATCGAATCCCTGCTGCACGCCGGCATCAAGACCCGCACCAAGGTCAATATCAACTACATCGATTCCGAAGACATCGAGCGTGATGGCACCGGTGCGCTGACCAGTGCCGACGCGATTCTGGTGCCGGGCGGTTTCGGTGAGCGCGGCGTGGAAGGCAAGATCCGCACGGTTCAGTATGCCCGTGAGAACAAGGTGCCTTACCTTGGCATCTGCCTGGGTATGCAGGTTGCTGTAATTGAATACGCGCGGAACGTGGCCGGTCTGACCGACGCTCACAGCACAGAATTCCGCGAGCACACGCCGGAGCCGGTGGTGGGCCTGATCACCGAATGGCTGGATTCCACCGGAGAGCGCGAAGAGCGTACGGAAGAATCTGATCTTGGCGGGACCATGCGTCTCGGCGCCCAGGATTGCGTGCTTACCGAAGGTTCCACCATTGCCAACTGCTATGGCAAGAAAACCATTCGCGAGCGTCATCGCCATCGTTACGAGGTCAACAACCACTTCCTGCCAAAGTTGGAAGAGGCCGGTCTTCAGATCTCAGGTCGTTCGACCGATGGTCGTCTGGTCGAAGTGGTTGAAGCGCCGGATCATCCCTGGTTTGTCGCCTGTCAGTTCCATCCGGAATTTACCTCCACACCCAGGGACGGCCACCCGCTGTTCAAAGGCTTTGTTGAGGCAGCACTGGCCTGTAAGAAAGGATCCTGAGCATGGCGCAGAGCACTGTAAACGTTTCGGGAATCGACGTCGCCAACGACAAACCGTTTGTGCTCTTTGGTGGCATGAACGTCCTTGAGTCGCCGGAGCTGGCCATGGAGGTTGCCGAGGCCTACGTTGAGGCCACCGGCAAGCTCGGCATTCCCTACGTTTTCAAGGCGTCGTTTGATAAGGCCAACCGTTCGTCGGTGAATTCGTTTCGTGGTCCAGGCCTTGAGAAAGGGCTGCAGATTCTGGCGGACATCAAAAGCAAGTTTGGTGTTCCCATTATTTCGGACGTCCACGAGCCGGCCCAGGCCGCTCTCGCAGCGCAGGTATGCGACATCATCCAGCTGCCGGCTTTCCTGAGCCGCCAGACCGACCTGGTGGTCGCCATGGCGAAAACCGGTGCGGTGATCAACATCAAGAAGGCCCAGTTCCTGGCTCCCCAGGAAATGAAGCACATCATCACCAAGTGCGAGGAAGCCGGCAATGACAAGGTGATCCTGTGTGAGCGGGGCAGCAGCTTCGGCTACAACAACCTGGTTGTCGACATGCTGGGCTTTGGCATTATGAAAGCCATGAACGTACCGGTGATGTTCGATGTGACCCACTCCCTGCAAATGCCCGGCGGACGCGCGGATTCGGCCGGTGGCCGACGTGCCCAGGTGACTGACCTGGCGCTGGCGGGTATGTCCCAGGGGTTGGCCGGTTTGTTCCTGGAGGCCCATCCGGACCCGGACAAAGCCAAGTGCGATGGCCCCTGCGCTTTGCGGCTGAGCCAGCTTGAGCCCTTCCTGCAGCGGGTGAAAGCTGTGGATGATCTGGTAAAAAGCTTTAAATCTATCGACACCGCCTGATTGGCGGTGTTGGCGTTTTACGCGGACTATGGGAGCGAGCGGGAACGGCCCTGTGAAAATGTAGAGGGCCATGGATGGCCCGAAACAAGCGCACATGGATGTGCTCGTAGCGGTTTTCGCAGGGCCGTTCCCGTTCGCTCTGACTCCCGAATTTGAACATGAACTTGGAGACAGAGAAGAATGACCAAGATTGCCAACATCAAGGGCCGTGAGGTTCTGGATTCCCGCGGTAACCCGACAGTAGAAGCCGACGTTATCCTCGAAGACGGCACCGTCGGCAGCGCCTGCGCGCCTTCTGGTGCCTCCACGGGTTCCCGGGAAGCCTTGGAACTGCGTGATGGTGACGCTTCCCGTTACCTTGGCAAGGGTGTTCTTAAGGCTGTAGAAGCCGTGAACAGCAAGATCCGTGATGCACTGGTAGGCAAAGATGCAGCTGATCAGCGTGCTCTGGATCAGATCATGCTGGACCTCGACGGTACCGAGAACAAGGCCAACCTGGGCGCCAACGCCATCCTGGCAGTTTCCCTGGCGGCGGCGAAGGCTGCAGCTATCTCCCTGGGCAAGCCACTGTATGCACACATTGCAGACATCAACGGTACCTCCGGCCAGTTCTCCATGCCGGTGCCGATGATGAACATTCTGAACGGTGGTGAGCACGCGGATAACAACGTTGATATCCAGGAGTTCATGGTTCAGCCGGTTTCCGCCAAGAGCTTCTCTGAAGCCCTGCGGGTTGGCGCGGAGATTTTTCACAGCCTGAAAAAAGTGCTGAAGGCCCAGGGCCTGAACACAGCGGTTGGTGATGAGGGTGGTTTTGCTCCCAACCTGCCCTCCAACGAAGCGGCGCTGGCGGTTATCCAGGAAGCGGTCGAGAAGGCCGGTTACAAGCTTGGTACCGATGTGACCCTCGCCCTGGACTGTGCATCTTCCGAATTCTACAAGGATGGCCAGTACCAGCTGTCCGGCGAAGGCAAGAGCTTCGATTCCGAGGGCTTTGCCGATTACCTGGCAGGTCTGTGTGAGCGATATCCGATTGTCTCCATTGAAGACGGCATGGACGAGAGCGACTGGGATGGCTGGAAGGTGCTGACCGACAAACTGGGCGCCAAGGTTCAACTGGTCGGTGACGACCTGTTTGTGACCAACACCAAAATCCTGAAGCAGGGTATCGAGAAGGGCGTGGGTAACTCCATCCTGATCAAGTTCAACCAGATCGGCAGCCTGAGCGAAACCCTCGATGCCATCAAGATGGCCCAGGATGCCGGTTTCACTGCCGTGATTTCACATCGTTCCGGTGAAACCGAGGACACCACCATTGCCGATCTGGCGGTGGCGACCTGCGCCGGCCAGATCAAGACCGGTTCCCTGTGCCGTTCGGATCGTGTTGCCAAGTACAACCAGCTGCTGCGCATCGAAGAAGCGCTGGACGGTAAGGCGCCTTACCGCGGCCTGAGCGAAATCAAAGGGCAGGGCTGATCGACTGATCCCACCGGTTCTGGCAGAGTGTCTGGCCGGTAATTGGCGAAAAACTGTTAAGGCCATCGTGTTCTGGGCGAAATTCCGGACATGATGGCCTTTTTGTACAGGCAGTTAGAAGAATTTGTTGCTAATCTACTCTAAGGTCTATACTCAACGTCCGGCGTTGGTATTTTGATTGATTGAATTTTGAACGGAATCGGCAATGAAGTTGCTCTGGACCTTAATGGTGGTTGTGATTCTCCTGCTGCAGGTGCGCCTGTGGGTCGGGGAGGGCAGCTTTGCGCAGGTATGGGCTCTGGAGCAGTCCATTGCCGAGCAACGTGAAGAAAATGCCGAGCTGGCTACCCGCAATGAACGTCTCTATGCGGAAGTCAGGAATCTGCGTAACGAGCAGGGCGCCGTTGAAGAACGGGCCAGAATGAACCTCGGCCTGATAAGAGACGACGAGACCTTTTTCCTGGTTGTTGAAAACTGATTGTCTATGCCTTCCCCGAGACTCTGGCTGATTGTTCCTGCCGCCGGCATCGGCCAGCGTATGCAGGCTGAGCAACCGAAACAGTACCTTCGGATTGGCGAGCGTTTCATTCTCGACATCACCCTTTCCCGACTCATGGATTCCGCGCCTTTTTCCGGCTGCATGGTGCCATTGCACCCGGCCGACCATTGGTGGCCGGATACCGAAGCCAGCGGCGATAGCCGAATCCAGACCTGTACCGGCGGTTCCGAAAGAGCTGGTTCGGTGTTGTCGGCGCTGCACGCCATGGCGGAACAGGTGAAAGATGACGACTGGGTTCTGGTGCACGATGCGGCGAGGCCCTGCCTTGATACCCGGGATCTTTCAAATCTGATTGACCGGCTCTACAGCCATCCTGTCGGGGGGCTGCTTGCCTCGCCGGTTGCCGACACTTTAAAGAAAGCCGTTACTGCTGAGCTTCCGGAAGTGATTGAGACCGTTGATCGCACGGGGTTGTGGCGGGCTCTGACGCCCCAGATGTTTCGCTATCGTGTTCTTGTTGATTCTCTGGAGGCAGCTCTTGCCCGG
The DNA here is from genome assembly GCF_900112835.1 of Marinobacter sp. DSM 26671. Lineage (NCBI taxonomy): Bacteria > Pseudomonadati > Pseudomonadota > Gammaproteobacteria > Pseudomonadales > Marinobacteraceae > Marinobacter > Marinobacter sp. DSM 26671. Next base: position 191,959 of record NZ_FONF01000008.1, on the reverse strand, counting down.
GACCTTCCGGTGACCGATGAGTCCTCCGCGGTGGAGTTTTCCGGTAACATGCCGGTGCTGGTTGAAGGGCGGCCGGACAATATCAAGATCACCGTGCCCGCCGATCTGGCACTGGCAGGCTTCATTCTGAGCCAATTCTGAACTTTCGGAGTGTTCCGGAGCACATTATGCGTATTGGTCAGGGCTTCGATGTCCACGCCTTCTGCGAAGGCGACTCTGTGATTATTGGCGGCGTAAGCATTCCGCATTCCCACGGGCTCAAGGCTCATTCTGATGGTGATGTCCTGCTGCATGCTTTGGCAGATGCATTGCTGGGCGCTGCCGCGCTTGGCGACATCGGGCATTTCTTCCCGGACACCAGTGACGAGTGGGCAGGGGCCGACAGCAGGGACCTTTTGCGTCGGGTTGTGAACCGGGTCCGGGACGAGGGTTTCTCCGTCGTTAACGTGGATACCACAATCATTGCCCAGGCTCCCAAGATGGCGCCCCATATCGATGCCATCCGTTTGAACATTGCCGAAGATCTGGGTGTGCCGGCCAGTCGTGTCAGCGTGAAAGCCACCACCTCGGAAAAGCTGGGTTTTACCGGGCGCGGCGAAGGCATTGCCTGCCAGGCGATCTGCCTGCTTGAACCGGTGGAATCTTGAGCAACTGGCGCCTTGACTGGCCAACCTCCGGCGGCAGTCGTATTGCCTCTGGCCGCCTGAAAACCGCCCCGGGCGATTTCATTGTCGACGAATTGCTGGAGCTGCCGGAAAGCGGCCCGGCCGTCGAGGGAGATGTAATCGCAGGCAGTGGCGAGCATCTTTGTTTGAAACTGGAGAAAGTGGGTGATAACACAGAGTATGTTGCCCGCGAATTGGCCAGGATCGCCGGGTGTCGTCACTTTGATGTCGGTTTCTGTGGGCTCAAGGATAGGCATGCTGTGACCCGCCAGTGGTTCAGTCTGTACCGTCCCGGAAACGAGGATCAGGACACCGCTCTGATCCGGGAGATTGGCCTACGCTGGCCGGTTCTGGCGGTTTCGCGGCAGGCGCGGAAATTGCGGCGCGGGGAGCACAGGGGTAATGGCTTCACGATTACCCTGAGGGCCGTCTCCGGTGAGCACCAGGTTATTGACCGAGCGCTGGAGCGTCTGGGCGATATTGGGGCTCCAAACTACTTTGGCCCCCAACGGTTTGGCAATGATGGCGCTAACCTTGACCGTGCGGTGCATCTCGATCCCGCTACCCTGAACCGACGTGGCCGGTCCGGCGGAAAAGGCCGGGGTGGCAAAAAGCGAGCTGGCAGCGACGGCTCGAAAAACGTATTGTATTTTTCGGCAGCGCGCTCCTGGCTGTTCAATGAGGTGCTGGCAGCTCGGGTAGACGATGGCAGCTGGGCCGAGGCAGGAGCGACAGGTCCACTGTGGGGTGACGGCGGCACCACCGCTTCCGGGCCCCTGGAAACCTTCGAGCGGGGCATTGTCGAGCAAACCCCGGAGTTGGCCGCCCTTTTTTCGGTCAGCCGGATGAAACCGGAGCGAAGGCCATTGGCGGTAAAACCGGAGAGCCTCTCCTGGCAGTGGGTCGCTGAGGACTGTCTGGAGCTGGCGTTTTTTCTTTCGCCCGGCCAGTACGCGACAACGATTTTGAGTGATATTTTCGAGCTTGAGGACATGAGCCTCGGCCGACACAACGAACAACAAGGCTAGCGGAGAACACTGTGCGTATTCTGTTGTCGAATGATGACGGCGTTCATTCACCGGGGCTCATAGCCCTGTTTGATGGCTTAAAAGGACTGGGTGAGCTTGAGGTCGTGGCGCCTGACCGGGATCACAGCGGCGCCAGTAACGCCCTGACGCTCAATCGCCCCCTGACGGTTGAGGAACATCCCAACGGTTTTCGTTCGGTCGATGGAACACCGACCGACTGCGTCCATCTGGCGGTGAACGGATTGTTCCGTGAGCCGTTCGACAGGGTGGTGTCGGGTATCAACACCCACGCCAACCTAGGCGACGACATTATCTACTCCGGTACCGTTGCTGCGGCAACCGAGGGTCGCCACCTCGGACTTCCCGCCATTGCCGTCTCCCTTGTCAACGATGGCCACTTTCACTACGAGACCGCCGCCCGGGTTGTCCGGGTGCTGCTCGAGAACGAGCGCCCCCTGGTGCTGGGGCCTCGCTCCATTCTCAACGTGAATGTCCCGGATGTTCCCTGGGAGGAACTGGCTGGCATTCGGGTGACGCGCCTGGGCCACCGGGAACGGGCAGAGGGTGCCGTCCCGATGACCTGTCCTCGCGGCAAAGAGCGTTACTGGATCGGGGCGGCAGGTGTCGGCGGTGACGCCGGTCCCGGCACTGATTTCAATGCCGTACGTGAAGGTTATGTCTCGGTTACCCCGGTTCACATCGACATGACCCGGCATGAGGCGCTCTCACGGCTCCGGGATTGGGTCGATACCCTGGAGGTTTCGCTGGAGGGGCGGGGATGACAGCGCAGCTCGAAGGCATCGGGATGACCTCCCGACGGACCCGGATGCGACTGGTTCAGCGCCTCAGGGAAGCCGGCATCGAGTCGGACCGGGTACTTGAGATTATGGGAGAGGTGCCACGGCACATTTTCCTGGATGAGGCGCTTTCCCATAGGGCCTACGAAGATACATCGCTACCGATTGGCTACGGCCAAACCTTGTCACAGCCCTACATAGTGGCCCGCATGACTGAATTGATGCTTGCCCACGGGCCCTCACGGGTCCTGGAACTTGGCACCGGGTCCGGTTACCAGACCTCGGTGCTCTCCCGCCTGTTCGCCGAAATCTACAGCGTCGAGCGGATCAAGGCGCTTCAGGACAGGGCCCGGGACCGGTTGCGACAACTGAACGCCAGAAACGTGTTCCTGAAACATGCTGATGGTGGCATGGGCTGGCCTGAACGTGGCCCTTTCGACGGCATTATCGTGACCGCAGCGCCCATTGAAGTTCCAGCCGAATTGCTCGCCCAACTGGCAGACGGTGGCGTGTTGATTGCCCCTGTCGGTGAGGAGAACCAGGTGCTGGTGCAGGTAACCCGGCGGGGAGATCGCTTTGATCACAAGGAGCTGGAACCGGTCCGGTTTGTGCCGCTTCTGGGCGGGGTTGTCCGATAATCATGGTCGACTCTTCAGAAAGTAAACCAAACCCGGACAACGATATTGCACGCAGCCACCACCCTGCAGCCGTATTTCTTCGGGGAATCGCCATGGGTGCCGCTGATATCGTTCCAGGGGTTTCCGGTGGCACCATTGCCTTCATCACCGGTATCTATTTCCGCCTCCTGGAAGCTATCAACGCGGTTCCGGGAGCAGTTTTCCATGACTTGATTCGCGGCCGGTTCAGTCGGTTCTGGCACGCCTGTGACGGAACTTTTCTGGTCGCCTTGCTGGCGGGCGTCCTGACCAGTATTGCTACCCTGGCATCTGGGATCAGCTATATGCTGGTAGCCTACCCGATCCTGATCTGGAGCTTTTTCTTTGGATTGATCGTCGCTTCGGTGTGGCATGTCGGGCGTCAGGTGCGACACTACAAGCCCGCACTGCTGGTTCCGCTGTTATTCGGCATTGTTATCGCGTGGTGGATAACCACCCTGTCTGCCAGCGAGGTTGCGCCTTCCACTCTGGCGTTCTTTGGTGCCGGCGCGCTGGCCATCTGCGCCATGATTCTTCCTGGCATCTCGGGCAGCTTTATCCTGGTGATTATTGGTATGTATGCGCCCGTGCTCGCCGCGATCAAATCGTTGGACGCGGGCATTCTGCTTCTGTTTATGGCAGGTTGCGTGGTGGGTCTTTTATCCATCGCCCGCCTGATCACCTGGGCGTTCCACCATTTTCATGATCTCGTGCTCGCCTTGCTCACCGGCTTCATGATTGGAGCGCTCAACAAGGTCTGGCCCTGGAAGGAGACTCTCAGTTGGCGTACCAACAGCTCCGGTGAACAAGTTCCTCTTAATGAGACGAGTATCTGGCCCTCTACCTTTGCGGAGCAGGCCGGCCAGGATCCCCAGGTGCTATTTGCCCTGCTCATGGCGGCGGCCGGTTTTGCCCTCGTTCTGCTGGTGGAGTGGCTCGGTTCCCGGCATGGAGAGGTCGCACCATCGAGGTGATTTGAGGCGACTGTGTGCGAAGAGTGTTACCTAACGCACAAAACGGATGTTTCTGGAGGTAACAAGGGAGGTCGGTTAGTAACTTGGCTTCGCGAGAAAAATGTGCAATATATTAGCAAGTTACTATAAAAACTTTAGAAACTGCTTCGACAACCGACAGCGGTTATACGGATTTTTCATAACTGGGTCAGTTTTATTCCTGTGAGATTCATGCGTGGGCTCATCAATGCCGTTTCACCGGCGTCCCCGCGGTTCCCGTCCGGTGCCTCAGAGCCTGATCGCCCCGCGAAAAAGGTGCTGGCCAGCCGCCTTGCACTCCTGCCCCTCATGGCCCTGCTGCTACTTTCCGGCTGTAACACGCCGGCACTCTACCAGGACGACATTTACAATCCCCCGGTCTATTGGGGCCGTCACGTCGTCAAACCCGGTGAAACCCTTTACAGCATAGCCTGGCGGTATGGTCGGGACTACCGCGAGCTTGGCGACGCCAATGGCATTGGCCCGCCCTGGAATCTCAAAGCAGGTCAGGTGATTCGTCTGGATCTTCGCGGAAGTGTAACCTCGGGCAGCCAGACTACAGCTGCCAAAAAGCCGTCTGGATCGCAACCGCCGAAAACGGCGAGTCGTGCTTCGCCTCCAAAACAGACAGCCGCCACGGCACCCAAACCTGCGGTGACGAGAGCAGCGAACAAGGGCGCGCCGCTCGCTTCCCAGACCCAGACCGTGGCCCGGATTGAATGGCGCTGGCCTCACGTTGGCACTTTAATTGCTGGATATTCAACATCCGGAAAAGTCAATAAAGGTATTGATATTGCCGGGCAAGCCGGGGATGCTGTAAGAGCTGCGGCCACCGGGAATGTGGTCTATGCCGGCAACGGGTTGCTTGGATACGGCAACCTGATTATCGTGAATCACAACGAGCACTATTTAAGTGCTTACGCTCATAACCGGAAGATTCTGGTGCAGGAAGGGGAGGATGTGAAAGCCGGGCAGGTGATCGCAGAGCTCGGTAGCAGTGGCGCTGAACGACCCATGTTGCATTTTGAAATTCGCAAAAATGGCAATCCGGTTGACCCAGTCCATTATCTGCCGCCGCGCTAATGAATGACGCAGTCAGAGGGCTGCCCTGATCGCACACCCTGGCACTGACAAAACACCGCGTTCGCAAGAAAAACAAGAACGGTAAAGGCCATGACAGGCCGACCAACAAAATGTCCTGAAGAAAAAAGCGTGAAGACAAAGACGTCCGCAATAACAAGAAGTATCGGGCGAACATCCAGGATTATTGAGAGGCGGGGCAAGACAAATGTCAGCAGAGCAAGAAGACATCATCATTGATCGTGTATCGGACATGGACGATGCCGAGGATCAATTGTTAGCAGAAGAGAAAGTTGAAAAAGAGTCCACCGAAGAAGTGGCCGAAGTAGAAGAGGACATCCCCACCCAGGGACGTTATTTCACCAGTCAAAAGCAGCTGGATGCCACTCAGCTGTATCTCAACGAAATTGGTTTTTCCCCCCTGCTTACGCCGGAAGAAGAGGTCTATTTTGCCCGTCTGGCACGCAAGGGAGAGGAGTCCGGCCGCAAACGGATGATCGAGAGCAACCTTCGCCTTGTGGTGAAGATCGCACGACGTTACGTGAACCGCGGGCTGACCCTGCTGGACCTGATCGAAGAGGGCAACCTTGGCCTGATCAGGGCGGTGGAAAAGTTTGATCCGGAGCGGGGTTTCCGATTCTCCACCTACGCCACCTGGTGGATTCGCCAGACCATTGAGCGGGCCATCATGAATCAGACCCGCACCATCCGTCTGCCGATTCATGTGGTCAAGGAACTCAATCTGTATCTCCGTGCAGCGCGGGAACTGACCCAGAAACTGGATCATGAGCCCTCGGCGGAGGAAATCGCCAGAATGGTCGATAAGCCCGTGGCCGACGTTAAGCGGATGTTGGGTCTCAATGAGCGCGTCGCTTCCATGGACACTCCCATTGGTGCCGGTGGCGAAAAGTCGCTTCTGGATACCGTAGCGGATGAAGGGGCTTCGGATCCGGCGGATCTCTTGCAGGACAACAATATGTGTTCCTGCCTGGAGAAGTGGATTGACCAGCTTAGCGACAAGCAGCAGGAAGTTCTGTCACGCCGTTTTGGTCTGCGGGGCTACCCGGTGAGCACGCTGGAGGAAGTCGGCCAGGAGATTGGTCTGACCCGTGAGCGAGTAAGACAGATCCAGGTCGAGGCGCTTCGTCGTCTTCGGGAGATCCTGGAGAAGGAAGGCCTGTCAGGAAACCTGCTGTTCAAGTAACGTCTTTCTTTTCTTTCGATCCAAAGCCGGCCAGGGAATCCCTGGCCGGCTTTTTTGTGTTTCAGGATCGCTCCAAATGAGAACCAGGGCGCGTCCCGCCCGCCAGCGCCGTTGATAGAATGCCGTGACCGGGCGGGGATAAGGGTGTCGAAACCCGGTGCACGAATGAAACACGTCAATAATAACGATCGAAAAGGAAAGGACTATGAAGAAGGCTCTTACAACCGGTTTTGCGTCTCTGACGCTGACGGCCCTGCTGTCTGCTCCAGCCGCCGCCCTCACCGTGGAAGGTGTTGATGTTCCGGATACCTATTCCGCCATGGATACCGAACTCACGCTTAATGGCGCAGGTACCCGTTCCAAATGGTTTATGGACCTGTATGTCGGCGGTCTGTACGTTCCCGAGACCATCGACGATGGTGAGGCCGTGATTAACGCAGATGAGCCCCAGGCCATCACTCTGCACATCATCTCCGGCATGATTACCAGCGAACGCATGACAGAGGCCACCCTGGAAGGTTTCGAGGCCTCCACCGACGGCGATATGGCTTCTATCCAGGAGGATGTGGACCAGTTTATGGCGGTCTTCCAGGAAGAAATCACCGAGGGTGACGTTTTCGATCTGGTGTACCTGCCGGGCGAAGGCGTGCGGGTCCTCAAGAACGGCGAGCAAAAGGACACGGTTGGCGACCTGGCCTTTAAAAAGGCCCTGTTCGGAATCTGGCTGTCCGATAAGCCGGCTCAGAAGGATCTGAAGGAGAAAATGCTGGGTCAGCGCTAACCGCGGCTTGGCATCTGAAACAAAAAGCCGGCAAGATGCCGGCTTTTTTACGCCGCGGATTCAGAGATAATCCCGTTTCTGCTTGAACTCGCACAGGTCCTCAATGATACAGGCGCCGCATTTCGGTTTGCGGGCGGTACAGGTATAGCGCCCGTGCAGAATCAGCCAGTGGTGCGCGTCCAGCAGGAACTCCTTTGGCACCAGGCGCATCAACCGGTTCTCCACCTCCAGAACGTTCTTGCCGGGCGCAATGCCGGTGCGGTTCGACACGCGATAGATGTGAGTGTCCACTGCCATGGCCATGTGGCCGAAAGCGGTGTTCAAGACCACGTTTGCGGTTTTGCGACCGACTCCGGGCAACGCCTCCAGATCCTCCCGCCGCTCCGGCACCTGGCCGCCGTGTTTCTCAATCAGGATTCGACAGGTCTTGATCACGTTCTCGGCCTTGCTGTTAAACAGGCCAATGGTCTTGATGTATTCCTTCAGGCCATCGACTCCCAGGGCCAGGATGGCCTCAGGTGTGTTGGCGACCGGGAAAAGCTTGTCGGTAGCCTTGTTGACACCCACATCCGTGGCCTGGGCCGAAAGAATAACGGCAATCAGCAACTCGAACGGGCTGGAATAGTTCAGCTCGGTGGTCGGGTTGGGGTTGGCCTCCCTGAGGCGGGTGAAGATCTCAATGCGTTTCTGTTTGTTCATCAGCTCTCAGTCTTGTGCAAGTGCGGACTCAGGATACGTTCCCGGTAACCCGGACCCGCTTGCTGCCTGCTGCTACAGGCGCTGGTTCATGTGCCTTGCGGCGCTCTTCCAGATGGTTGTCGATACCATTTTTGAGCGCGATCAGCAGTCCTAGCCCGATAAAGGCGCCGGGCGGAAGAATCATGAACAGCATATCCGGGTAGTTGTCGAAGGGGCGGATCACCCAGTCGGCAGCAACGGGGCCCAGCAGCAGGTGCATGTCCACAAACAGGGTGCCCTGTCCGATGAGTTCCCGAAGGCCGCCCAGGACAACCAGCACCGCCAGAAAGCCAAGGCCCATCATGGCGCCATCCAGCAGTGCCGGAAGTGGTGGATTTCTGGAAGCAAAAGCGTCAGCCCGGCCGAGGATGGCGCAGTTGGTGACGATCAGTGGAATGAAGATGCCAAGAATCAGATAAAGCTCATAGGTAAAGGCCTGCATGAGCAGTTCGGCGCAGGTTACGAATGAAGCGATGATCATGACGAATGCGGGCAGGCGCACAGACTCGCTTACGAAATTGCGAATCAGTGACACCGCAAGATTGGACCCCATGAGCACCATGAGTGTAGCCAGCCCCAGCCCGATGGCATTAACAACGGTACTGGTCACGGCCAGAAGCGGGCATAGCCCAAGCACCTGGACGAGGGCCGGGTTGTTGTCCCAGAGCCCGTCGCGGATGATTTCGCTCGATGATTTGGTTGCCATGGTCAGGAATGCTCCGTATTGGACGATTCGCCGGCAATCGCTTCAGGGTTCAGGATCTTGTCTCTCGGTGACGGCTCTTCGTTGAGCCGCTCACGGATAATCTGACGGTTTTCCCGAAAATAGATCAGTGCTTTCTGAACCGCTTTCACTACAGCCCTTGGCGTGATCGTTGCGCCTGTGAACTGATCGAATTCTCCACCATTCTTTTTAACGTTCCATTCCCGATGCGGCGGTTTGCCCAGCGAGCGGCCATCGAAACTCTTGATCCAGTCGGATTTGCGGGTTTCAATCTGGTCTCCCAGCCCCGGCGTTTCCTTGTGACTGGTTACCCTCACTCCGAGAATGGTCCCCGTCATGTCCACTCCCACGAGGAGATGAATCTTGCCGGAATACCCGTCGGGTGCTACCACGGGCATTATCATGCCAATGGGCTGCTCGTTCTGTCGAGCTACCCAGACGTTCAGAGGGCCGGGCTGTGCCAGGCGCTCACTGGCAGGCAACTGTACCGTATCCCTGAGCAGGTCGTTGTTGTGCCGGCTTTCGGGAATGATTTCATACAGGGCCTGGGCCTCTGCGCGGGCGGCCTGTTCACGAATTCGCTCTTCCGTGGCCACCTGGGTTACGGCAATGGTGCCGCCGGTGATCACGGCGAACAGGCCGAGCCCGATGGCGCTGCGGCGGATGGACTGTGCAACTGCAGCCATGATTACCCCTGGCTCCCCGGTACACCCCGACGGGCCTTGTGGTGGCCGTAAGTGCGTGGAGGTGTGTAATGATCAATGAAAGGAACGGCAAAATTCATCAGCAGAACGCTGAACGCCACGGCGTCGGGATAATTGCCCCAGGTGCGGATCAGGTAGATCAGAATGCCAATTCCCGCTCCATAGATGAGTTTCCCCTGGTGGCTCGTAGCTGCTGACACCGGGTCGGTAGCGATAAAAAAGGCGCCGAGCATGGTCCCGCCTGCAAGCAGATGCAGGGATAGTGGTGCATAGAGGTCGGCATTGTTGCCAAAGGCCAGGCTCATTACGATCATCCCACCAAGAAATCCTGTCGGAATGTGCCAGGTAATGATCCGCAGGGCGATGAGCAGAAGGCCTCCTGCCAGAAATGCCGCATTGACCCATTCCCAGCCTCTGGCGATACCCTCACCAAACGTTGGGTGGTTCAGCACCTCGGTTGCTGTGTGGGTGGTGATCTTGTGTTTGTACTCGTCAAGAGGCGTTGCCATTGTCCAGCCATCGACCGCTGTTTGCTGGCCGGAGGCTATGGTTGCCAGGGTCTCGCCAAAGCCCGGAGCACCGTCCCAGAGCATGGCGGGCTCTGCCCAGTTCGTTGTCATCGCAACCGGAAAAGACACCAGAACCAGGGCGTAACCAACCATGGCAGGGTTGAAAGGATTTGAGCCCAGCCCGCCATAGAGTTGTTTGGCCACAACGATAGCCGAGATCACTGCGACCGCAGATACCCACCAGGGCGCAAACTGGGGCAGCGACAGAGCCAACAGAAGGCCGGTGACGGCGGCGGTATTGTCTTTGATGAAGAAGGCAACCGGCTTTTTTCTGAGCTTGAGCAGGGCAGCTTCAGAGGCGATCGCCAGGGCAATACAGAAGACCACGTTGATCAGGTTGCCCCAGCCGAAGAATAGCGTCTGGGCCAACAGGCCAGGCAAGGCCGCAATAAGCACCCATAACATCACGCGGGATGTTGGCCGGGCCTTGTGGGCGTGTGGCGATGACTGCTGAACAAATGCCATGGATGTGTTGCCTGATCTCGTTTAGTGGGTTGTCTGGGATTCAGTCGGACCGGCGGCCAGCTTTTCTCTGGCCTCAGACAGCGCCTCTTCCGCTCTTTGCACCCGATCGTGATTCTTGGCCACGGCCCTCTCCAGCTTCTCGACGTTGTCTGCCTGCTGGGCTTTGGCGTCATCAAGCATGCCTTGCATGGTTTCCAGCTTGGACCTGGCCTGCTCCAGCTGCTTCTCAAGGGCCTCGATGTCGGGCTTTTCTTCGGTCGGCGGTGCACTGGGGGCAGGCGACTGGGACGCTTGTGCCTTTGCTTTCTTACGGGCCAGGGCCTGCTCCACAAGCGCCGACTTGGCGGCACGTTCGTCAACAGCCTGACCTTCGGCGGCCGCTTTCTCCGCCTCTGCCTGTTTTTTCGCGGCTGCTTCGGCTGCGGCCTGCGCCCGCTCCTTGCGCCTCAGTTCTTTCTCCTGTTGCTCGCGCTCGAGGCGTTCCTGGCGTGCCTCGAAGCGTTCCCGGGCCCGGTCGGCTTTCAACTGTTCTGCCTGTTGGGCACGGATTTCACCCTTGGCGAACCGATAGTACTGAACCAGCGGAATCGAACTCGGGCAAACATAGGAACAGGCGCCACATTCTATGCAGTCAAACAGGTTCAGGTGCTCCGCCTTTTCAAATTCGGTGGCCTTGGCGTGCCAGAAAAGTTGCTGCGGCAACAGCTCCATGGGGCAGGCTTCGGCGCACTGGCCACACCGGATGCAGGGTTGTTCCGGTGGTGGTGCCGGCAGTTCAGCTGCCGTTGCCGCAATCACGCAGTTGGTGGTCTTGATGACCGGTACCGCTTCGGTCGTGAGTGTGTAACCCATCATGGGGCCGCCAAGCACCAGGCGGCTGACCGCATCCTGGTTAACACCAGCCTGCCCGAGCAGATGCTCAATCGGTGTGCCAATAAGCGTTTCGAAGTTGCCCGGTTCCCGAACGGCTTCCCCCGTGATGGTAACGATTCGGGAAATCAGCGGCGTACCCTCCAGGACCGCATTTGCCACGGCAACGGCGGTTCCGATGTTCTGGCACATCACGCCGATATCAGCGGGAATTCCGCCGCTGGGCACTTCCATGCCGGTCAGTATCTGGATCAGCTGTTTCTCGCCACCTGAGGGATACTTGGTGGGAACAACCGCAATTTCGGTCTGGGTGCCTTCGGTGGCTTTTCGCAGCGCGGCAATGGCTTCGGGTTTGTTGTCCTCAATACCGATCACGCAACGCTCGGGGCGCAGAATCCACGCCATGATTTTCAGCCCGGCAACCACCTCGTCGGCCTTTTCCCGCATGGTCATGTCATCAGCGGTGATATAGGGCTCGCATTCTGCGCCGTTCAGAATGAGCGTGCTGACCTTGCGATCCCTTGGTGGCCGGAGTTTGATATTGGTGGGAAAGCCGGCTCCACCCATACCGGAAATACCGGCATCACGGATAATTTGCAGAACCTCGTCGCGCTCCAGAGAACGATAATCCGCCACTGGACTGCGCTGGCACCATTGGTCCTCGCCATCCGGTTTCAGGGTGATGCACCGGTCCGCCATACCTGAGGGATGGGGGACAGGGAAGTCGGCGATGCTCTCGATCACTCCGGATGTCGGTGCATGAACGGGAACGCCCATGCCGGTTTTAACGTCGGCAATTTTCTGGCCCTTCAAGACCCGCTCGCCGACCTCAACAATGGCCTCCGCCGGATCACCGATGTGCTGCTGAAGTGGCAGAACCAACTGGGCAGGCATGCCGGCATCGCGAATCGGACGCGCGGTTGAGATGTCTTTGTGTTCCGGAGGATGGATGCCGCCGGAGAAATCCCAGAGTTGAGTCATCAGGCACTGGCTCCCTGGCGATCGGTGGCAATGAGTCCGGACTTGGGCGGTGTCCAGGTCCAGGTACGAATATCGGGTTCCACCGTCACCATGTCGATGCAGTCCACCGGGCAGGGATCAACACACAGATCGCAGCCGGTGCATTCGCTCTCAATGACCGTGTGCATGTGCTTGGCGGCGCCAAGAATGGCGTCAACGGGGCAGGCCTGGATGCACTTGGTGCAACCAATGCATTCGTCCTCACGAATCACCGCAACCCGTTTGACCTGTTCAACGCCGTGTTCGGCATCCAGGGGTTCCGGTTCCACATCCAGCAGGTCTGCCAGTGCCTTGATGGTAGACTCGCCGCCCGGCGGGCATTTGTTGATCGGCCCCCCCTCGGCAATGGATTCGGCGTAGGGCCGGCAACCGGGATAGCCGCACTGGCCACACTGGGTCTGGGGAAGAAGGGCGTCAATCTGATCCACCAGCGGGTTGCCCTCCACCCTGAACCGTTCGGCCGCAAATCCGAGCAGGCCGCCGAAAACAACGGCCAGGGCCAGAAGCACCAAAACGGCAACAAGAACGCTTGTCCACATAACCTGTTACTCCTAATCCCGCCGGCCGATCAAACGCTGACCAGGCCGCCAAAGCCCAGGAAAGCCAGGGCCATCAACCCGGCTGTCACCAGCCCGATGGCAGCACCGCGAAAGGCCACCGGCACATCGGACACGGCGATGCGCTCACGCATGGCGGCGAACAGCACCAGAACCATCGAGAAGCCCGCTGCTGCACCAAATCCATACAACACGGACTCAACGAAGTTGTTGTTCTTGTTGATGTTAAGCAGGGCGACGCCCAGCACCGCGCAATTCGTGGTGATCAACGGAAGGAAGATGCCCAATACCCGGTAAAGCAACGGGCTGGTTTTGCGCACCACCATCTCGGTGAACTGAACCACCACGGCAATCACAAGGATAAAGGTGATGGTTCTGAGGAACGCGAGGTCCAGCGGCTCGAGCAGGTAGGTATAGGCAAGGTAACTGCACACCGAAGCCAGGGTCAGAACGAACGTGGTGGCCAGGGACATCCCCATGGCCGTCTCCAGTTTTCCGGATACGCCCATAAAGGGGCACAGGCCCAGGAACTGAACCAGTACAAAATTGTTCACCAGAATGGTGCTGACCAGAATCAGCAGATATTCGGTCATTTACCTTGCTCCATTGGCACCTGTCAGCGCTCAGCCCGGTCGCCCTTACATAATCCGCATGCCGGGCGTGGCGCCCGAATCCGGAGACAGGATAAAGATGTCCTTGCCTCCCGGGCCGGCCGCCAGAACCATACCCTCGGACACTCCGAACTTCATCTTCCGCGGCTTGAGGTTGGCGACCATGACGGTCAGGCGTCCCTCGAGATCTTCCGGCTTGTAGGCTGACTTGATACCAGCAAACACGTTGCGCTCGCCATGCCCTATGTCAAGGGTGAGGCGAAGAAGCTTGTCGGCACCTTCCACATGCTCTGCCTTGACAATTTTAACGACCCGAAGATCCACTTTCGCGAAATCGCCAAATTCTATTTCATCGGCGATGGGTTCAAGATTGGCAGCGGGTGCTGGTTTTCCGGTCGCTGCGGGCAACTCCTCCTTGGAGGAATCCAGCATTTTCTCGATCTGGGCCATATCCACGCGGTTCATCAAAGGCTTGAACTTGTTGATGCCGTGGTTCTCCAGGCGTTCGCTCCGATTGTTCCAGTCCAGCGGTGCATTCAGGAAAGCCTCGGAGGCCTTGGCGGTCTCCGGCAGCACCGGTGCCAGATAGGTCATCAGAAGATGGAACATGTTGATGGCGTTGGTGCAGATGGCCTGAAGATTCTCGTCCTGGCCTTCCTGCTTGGCGATCACCCACGGCTGCTCGTCGTTAACATACTGGTTGGCAATGTCGGCGAGCTCCATGATCCGGCGCATCGCGCGGCCGAATTCGCGGGTTTCGTAGAATTCCTCGATTTCCTTCCCAGCCTCTATGAATTCCTTCAGTTTGGCATGCTCGGTAACCTGGCCGAGCTGGCCGTCGAAGCGCTTGGTGATAAAGCCAGCGCTGCGGCTGGCAATGTTGACGACCTTGCCCACCAGATCCGAGTTCACCCGGGCAGCGAAGTCTTCCAGATTCAGGTCCATGTCATCCACGCTGCCGGTCAGCTTGGCAGCGAAGTAGTAGCGCAGGTATTCGGGGTTCAGGTGATCCAGGTAAGTGCGCGCCATGATGAACGTGCCGCGGGACTTGGACATTTTCTTCCCGTTAACGGTGACAAAGCCGTGAGCCCAGACTGCGGTTGGTGTGCGGAAGCCCGCATCGTGCAGCATGGACGGCCAGAACAGCGCGTGGAAGTTGATGATGTCCTTGCCGATGAAGTGGTAGACCTCGGCGGTGGAATCGGCCTTCCAGAAGTGCTCGAAATCGATGCCTTCCCGGTTGCAAAGGTTCTTGAAGCTGGCAAGGTAGCCGATCGGCGCATCCAGCCACACGTAGAAGTATTTCCCGGGCGCGTCCGGAATCTCGAAACCGAAGTAGGGCGCATCACGGCTGATGTCCCACTCCTGAAGGCCTGCGTCCAGCCATTCCGCCAGCTTGTTGGCCACCTGGGGTTGCAGCGTGCCGCTGCGGGTCCACTTGGCGAGGAAGTCCTGGAAATCCGGCAGCTTGAAGAAATAGTGCTCGGACTCTTTCTCGATCGGTGTGGCGCCGGAAACCGCCGAGCGCGGATTGATCAGCTCGGCCGGCGTGTAGGTTGCGCCACAGGCCTCGCAGTTATCCCCGTACTGGTCCTCGGTTTTGCACTTGGGGCAGGTGCCCTTGATGAACCGGTCCGCCAGGAACATGTTCTTTTCAGGGTCGTAGGACTGGGTAATCTTGCGCGTGGCAATGTGCCCGTTTTCCTGAAGCTGACGGTAAATATATTCCGAGAAATAACGGTTCTCTTCGGAATGGGTGGTGTAATAGTTGTCGAACCGGATGTGGAACCCGGCGAAGTCCTCCTGATGCTCCTCGCGGATCCGGTCGATCAACTGCTCGGAGGTAATGCCTTCCCGCTCGGCACGAAGCATGATGGCAGTGCCATGGGCATCATCGGCGCAAACGTAGTAACAATTCTGGCCACGCATCTTCTGATAACGCACCCAGATGTCGGTCTGAATGTATTCCAGCAGGTGCCCCAGATGAATAGGGCCGTTGGCGTACGGCAGGGCGCTGGTAACCAGAATATCGCGCTGTTGTTTGCTCGCTTGCGTCATGGTGATGTCCGAACCTTATGTTGACACGGGTTGGAAAGACAAAACGGGGAACTGGTGGCTGTCTTGATTGATTGCCCCAGGTAAAGACCCCATATGGTCAGAAACGGGCACAGATGATACCTTCCGAGCAGATAATTTTCACCCGAATCACCTGTTTCCGTGCTTAAAATCGAGCATGAGCTTATTCCGGAGAACCCGATGACACAGATTTCTGAGCAGGCCCTGCAATCAGCGGTTCGCGAGTACCGTGATCCTTACCTCAACAAGGACCTCTACCAACTGGGTGCCGTAAAATCCCTGAACGCCGACGAGCGCGGAAACGTCACCCTCATGGTCGAGCTGCCATACCCCTCGAAAGGCATTGCAGGTGCCCTCAAGCAGCTTGTCGGTAATGCTCTGGAAGACGTCGCCGGTGTCGAAAATGTGGACGTCCACGTGGGCCAGAAAATCCACTCCTACAAAGTCCAGAAAGACCTGCCCGCAGTACCCGGCGTGAAAAACATCATCGCTGTCGCGTCGGGCAAGGGTGGCGTCGGTAAATCCACCACTGCCGTCAACCTGGCCCTCGCACTCCAGGCCGAAGGCGCACGGGTCGGCATCCTGGACGCCGACATCTACGGCCCCAGCATCGGCATGATGCTCGGCGTGCCCGAAGGCAAACGCCCGGACACCCGCGAAAACAAATACTTCGTCCCCATGGACGCCCACGGCCTCCAGGCCAACTCCATGGCTTTTGTCGTTACCGAGAAAACCCCCATGGTCTGGCGCGGCCCCATGGTCAGCGGCGCCGTGATGCAACTGCTCCAGCAGACCCTCTGGAACGAACTCGACTACCTCATCGTCGACATGCCCCCCGGCACCGGAGACATCCAGCTCACCCTGGCCCAGAAAGTCCCGGTAACCGGCGCCGTCATCGTCACCACACCCCAGGACATTGCCTTGCTGGACGGCAAGAAAGGCATCGAAATGTTCCGCAAAGTCGATATCCCGGTGCTTGGCGTGGTCGAAAACATGAGCGTCCATATCTGCAGCAACTGCGGCCACGAAGAGCCCCTCTTCGGCCACGGCGGCGGTGAGCGCATTGCCCAGGAATACGACACCACACTCCTCGGCCAACTGCCCCTGCACATGACCATCCGCGAACAGACCGACGGCGGCACCCCCTCGGTAATCGCCGAACCGGACTCCGAAGTGGCCCGCCGTTACCGCGATATCGCGAGAAGGGTAGGGGCTGAACTGTCCACTCGGGAGCGGAACCTTTCCGGTTCGATCTCAAGCGTTTCAGTGACGGAGCACTGACAACGTCTCAAGGTTTGCGGCGTTTCACTCCGATGTTAGTTCGCGGTCTTAGGGGCAGCCTTCCAAAAATGTCGAAGGCCATGGATGGCCTTCGCCAAGCGCACATGGATGTGCTCGTAGCGGTTTTTGGAAGGCTGCTCCTATGAGCGCAGCCCGCCAATTCTGAGGTCCGAGCACCCAGCCGCAGCCCCCAGAAGTAAAGACTCGACAGCCTTCGACAGACCCCAAGGGAAAAGGTAAACTACGCCCCAATTTTCCCAGTGGATACGAGACTTCGCCAATGAGCATCAAATCCGACAAGTGGATTCGCCGGATGTCCGAACAACACGGCATGATCGAACCGTTCGAAAGCGGACAGGTTCGTGAAACCGAAAAAGGCCGCGTGATCTCCTACGGCACCTCCAGCTACGGCTACGACGTACGCTGCAGCAACGAATTCAAAATCTTCACCAACGTCCACTCCGCCACCGTGGACCCGAAGAACTTCGACGAAAACAGCTTCGTCAACTACACCGGCGACGTCTGCATCATCCCGCCGAACTCCTTTGCACTGGCCCGCACCGTTGAATACTTCCGCATTCCACGAAGCGTCCTGACCATCTGCCTGGGCAAGTCCACCTATGCGCGTTGCGGCATCATCGTCAACGTCACCCCGCTGGAACCAGAATGGGAAGGCCAGGTTACGCTGGAATTCTCTAACACCACCAACCTGCCGGCGAAGATCTACGCCAACGAAGGCGTCGCCCAGATGCTCTTCTTTGAATCCGACGAGATCTGTGAAACCAGCTACAAAGACCGGGGTGGCAAATATCTTGGCCAGACCGGCGTGACCCTGCCCAGGACATGAACGCCAACCAGTTCCTGAAAGCCGTTTCACAACTGCAGGGATGGCGCGAATGCGCCTTCCTGCTCGCTCTGGCTGAGCGCTCATTCCCGAACTACGCCCTGTTTGCCGATGCCATGGGCCTGAAGACCGGTGCCAAAATGCGCCAGCTTCTCGATCTTGGCTGGGACTTGCTCCAAAAAGACGTCTCCGAATCGGCGATCCCGCAGTTGCTCGCCAAACTGGAAACCCTGTCGCCGGACGTGGACGCCTACGACGCCTACGGTGTTTACCCGGCCTTCGACTTCTGTCAGCTACTGGAGCAGGCGCTGCTGAACCGCCTGAACCCCTCCAAACACCGCGCTACCGATGCGTCACAGATGGCGACCGGAACCGTGATGAACTTTATTGAGCTGTCCGAAGGGGAAGACCTCGAGGAAGACGAGCTCGTCCGTCTGCTTGATCATCACCCGTTGATGAAAGAAGACAAAACCTTCCAGCGGGACCTGATCCTGGAGCTGAAGCGCCAACGCACGCCAACCGATCAGTTCGTGGCCCGTCTCCGGGAGGATGCAGCCAACGAGGGCGTCAGTAACCTTGGCATTTCGCTCACCGAATAAACGTTGGGGAGCGAGCAAGCTACACTTTCGGTATTACCCGTTGTATTCAGAATAGGTCAGATGGATTTTATCCCATGAAACTCTCTGCTTTTGGTCGCAAGTTCACCGCCGATGCCGGTATCACGTCCCTCATGGATGACCTGGGTAACGCCATGGCATCCGGCGACGACATGATCATGATGGGCGGGGGAAATCCCGGGCATATTCCCGAGATCCAGCAGAGAGTACAGGAAATTCTCGCGGATATGAGTCGTAACGAGGGCGATGTTCGCCGTCTGGTCGGCATCTACGATCCGCCTCAGGGGGAAAAGCAGTTTATCGCCTCGCTCGCCGAGCTGCTCAACCGCGAATATGGCTGGGGCCTGAAACCTGAGAATATCGCCCTGACCAACGGCAGCCAGGCGGCCTTCTTCATGTTGTTCAACATGTTTGGCGGAGACTACGGCGACGGTAACCGCAAGCATATTCTTTTGCCGCTTGCGCCCGAGTACATCGGCTACGCTGACGCTGGCATTGAACCGGGCCTGTTCCATGCGGTGCAGCCGGACATCTCGTTCACCGACGCCCACGAGTTCAAATACCGGGTGGATTTTGATGCCGTAGAGGTTACCGGTGAGACCGGCGCTATCTGTGTGTCACGTCCCACCAATCCGACCGGTAACGTCGTTACTGACGAAGAGCTTGCCCGGCTTGAAGAGCTCGCCCGCCAACACGACATACCACTGATCGTCGATGGCGCGTATGGCACACCATTTCCGAGCTTGCTGTTCGTTGATGCAACACCCACCTGGAACGACCAGATCATCCTCTGCCTGAGCCTCTCGAAGCTTGGTTTGCCGGCAGCGCGGACCGGAATCGTGATTGCCGCCGAGCCGGTGATCAAGGCGTTGTCAGGCATTAATGCCATTATGAACCTGGCCACGGGCAGTTTTGGCGCCATGCTGGCCGAGCCTCTGGTTCGTTCCGGCGAAATATTGTCCCTGAGCAGGGATGTGGTTTGCCCGTTCTACAAGGCGAAGATGGAACGGGCGGTATCCGCGTTCCGGGAGGCCATGGGAGAGGACAGCTGCCGCTGGTATGTGCACAAGCCCGAGGGCGCCATGTTCCTGTGGCTCTGGTTCCCGGATCTGCCGATCTGCAGCCTTGAGCTGTATCAGCGGTTGAAGAGCCGAGGGGTTCTGGTCGTTTCCGGACACTATTTCTTTCCCGGATTACCGGAAGATGGCTGGAGGCACCGGCATGAGTGTCTGCGCGTGACCTACTCCCAGGACGACGATCGGGTTGCCGAGGGCCTCCGGATCATTGCCGATGAGGTCAAGGCCGTGTGGCGCGAGGCCGGGCGTGAGGTCTAGCGCTCGAACTCTGCTTCCTTGAGTTTCAATTCGTAGGTGCTGCCGTCCGGCTCAACCTGCCTGAGGCGGACTAGCAGGAAATTCTGCTCCGGCGAGAACCACATCAGCGTCTGGCGCTTGGAATCCTCGCGAACCTTCTCCGCCTTCAGGGTGGCGCTCTGTTTGTTGCCGGTGCTCATATTCTCGCCATTGATCACCGCGAAGCGATCGGTGTCGATAGAATTACCGTCGAGCACCCGATAGGTCATTTCCCGCTTGCCATTCTTGATGTCCTGGTGCAGCTGAAGCTGGTAGCCCAGCGGATCCAGGAGGCCTTCTTCCAGCGCCAGTTCGAAGGGCTTTCCCTTGTATTCCCCGGTTGCGACGCCTGCGGACCAGTCGAAGTCGATAGAGTTCTTGCGGTCGCTGATCAGGAAACCGGATAAGCGGTATCGGTATCGCATGGGTATGACGTGCCCGTCCTCCCAGCGGAATACCAGCGATTCATCGATGCTGACAATGAAGGAGTCGACATCCGTGCGGTACAGCCAGACATCGTTGCCCTGGGAGGAGAGTGTGCGTTTTGCGGTGCCATTGAGAGAGAGACCCTTCTCCATGGCTGCGGTATAGCTGGCCTCGAAGGGGGTCAGGTCCGCTTCGGTCTCGGCATGCAGTGTGACCGGTCCGGCGAGAATGCCGAGACAGGCCAGCAGTGCGGCGCAACCAAATCTGATGAGACGTCGTGAAAGCATCTTGTTAAACCCGAACAATTACCGTCATCAATGGCGACAGTGTAGCTGCTCGGGCAGGATGCGGGGATGACAATTCGTTCAGGCGATGCCTCAGTTGTCCGGCAAGCGCATCGGAGCGTTCAAGGGTTCGCCGTCGAACAACACATAATCGCTACCCAGTTGAATCCGGCCCTCACAGAACCAGCGCACAACAATGGGGTAGAGGATGTGTTCCTTGGCCTGCACCTTCTCCGCGAGGCTTTCTGGCGTGTCATCGGAAACAATCGCCACTTCTGCTTGGGCAATCACGGGGCCACCATCCAGCTCTTCGGTAACGAAGTGGATGGAAACGCCATGTACGGTATCGCCCGCTTCCAGTGCACGACGGTGAGTATTCAGCCCGGTGTACTTCGGCAACAGGGACGGGTGAATGTTCAGCATCTTACCCCGGAATGCCCGAACAAAATCCGTGGTCAGAATGCGCATGAAGCCTGCCAGGACAATCAGATCCGGATTGTATCGGAGGATTTCCGCCATCAGGGAGGCATCAAACTCATCCCGGGATTCGAAATTCTTGTGGTTTACCACAAAGGTCTCGATATTTGCCTGGGCCGCGCGCTCAAGGGCAAACGCGCCGGGCTGGTTGCAGCCAACGGCAATGATCTGCCCGGGAAAATCCCGCTCCCGGCTGGCGTCAATCAGTGCCTGAAGGTTGGTGCCGCTTCCGGATGCGAGCACCAGGATTTTCGGTAACGGGGTCTGATCTGCCTTCATGCCGACAGCAGCCCCGGTGCATAGCGAACGCAGGCATCTGCCTGTTCGTCATCGGCACGTTCGATCAGGCCTACCTGCCAGGCATGTTCGCCCAGTGCTTTCAGGGTATCCAGGGCCAGCTCCTTCTGGTTGGCAGGCACGCAGACAATCATGCCGATACCACAGTTAAAGGTGCGGTACATCTCTTCACTGGCAACGCCGCCGTTGTCCTTGAGCCACTGGAATACCGGGGGCAATGACCAGCTGTTGGTATCGATGGCAGCGATGGTGCCGTTCGGCAGCACCCTGGGAATATTTTCCGGCAGGCCACCACCAGTGATGTGGGAGAGGGCACGAACGTCGACTTCGCGAATCAGCTGCAGAAGATTCTTTACGTAGATTCGAGTCGGTGCCATCAAGGCGTTGGCCAGGGTGGTATCGCCGATTGGCTGCTCGAGGTCAGCGTTGCTGACTTCCAGAATTTTCCGGATCAGGGAGTAGCCGTTGGAGTGAGGGCCGGAAGAGCCCAGGGCAATCAGCACGTCTCCGGCCTGGACGCGGCCGCCGTCAATAATCTCGCTGCGTTCGGCAACGCCTACGCAGAAGCCAGCCAGATCGTAGTCGTCGCCTTCGTACATGCCCGGCATTTCAGCGGTTTCACCGCCGACCAGCGCACAGCCAGCCTGCTCGCAGCCCTCGCCGATTCCGGCAACCACCTGAGTGGCAACGTCTACGTTCAGCTTGCCGGTCGCGTAGTAGTCGAGGAAGAAAAGCGGTTCAGCGCCGCCGACAACCAGATCGTTCACGCACATGGCGACCAGGTCGATGCCGATGCTGTCGTGCTTGTCCAGTTGCATGGCCAGTCTGAGCTTTGTGCCCACTCCGTCGGTGCCGGAAACCAGAACCGGTTCGTTATATCCGGCGGGGATGGAGACCATGGCGCCGAAGCCGCCGAGACCGCCAAGAACCTCGGGGCGGCGGGTGCGCGCGGCGGTGTCCTTGATTCGGCTGACGAGTTCATTGCCGGCATCAATATCTACGCCAGCATCGCGGTAGGTCAGGGAGGGCTTCTGTTCGCTCATGGTGTACTTAACCGTTGGCCAGTGGGTCAGGCGGCGGATTTTAACAGGTGCGGTGTGGCGCTCCAAATGTATATTGCTTTTCCGAAATCCGGGGCCGCTACTCACACCCTGGGGCATGGTGTATCCTATGCGCCATTCATGCGAATTGCAGGGTGTTTCATGTCAGTATCAGGGCAAAAGCCGGCACACAGGTCTTTATCCGGGACGTGGGTAGTTGCGTTGTTCACCGTTCTGCTGTCTGGGTTTTCCGCCCAGGCAACCGCAGTGACCGTTTCCGGTCTTTATTCAGCCAAAGTACCGGTGGAAGGGTCCTCGTCGGGTCAACTCGCCCAGGGATATGCAGACGGGCTGAGCCAGGTAATGGTAAGGGTTTCCGGTACCCGAGACGTACTGGCGATGGAGGGCGTTGAAGCCCTGCTGTCCGATGCCGAGTCGTTACTTCTTTCCTATCAGGTTGCCCGTGGCGAGTCCGGCCAGAGTGTTCTGAGCATGTCCTTCGGAGCGGTTGGCGTGAATCGCGCGCTGGCTGCAATTGATGCGCCGGTGTGGGGTGCCAACAGACCGCTCACACTGGCCTGGATTGCTGCCGAGGATCGTGGCTCGAGAACACTCGTAACACGGCCCGGGGCCGGCTCTGGTCAGGAAGACGCAGGAGCCTGGAGGGCTGCGTTCGATGAGGCGGCCAGAAAGCGTGGCTTGCCCGTGGCGCTGCCCCCGGCGGATTTCGCCGCAGACCGGGAGTTGTTGTCGGATATCTGGGGGCAGTTTATTGGCCGGGTGAAGTCTGCATCCGGGAATCTGGACCATGATGTGCTCGCTTTGGTGCGGGTCAGCCGTGCTGGCGGGCAATGGCGTGCCGGCTGGGTCTTCGATGGTATGGCCATGAATGCTGGCGAAGAGTCAGTAACCGCACAGACTCCGGAAGCATTGGCAGAGGCCATGATTAATCGCTGGGCCGAGCTGTACGCCAGCCGATACGCGGTTGCTGCGTCGGAAGTGGGCGATTCGCCCCAGGTGGACATTGTGCTGCGTGGCGTTACGTCGCTTGAAGACTATGCCGGCGCCAATAAGGTGCTGGAAGGACTGACCCCCGTGGTTAGCGTTGGTGCCCATCGGGTACGGGACGAGCAACTGACCCTGCGGGTGGCTTTCTCCGGTGAGCTGGACCAGCTGCGGGAGTACATCGCCCTGGATCCGCGCTTCGTTCCAATGGAGGCCGACGTTCCGGCAGAACCTCCGGTTACCGCCCGCACAGCAGAGGACCAGGTGGCGTCGTCTGGGTCGAACCCGCAAGAGGCGCTCGAGAGCGAGGTATCGCAGCCGGCTGGCCCGGATCAGCAAACCTCTGCGGAGGCGTCTGAAGAGACTGCCCTGTTTACCTATCAGCCGGTGCCCGTCGATGAGGAAGATGCCAGGGAAGCGTTCGAATCCCTGTACCAGGTTCTGTATTATCGTTGGCAACCGTCTTCTGTCATCGGGAGCGATGGCGGCGAATAAGGTGTAACCGGAGGGAGTCTTTTGAATTTGCACCGCTGGCGCTGGATTCCCAATGCCCTGACGTTCCTGCGCATTCTTCTGATCGCTCCCTTCGCGGGAGCGTTACTGATCGGAGATTATCGCCGGGCGTTGCTGATATTCTTTCTGGCCGCCGGCACAGACGCGGTTGACGGCTTCCTTGCCCGCCATTTCAATTGGCGTTCCAGGCTTGGTGCAATTGCAGATCCTCTCGCCGACAAGGCCTTGTTGATCACCGCGTACCTGATGCTTACTCTCACCGAGGTTCTGCCCGTGTGGCTGTTTCTGCTGGTGTTGGGGCGTGATCTGCTGATTGTGGTCGGCGCTCTGGCCTACCACTACAAGGTTGGTCGATACGATATGGAGCCCAGCATTCCCGGCAAGATCAATACGTTTATCCAGATTCTTGTAGCCCTGGCCATCATCGTGCTTCTGGCGGACCTGCCGATGCAGCCCTGGGTGGTGGATGCCGGCATTATCCTGGTGGCTGTTTCCACCGTGTTCAGCGGGGCGCATTACCTGTTTGTGTGGGGCTTGCGGGCCTGGAGGGCTACCCGGCCATGACCGCATCCCAGTTGGTGCTCGGGGTCAAGCTGCGTGACGACGCCCGATTCGACAATTTCCATGGCGACCGGAACACGAGCGCAGCCCAGCGTCTTGAAAGCGTTTGTCAGCAACCTGATGATATGCCTGTCGTTGTTCTGTGCGGTGATGCCGATACCGGCAAGAGCCATCTTCTACAGGCAGTGTGCCACCTGGGCGAAAAGCAGGGCAGGGCAGCGGTGTGTATCAGCATCGCAGAGCTAGAGCCTTTTGGTCCCGATGCCTTGTCGGGGCTTGAGACCCATGAGATCGTCTGTCTTGACGATGTCGACCGCATCGCAGGCCAGCGGGTCTGGGAAGAGGCCATTTTTCATCTCTATAACCGGATTCTCGATCGAGGCGGCCTCTTGCTGGTGAGTCTGGCCGATTTGCCGGCCAGTTTGCCCTTTGAGTTGCCGGATCTGGTCTCCAGATTCAGTCACGGGCTGATCATCCAGTTGGGTATTTACCGGGATGAGGATCGCCTGACCATTCTCAGGGCCCGTGCCGAGAAACGTGGCCTGGTGATGGCGGATGATGTGGCCAGCTATATAATGCGCCGGGCGCCCCGAAGGCTCGGTGATTTGCTGGGGATTCTGGATATACTGGATGAAAATTCACTTCAGGCACAGCGGCGGCTTACTATTCCGTTTGTGAAGACAGTGATGGGGTGGTGAGTTGGAATGGGTTCATCGCAGGGCAGAAATCGATAACGGATTCATCAAGGGAGAGGCAATATGAGACGGGTGGTATTCAACCAGAAAGGCGGTGTCGGCAAGTCCAGTATCACGTGCAATCTCGCAGCTATCAGCGCCGCTCGTGGAAAGCGCACCCTGGTCGTGGATCTTGATCCGCAGGGAAACTCCACCCATTATCTGCTGGGCAAGCCTGCCAGCGAGCTCAAGGACACCGTTGCGGATATGCTGGAGCAGACGGTGGCCTTTACCGTGTTCAATCGCCGTCCGGACGAATTTGTCCATGCCTCACCGTTCAAGAACCTGTTTGTGATGCCCTCCAGCCCGGAGCTGGATTTTCTCGAGCGCAAGCTGGAGGCCAAGCACAAGATATACAAGCTGAGGGAAGCCCTGAAAAAACTGGGTGAATCCTTCGATGCGATCTACATCGATACCGCGCCGGCGCTCAATTTCTATACCCGGTCTGCCCTGATTGCAGCCCAGCGCTGCCTGATACCCTTCGACTGTGACGATTTTTCCCGTCAGGCGCTGTACAACATCCTCAACGAGATTCGTGATCTGCAGGAAGATCACAACGAGGATCTTGTTGTCGAAGGGATTGTTGCCAACCAGTTCCAGCCGCGGGCCAGCCTGCCCAAGCAGCTGGTCAGGGAGCTTACCGAGGAGGGCTTGCCGGTTCTGCCTGTGCGTCTCTCAAGTTCCGTGAAGATGAAAGAGTCCCACCAGAGCCGGCAGCCCCTGATTCACATGGCACCCAAGCACCCGCTGACGCGCCAGTACGAGGACCTGTTCCGGGTTCTGCATGGCGAAACCGTGGAGCTTGAGCCGCTTAACGATTGAAGCGAGACTGATATGACCGAATCCGGTAACCCGGTCGGGCAGGTTGCGGACTGCCTTCTGAACATTGAGATGGAGTTGCGGCAGCTGGGGCTCTGGGAGTCAGAGCCGCCACCGGACGAGGCGTTCCAGAGTGCGCAGCCCTTTTGCATCGATACGCTGGAATTTACCCAGTGGCTGCAATTTGTCTTTGTGGAAAGAATGAAGATCATTATCGAAAACGACCACCCGTTGCCCTCGGCCTCCGGCATAGCGCCGATGGCCGAAGAGCATTTCCGGGGGCGACCGGAGTCCGGTAGCAGGCTGGTTCGGGAGCTGGAGGTGATCGATCGCCTGCTTAGCGGGGAGTGATCAGTCCAGTCTCATTGACAGGTCGACAGCCTTTAAATCCTTGGTCAGCGCGCCAATCGAGATGAAGTCCACGCCGGTTTCGGCGATCGGCACCAGGGTGTCGGCATTGATTCCCCCGGATGCCTCCAGCTTTGCTTTGCCACCAGTGGTAGCGACCGCGGTCCGCATGTCTTCAAGTGAGAACTCATCCAGCATGATGATGTCTGCACCCGCTCGAAGGGCTTGTTCCAGCTCGTCAAGGTTCTCGGTTTCCACCTCCACCGGTTTGCCCGGCGCAATCCGGTGGGCGGCTTCAATAGCTTGGGCAATGGAGCCGCAGGCGGCAATGTGATTTTCCTTGATCAGGAAGGCATCCCACAGCCCGATCCGGTGATTGAAGCAGCCGCCACAGGTTACAGCGTATTTCTGGGCCAGGCGCAGACCGGGCAGGGTTTTACGGGTATCCAGCAGTCGAACACCGGTGTGTGCAACCCGGGCGGCATAGCCCGCGCAGGCGGTCGCAACGCCAGACAGGGACTGGAGCCAGTTCAGAGCCGCGCGTTCGGAGCTCAGCAGGCTTCGTGCCGAACCCTGCATGGTAAACAACACCTGATCCGGTGACACGGTCTCTCCATCGGCCACCTGCCAGTTCAGCTCAACGGCCGGATCCACCTGTCGGAAAACCTCGTCCACCCACTCCCTGCCCGCGATGGTGGCGGTTTCCCGCGTAATTGCCCGCCCTGTTGCCTGTTTGTCGGCTGGTATCAGTCTGGCCGTAATGTCGCCATCGCCGATGTCCTCCCGCAGACTCTGGGCAACATTTTCAATTCTGGCCTGGCGGAGGAGTTCAGGGGCAATCATAGGGCAAAAAGTCCGGTGCAGTGGGTTGACGGCGTTTCAGGCTGTCAATTCTAAAGCGCCGCCGGTGAATCGCCAAACTCTTGGGGCTGGGCTGCTAAACTGTGATGCACGTCAGGTCTACACAAAAGGTGACAAATTCTGACACAACCTGACGTGGGCAGCTCGTATCATGTGAAGTGGAGAAATAAACAGGCAATTGTGTAATACAAGGCGGAGCAGCGAGATGGTGCACGATAACAAGGTTGTCAGCTTTTCAGGCCGGAAACCGCCCGCCCGGTTTTCTTTGCCTGCGTCCCTCGTGCGCCTGCGTGACGCATCGGGTCAGTCCCTCAAGTCCGTTCTTGCCAGTTTTTTCGATCGTGCCGATGATGCCCTGTTTGAACTCGCGGACAGAGCCGGCTCCAACCTCGACCAGACCGCCTACTTTGATGCCATGCGGGAGCTCAGGCTTCGTCGCAAGGCCATGGTGGTCTCGATCCTCCAGTACGTCAGCCAGGCTTTCAATGAAATCGGAAGGTTCCAGCCCCAGCAAAGTGCCAGGTCCCTGGATGAAGTTGACGAGGACTCTCTCAGCCTCGTTGATCATTCCCAGCTTGAGCAGCAGGTGGCAG
This sequence comes from Marinobacter sp. DSM 26671, assembly GCF_900112835.1. NCBI lineage: Bacteria > Pseudomonadati > Pseudomonadota > Gammaproteobacteria > Pseudomonadales > Marinobacteraceae > Marinobacter > Marinobacter sp. DSM 26671. The sequence goes on along the minus strand of NZ_FONF01000008.1, from coordinate 164,370 downwards.
TCGACAATCTCATAAATAAACTCCGGAACCGTTATACCGAACAGATCCGTCTGCTTACCGTCCGGGTCGGGCATCTGGTGCCGGGCATCGAGCTGAAAGACGCACAAATGCCGCTGAGCCCTGAAATCATCTGTGGCGGTGTTGCCGAGGCCTGTGCAGACCTCGACATTGATATCCGGGCCAAGCTGGTGGTTCTGAAGCTGTTTGATCGCCTGCTTGCCGATACCCTCGGTGATTTCTACAAAGAAGCCAATCGCACCTTGATCAGTGAAGGCGTAATGCCTGACATGAAACGACCGCCCACCGGCAAGGTGCCCTCCCGCTCCGGTCAGCGTGGGTCAGCAGAGAGTTCAGTGCCGACCAGTGCCAGCGGTCAGGCGGATTCTGCCAGCGAGAGTCAGGGTATGTCTCAATCACAGGCCACTTTCTCGGAGCTCAGCGCGCTGTTGCATCGCGGTGAGTCTAATGCTGTCACTGGCGGATCCCCGGTCGGCGAAAGCTACATTGATACCGACAGGCTCATGGCCCGGTTGACAGAAGCGCAGTCGAGCAGCAGGCAATGGGGTGAAGGTACCGTTGTACCTCTGAGCGAGCAGCTTCAACCCATCCTGCGTTCCGGCGATGGCAACAGCCTGAGCGTTGGGCAGGTCGACAGTGACGTGATCAATCTGGTTTCCATGCTGTTCGACTTTATTCTGGAAGATCGCCAACTGCATCCGGTGATGAAAGCATTGATCGGGCGCCTGCAGATTCCGGTGCTGAAAGTGGCGCTGAGTGACAAGAACTTTTTCAATCGGGGCGGTCACCCGGTTCGAAAACTGCTTAACGAGCTGGCACTCTCGGCCATTGGCTGGACCGAGAAGAAGGCCGGGCAAAGAGACCCGCTTCGGGACAAAATCGAATCGGTTGTAGATCGGGTTCTGTCTGAGTTCACTACCAACGTCTCCCTGTTCGAGGAGTTGCTGAAAGATTTCAGCCACTTCATGGATCTCGATCGCCGACGTCGTGAGCTCGTCGAGCAACGTCTTCGGGATGCTGAAGAAGGGCGGGCTCGACAGGAGCGGGCGTCCCAGGCGGCGGAAGGCTTGGTTAAGGAGCTGACAGAGCAGCGGGACGTGCCCGAACCGGTTGCCGGCCTCCTGAGCGAAGCCTGGACCCGGTACCTGCAATGGGTTGTCCTCCGGGAGGGCGAGGAAAGCGACCGGTGGCAGCACGCCCGGAACCTGACCGAGCAGTTGGTCTGGAGTGTGGATCCGCGCCCGGTCACTGATACCACCAGGTCAGATCTGCTGAGGGCAATACCGGCCATTGTGGACGACCTTCGCAAGGCACTGCAGGATATTTCCTGGGACCCGTTTGCCACCGATGCGGCGATTCGCGACCTTGAACTTGCCCATGTGGATGTTTTCCAGCGATTGGTGACGGCTCCGTCCAGGCCGGAATCACCTTCGGAACCAGAGGATCTGCTCGTTCCGGAGCCCGCTGCTGAGCAGCCCGTCGAGCCCCCTGAGCCGGCGGCCGAAGACGCTGTCAAAGCAACGCCCTCGCCGGCCGAGCCTGAAGTGCCTGTTTCTGTGGTCAGCGAGGCTGCCTCCCAGGCGGACGCTGAAACGCAGACTGCTTCAGTATCTCCAGAGTGGCTGTCAAAGGCCGAAAGCCTGCGTGTGGGTTCCTGGATTGAACTTACCCGCGACGAAACCCGGGTGCGCTGTAAGCTTGCGGCCTTTATCAAGGCCACTGGCAAATATATCTTTGTGAATCGCAGTGGCGCGAAGGTGGCAGAGTATCTGCGTCAGGAACTGGCCGCCGACATGGAATTCGGGAAAATCAGCATGCTGGATGATGGTCTGATCTTCGACCGGGCACTGGAGTCGATCATCGACAACCTGCGCAGCAGCCGCAAGGACTGATTCGTAGCAACCGTGGCAACTTTGTGATTCAATCAGAGGCTGTAATGCTCTGAAACTTTTGGAATTACTTTGCCCGATTCAGACGTTTTTTCCGAACGCCCTTCCGCCTCCGGTACCGATGGAAATTCGCTTCGCGAAACCGGGCGGATTTCCTTCGCCCGCTGGACCCCTTCGCCGAATTTCGGGCCTCGTCCGGATGGAGCGGGCATCTCTCTTCTGGTCGTCCACAATATCAGCCTGCCTCCGGGCCAGTTTGGTGGCCGCGAAATAGAAGACTTCTTCTGCAACCAACTCGACCATTCTGCGCACCCCTACTTCAAGACTATCGAGGGCGTCCAGGTGTCTGCGCACCTGCTGATTCGCCGCGATGGCGCGCTGGTGCAGTTTGTCAGCCTGCTTGATCGGGCCTGGCATGCCGGCCGATCGTGTTTTGAAGGGCAGGAGGAATGCAATGATTTTTCCATCGGGATTGAGCTGGAAGGGACCGACGACACCCCTTACACCACCGAGCAATATCGCATGCTGGCGAAAGTGGCGGACCTGATTATGACGGCCTGGCCGGATATCACGGCCAATCGGATTACCGGGCACTGCGACATTGCGCCCGGCAGGAAGAGCGATCCCGGCCCGGCTTTTGACTGGCGGTATTTCCGGTCAGCCCTGGAAATAGTCCGAGGATCGGGGAGGAACGTCTGAATGGTATTTGTTGTGTTTCTTCTGGCCTACATGGTACGTAGGCGTCTGGATTCCCTGGACATGCTGTCTGGCGATGAGGTCTGGCGCCGTTGGTTCCGCTACGGCAGCCGGGTCAGGGCGGGCCATGAATCGGGGATAGCAACCGGGCTGGCACTGGTCCTGTTGCCGGCCCTGATACTGGGGCTTGCGGAATACCTGCTGGTGTCTTCTGGCTGGAGAATGGCGGCTTACCCGCTGGAGTTCCTGGTGCTGGTCGTCCTTATGGGAACGCCGGGCTGGCGACAGGTACTGCGGGCCTATGCGGAGGCGTGGCATCGGGGAGACATGCAGTCGGCCTGGCATCATGTGAAAGACCTTCTTCCGGCCGATGAACGGGGAGCCGCAGTGTCTCCCGAGGCCATGCACCTCTCCCTGTCCAAGGCACTGATGGTTTCGGTGTTCCAGCGCTTTTTTCTGGTGGCTTTCTGGTATGTGGTTGGCGGTATCGGTCTCGCGGTCCTGGCGCGTGGGCTGGTAGCGCTCGCCGAGCAATGGCCGCAGGCGCCGGCCAGGCCCAGGTTTGCAAAAATGTCCGACCTTGCCGGCTGGATTCCTGCCAGGCTTTTGTCGTTAACGTTCGGAATTGCCGGAGATCTGGCCGGCTGGCTGCGTGAAACTCGCCAGACTCTGACCGGAATCTCCAAAAAAGCGGGCGAGGTACTCATGATTTCGGCCAACGGGTCGTTAACCGGGTATGCACTGGATCCAGCGAGGTTTTCCCGGATTCACCCGGATGAGTGGACAGCGTTTGGGGGAAGGAGTCTGCGAGCGGTAAGGGATCTGCTGAACAGAAGCATGCTGGTATGGATATGCATACTCGCCCTGCTGGTTATTTCCGGCGTCGTTTAGCCCGGATTTTATAAAACATTGCAGTTTAACAACAAATAAAGCTTAAGTTTTTAAGACTTTAGGCGACAATAGAAGAAAAGAATTAACGTTCAGTGGTTATTTGCCAGCACGAGGGTCCCTGTGAAGCAACTCATTAATCCTGCCATTGCCCTGATGAACCGGCTGCCGATGGTCTACAAGTTCAGTCTCATCAGCATTCTGTTCCTTTTACCAATTGGCGGGCTGTCCTGGCTTGCCATTTCCGAGCTGAATCGCTCGGTTCAGACCATGACCCGGGGTGTCGAGGGGCTGGAGCAACTCCAGCAAGTGGATCGGCTGGTGGATGCGGCGATGGATTATCGAGACTATCGCTCACCGGCGATCATCAAGGATGAGAGTGCCATTACCGCAGTTTCCGAAGAAGCGGCCACTGAGATTGACAGCCTGCTGGCGGCTCTGACCGCAGAAGAGCGCTCGTTTGATACGACTGGCTCCTGGGCCGATCAGGTTGAAGGCCTTCGCCAGGAGTGGGAAGCATTGCGGGCCGATGACAATTACCAGGGCAGCTTCGATCCTCAGTTCAAGTATTATCAGGAATTCGTCCAGAAGGCACAGGCGCTGCTTTCGGCCACCATTGAAATCTCTGGTTTGGGGCAGGGGGCCTCAAGAGAAAACCAGTTGATTCTGGGCCTGGTCCAGGACTCTCTCCCGGCTGCACGCACCGTGATCGGTCGGGCAAAATCCTACGGAATCTTCGCACTGGTCGAGGGGCAGGTAGGTTACGCCCTGAGCGAAACCCTGAACGAAATCTATGACCAGTTGACCAATCGCACCTCCTTGCTTTCACCGGCTTTGGCTCTTGCTTCTGAAGCATCGCCGGCCCTCGCCAATCAGGCAGGCAACGCCATTCAACGGGTTGACGAGAGTTTGATGGTGGTTCGGGATCATCTGGATCTGAACGTGATAACGCCCATGCGTCTGGAAATGCCCTGGACCGAATACGACGATCTGATGTCCGGGCAGTTGGCCCACTACGACGACGTCAAGACGGCTGCCTTCAGCGTGGTCGACTCGAACCTGCGCGCACGGCTCGAGAGTGAGATCAACCAGCGTCGCCTGATTGTGGTTGCCCTGATCGCCGTGCTGCTTGTGGTTGTCTATCTCTACATCGGCTTCTTCATGTCCGTACGTACCGCCATCAACCGCTTCAGCGAAGCCGCACGGAACGTTGCCGCCGGCGACATGACCACGCACATCAGTTTGCGCAACCGCGATGAGCTGGGCGAGTTGACGACGGAATTCAATAACATGACCGACCGGATTGCCGAGCTGATCCGCTCTGTCAGCCGGACGACGGCGGACGTAGACCAGCAGGCCACCCGGGTCAATGACACCGCTGCGGCCAATAGCGAAGCGGTTGCGCGTCAGATGGAAGAAAGCGGCCAGATCAATGAAGCCATGAACCAGATGGTTGAGGCGGTTCATGAAGTCACCGAAAGCGCGCACCGGGTTGCGGACAGCGCGAGCAATGCCGAACAGGACACAGAAACCGGCCGGGGCGTGGTGGCCGACACGGTTGAAACCATCAACAAGCTGGCGGGTGAAATCTCAGGCGCGGTGGAAGTGATCAACCGGGTCAGCAAGGACAGTGACAACATCAGTCAGGTGCTGGTCGAGATCAAGGCCATCGCCGAGCAGACCAACCTGCTCGCCCTGAACGCCGCGATCGAGGCGGCCCGGGCCGGGGAGCAGGGGCGTGGTTTCGCGGTGGTTGCCGATGAGGTTCGCTCGCTGTCACAGCGCACGCACAAATCGACGGAAGAAATCGAAGGCATGATTTCCCGGCTCCAGAGCGGCGTCAAAGACGCGGTGTCGGCCATGACCAACAGCCGGGACGTGACCGAGGCAACGGTGCAGAAGTCCGGAGAGGTGACAGAGGCCCTGGATAGAATCGCCAAGGGCATCTCCGTGATCGTGGATATGAGTCACCAGATCGCCCAGGCCGCCGAAGAGCAGTCTGCCGTCGCGAAAAACGTGAACTCGAACGTTGAGCAGATTGGCGAGCTGGGCCAGAAAACCGCCGCCAATGCTGAAGAAACCCTGGGTTCTTCCAGAGAAATGTCGCAACTGACAGCGTCGCTTCAGCGTCTGGTGGAAGCCTTCAAGGTCTGATCGGTGCGACCTTTGCGCGCGATCAGGCGCATAAAAAATCCGGCCCTTAGAGGCCGGATTTTTTTTGTTCCCAGAGAATCTCTTCGCCACCCTCGCGCCGGGCCAGTACGCGGGCGATGACAAACAACAGATCCGATAGACGGTTCAGGTAGTGTCGGGAAGCGGTGTTGATAGAGTCCTCATGGCCGAGGGCGACGACAACCCGCTCTGCACGACGGCAGACCGCCCGGGCAAGGTGACATTGGGCGGCGCCGGGACTGCCTCCGGGCAGGACAAAATTCTTCAGCGGTGGCAGGCCTTCGTTGTGCCGGTCCAGGGTGCCCTCCAGCCATTCGATGTGTTCGTCACCAATCACACGGCTGCCGGGGATGGCAAATTCGCCCCCCAGGTCAAACAGATGGTGCTGAATGCGGCGCAGGCTCTCCACCAGTTCGTCGTCGCTGTCCAGGGTTTCGATTAGCAACCCGATATGGCAGTTGAGTTCATCAGCGGTGCCCATGGCTTCAACTCGCTGGGCATTCTTGGCAATCCGGTTGCCATCGGCCAGGCCCGTGGAGCCATCGTCTCCGGTACGGGTGTAAATCTTGGAAAGGCGGTTGCCCATCAGTCTGCTCCTGTTAATGTGACGACAGTTGTTGTACCCGTTCGGTCAGCATTTGGTTCACCGGCGTGTCGATACCGAGTTCTTTTCCTAGTTTTGCCAGATACCCGTTGATAAAGTCTATCTCGGTTTGGCGTTTGCGGAGAACATCGGCACGCATGGACGATGTGTTACCCGCGGTGTTTTGAGCGACCTGTTCAATGCGTTGGCGCAGGGAATCCGGTGTTTCCGTGATCTGGGCGGCGGCGCTCATCAGCTCTGATAGTTCCCGGCAAAGCTCGTCGATGGTGTTCTGATATAGCCCTGCAGACAGGATGTCGCCATTGGGGCAGTTCAGGATGGCGGTGTAGGGATTGATGCCCGCATTGACGATCAGTTTCTGCCAGAGTCGCTGAAGGATGGCCGGCTCCCGATGGATGGCCAGGCCGGAGTCTTCCAGCATGGCGACCGCGCGGTCCACCGAGAATCTGGCCTGCTCCGTCAGCGGACCCACCCAGGTATCGCCGGTACCGGCATGGACGAGAAGCCCCGGTTCAGGTCGATTTGCGCCCTCGGTGGTGGTTGCGGCCAGGATCGGGCGCTCCGGCCACCGCTCGGCGACAGCTTGCTGGCTGCCCAGTCCGTTCTGGAAAAGCAGGATGGGGATATCAACGGGTAATTGGTCGATCACGCCTGCTACAGCGCTCAGGGTATCACCGGCCTTGGTTGTCACCAGCATCAGGTCCGGCGTGTCGCCGGTCGTGAGGAAGGGAATCTGTATGGAGGATTCCGGCCCCTCAAAGGGCCGGAAACGGTAATCGACGCTTGAGTCGGTGGGCTCGCCCGGTTTGGCGACGAAGGCAACGCAACCGTTGGGTAGCATTGCGCCCCAGAGCCTTCCCAGAGAGCCTGCACCGAGAATACCGATCATGCCGGTTACATGGCCTCGATATCGGCCCTTTGCTGGCTCAGGCGGGCCTGGCTGCTTTGGGCGTCCCGGAGTTTTTCCTGTTCCTTCTCGACCACCTCGGCCGGAGCCTTGGCCGTGAACTTCTCGTTACCCAGTTTACCCTCCAGGCGACCGATCTCTTTCTGCAGGCGTTCCAGCTCCTTGTCCAGACGCTTGAGTTCGGCTTCCTTGTCAATCAGGCCGGCCATGGGAACCAGTACTTCCATGTCTCCCACCAGTTGGGTGGCAGACATGGGGGCTTTGTCACCCTCAAACCAGTCCAGGCTCTCCAGCTTGGCCAGGGAACTCAGGAACTGGCGATTGTCATTCATGCGGCGCTGATCCTCGGCGTCTTTGCCACGCAGCAATACCGGGATCTTCTTCGCCGGCGAGATGTTCATTTCGCCCCGGATGTTCCGCACGGCAACGATCACCCCCTTGAGCCATTCAATATCAGCGGTAACCGCTGAATCCTGCTTGGTGGCATCCGGTTGCGGGTAGGCCTGCAGCATGATGCTGTCGCCAGTCTTGCCGGCCAGGGGCGCGATCCGCTGCCAGATTTCCTCGGTGATAAACGGCATCATCGGGTGCGCCAGGCGCAGAACGGATTCCAGTACGCGCACCAGGGTGCGACGGGTGCCACGTTTGGCTTCGGCACTGGCGTCTTCATCACTGAGCACAGGCTTGGACAGCTCCAGATACCAGTCGCAGTATTCGTTCCAGATGAACTCATAGAGCGCGTAGGCCGCCAGATCGAAGCGGTACTGGTCCAGGTGACGGATCACGTCCTGCTCGCAGCTCTGCAGCTCGCTGATGATCCAGCGGTCTGCCAGAGACAGTTCCACGGGCTCGTCATTCACGCCACAGTCTTCGCCTTCGGTGTTCATCAACACGTAGCGGGCTGCGTTCCAGAGCTTGTTACAGAAGTTGCGGTAGCCTTCCAGGCGCTTCATATCCCAGTTGATGTCGCGGCCGGTCGTTGCCATGGCGGCAAGGGTGAAGCGCAGGGCATCGGTGCCGTGGGCGGTGATGCCCTCCGGGAATTCCTTCTTGGTGCGCTTGCCGATTTTTTCGGCCAGCTTGGGCTGCATCAGGTTGCCGGTTCGTTTCTCCAGCAGGTCATCCAGGCTGATGCCGTCGATCATGTCCAGCGGGTCGATCACGTTACCCTTGGACTTGGACATCTTGTCGCCGTGCTCATCACGGATAAGGCCGGTGACATAGACGGTATGGAAGGGCACCTGGGGGCTGCCGTCTTCGTTCTTCATAAAGTGCATGGTCATCATGATCATCCGGGCTACCCAGAAGAAGATGATGTCGAAGCCGGTGACCAGCACGTCGGTCGGATGGAAGGTTTTCAGGCGCTCGGTGATCTCTGGCCAACCCAGGGTGCCGAACGTCCACAGGGCAGAGCTGAACCACGTATCAAGAACGTCTTCATCCTGCTCGAGGGCGACATTGGCGTCCAGGTTGTGCTTCTGGCGCACTTCATCTTCGCTGCGGCCCACGTAGATATTGCCGTCGGCGTCGTACCAGGCCGGAATGCGGTGGCCCCACCAGAGCTGGCGCGAGATACACCAATCCTGGATATCGCGCATCCAGGCGAAGTACATGTTCTCGTACTGCTTGGGTACGAACTGGATACGACCGTCTTCCACCGCTTCAATGGCCGGCTTGGCCAGGGTCTTGGCATCGGCAAACCACTGGTCGGTGAGCATGGGCTCGATAATCAGGCCCGACCGGTCACCGCGTGGAACGCTGAGTGCGTGATCCTCGATGTTCTCGACCAGCCCCTCGGCTTCCATATCGGCAACGATTTGCTTGCGCGCCGCTTCGCGGGTCAGGCCAGCGTAGGCGCCCGGCATGGTGCCGTCGAGTTCGGTGTTTTCGGTGCCGTCGGCATTGAACACCTCGGCCACGTCCCGGATGTTGGCGTCCTGGGTCATGACGTTAATCATCGGCAGATTGTTGCGCTTGCCCACGGCATAGTCGTTGAAGTCGTGGGCCGGCGTGATCTTCACGCAACCGGAGCCTTTCTCCGGATCGGCGTGATGGTCGGCAACGATGGGGATACGGCGGTTCACCCGCGGCAGCATCACGTGCTTGCCAATCAGGTGCTGATAACGCTCGTCTTCCGGATGCACGGCCACGGCCGTGTCACCGAGCATGGTTTCCGGCCGGGTAGTGGCAACGATCAGGTAATCCTTGCCATCCTGGGTTTGCGTGCCGTCAGCCAGCGGGTAACGCAGGTGCCAGAAAAAGCCTTTTTCTTCCTTGTTTTCAACTTCCAGATCGGAGATGGCGGTGTGCAGTTTCGGGTCCCAGTTCACCAACCGCTTGCCGCGATAGACAAGTCCCTCGTCGTACAGGCGGATAAACACTTCCTGAACGGCTTTGTAGAAGCCGTCGTCCATGGTGAAGCGTTCGTTGTCCCAGTCCACGGAATTGCCAAGGCGGCGGATCTGGCGGGTGATGGTGCCCCCGGAGTGCTCTTTCCAGTCCCAGATGCGCTTGATGAATTCTTCCCGGCCCAGATCGTGGCGGGTCTTGTCCTCTTCCGCAGCGAGTTTGCGCTCAACCACCATCTGGGTGGCAATGCCGGCGTGGTCGGTACCAACCGTCCACAGTGCGTTACGGCCCTGCATGCGCTTGAAGCGGGTGAGGGTGTCCATGATGGTGTGCTGGAACGCGTGGCCCATGTGCAGGCTGCCGGTTACGTTGGGCGGCGGGATCGCGATGCTGTAGGACTGGCCTTCACCGCTGGGGCGGAAGTACCCTTTGGATTCCCAGTTTTCGTACCACTGGCGCTCGATGTTTTCTGGCTGGTAGGTTTTTTCCATGGGGTTCTGCAGTGACCGTTGGTTGATTCACAAGGGAAAATTGAGACGCACGATTATACATGGTCGCCCTGTTTGCGGCGAACCTAACGCTTCCTCTGATCATGCACCCGGGGTTCAATCCCCAGTGCCCGCAATTGCTTGAAGTGTGACCGCGCCTGATTAAGAACATTCGGGTCGTTATGGGCAACCAGGGCCAGTCGCTTGAACCGGTCGGCATCCGCCGGCAAGGTTGCGGAGAGAATGATCACGGTATCCCAATCCTCTGGCGCCGGCGGGCAAAGCAGAATGCCAACGGGGTCGGAGCAGGTTGTGGCGGAGTCCGGAACAACGCTATGGGGGATGAATGCGTCCGGGCTGAAGTTCCAGAGCAGGTCGTCCAGCTCATCTGCGTGTTGCATGGTATCGCACACGACGCACACGCGGTCGCCCTGCTGCCAGGCTTTGTCCACGAGTTTTGCAGCGTGGAGATTGCGTGCGGCGGGCATGTTCTGGGCAAGGATGTGAAACCAGTAGCGCTGGTTCCGGTCTTCCTGTCCGGAGTGGCCGGCAGCCGGGCTGCCGGTCTCCGAAGAGCTGGAGGGCTTACTTTCCTGCATGGGACATCAGGTAGTCGACCAGCATGGGCACCGGGCGACCGGATGAGCCCTTGGCTTTGCCGGAGTGCCAGGCGGTGCCGGCGATGTCCAGGTGCGCCCAGCGATAGTCCTTGGCAAAGCGGGAAAGGAAACAGGCCGCTGTTATGGTCCCTGCAGGGCGGCCACCGATGTTGGCCATGTCGGCAAAGTTGCTGTCGAGCTGGCTCTGGTATTCGTCCCAGAGCGGCAGGCGCCATGCCCGGTCACCGGCACGCTCGCCGGCAGCAAGAAGCTCGTTGGCCAGTTCATCGTTGTTGGCCAGCAGGCCGGTGGCGTGATTGCCAAGTGCAATGATGCAGGCGCCGGTCAGGGTCGCCAGATCGATGACGGCGGCCGGGTCAAACTTCTTCACGTAGGTGAGGGCATCGCACAATACCAGGCGCCCCTCGGCGTCGGTGTTGAGGATTTCAACAGTCATGCCGGAGAGCGTGGTCACGATGTCGCCAGGGCGGGAAGCGCCGCCATCCGGCATGTTCTCTGCTGCGGCAATCACAGCCACCACGTTGATCTTGGGTTGGGTTTCGGCGAGCACTTTCATGGCGCCGAAGACACTGGCGGAGCCGCCCATGTCGTACTTCATTTCATCCATGCCCTCGCCGGGCTTGAGGCTGATACCGCCGGTGTCGAAGGTGATACCTTTGCCCACAAGTACGTGGGGCTTGTCCTTGGCCTTGCCACCACGGTATTCCATCACGATCAGTCGCGGCGGTTGGGTGCTGCCTTTGCCCACGGCCAGGATGGTGTTCATGCCCATCTTTTCCATCTGCTTTTCGTCAAGCACTTCGGTCTTGATGCAGTCGTAATCCTTGGCCAGCTTCTTGGCTTGCTGAGCCAGCCATTCCGGGTGGCAGATGTTGGGCGGCGTGTTGCCCAGATCCCGGGTGAGATTCATACCACGGCCGGTGGCCAGACCGAGGTTGAAGGCATCCTTGAGGGCCTTGCCGGCACTGGAGGCATGCACAATAGCTTTGTTGAGCTTCCGGGCGGCGGGTTTTTCGCTCTTGAAGTCGCTGAAGGTGTAAAGCTGATCTTCAAGGGTCCGGCCAATCAGACTGACACGGGCTGCTTCAGAACTCACTGCTTCTTCGCCGGTTACAGGGGTATCTGCGAGGGCGATCGCGACGCTTTTGGACGGACCGTCCTTGAGCGCGGTCATCATCGCGATCAACGCTTTACGGTAGTTGGCAGGGTTGCGATCTTCATCCTTGCCAGTGCCAACCACAAGCAGGCGAGTCCAGGGCTGATCAGCCAGAGGAATGGTCAGCGTCGTGGCATTCTTGCCGGACAGGTCACCGGCCTTCTGGAGTGTCTTGATCATCCCGCCCAGAGCCTCATCGGCCTGATTCGTCGAATCGGGCCAGGTGCCTTTCTCAGGCAAGCCAACTACGAGACAGTCTGCTTTGGTGCTGGCGATGGCTTTACTGCTCAGGCTGAAATTCATGGCAACTCCTGTTGATTGTTCACGAGGCTCCCGCCGGCGGCGGGAATCGTTCTTGATTGTGATCTAGTCTAGCATTGGGGCTTGCGGGGAAATTATCAAGCGATTGGCGCCGCTTCCGTGCCTGTCTGTGCCTTTATGCCGGTGTAATACCGCTACTCTGTCATTCGGCACCAAGGTTACATAGAATACGCGCAGTTCCCAGCGACCTCCACGTTTCAGCGGATACCGCCAGAGAGACCGATTTGAGCATCATTTTCCGTTACCTCATACGCCAGATCATGATCAGCATGGTTGCCGTTTCGGGCATCCTGCTGCTGGTGTTCATGAGTGGCCGTTTCCTGAAATATCTCGACAGTGCGGCCCAGGGCAGCATTTCGGCCGGTGTGCTGCTGGAGATCATGGCCTTTCGGTTTCCGGGTTTTCTTGAGCTGATTCTGCCCCTCGGGCTGTTCATCGGTATCCTGCTCGCCTATGGGCGTATGTACCTCGAAAGCGAAATGACGGTCCTGTCCGCCTGTGGGGTGAGTGACAAGGCACTGTTGGGAAAAACGCTTCTGGGCAGTCTGCCAGTGATGATCATTGTCGGTGCCATGAGTCTTTACGTGTCGCCCTGGGGAATGAATCAGGTTCAGGAAATTCTGAACGAACAACGAAAGGCAACCGAGTTTGAAATGCTTGCGCCCGGGCGCTTCCAGGATTTTTCCTCTGGCGGACGGGTGACCTATACCGAGGCTTTGAGTGAAGACAAGCGCCAGTTGCAGGGCGTTTTTATCGCCGAGTACGCGCCGGACGGGCGTGGCCTGACGATCATAACCGCAGATTCCGGCTCCCAGCTGATCGATCCGGAAACCGGCAGCCGTTTTCTCATTCTGGAAAACGGCGGTCGCTTTGAGGGCGCCGCGGGCCAGCTGAATTACAATGTGATCGATTTCGAAGCCTACGGTCTGAAGATTGAGGGCGGCGAGGCTGGCACCAAGCAGCGGGAAGAGGGCGCCAGTACCTGGAGCCTGATGCAGTCAGACCGCCTGGAAGATCGTGCGTTGCTGCACTGGCGTTTTTCGCTGCCGCTCATCGTGCCAATTGTGACGTTGCTGGCAGTGAGGCTGAGCCGCGTGAATCCACGCCAGGGCCGGTTCTTTCATCTGTTACCGGCAATGCTTGTCTACATTACTTATCTCGGGCTGCTCATTGTCGCCCGGGACTGGCTGGCGGCCGGCAAGGTCCCGGAATGGCTGGGCATGCTCTGGGTCCACGCGTTGTTCCTCGGCTTCGGGCTATGGCTTCAGTTCGGCCCAGCGTGGTTGTACCGCCGGCGCCTGATTCGGGATGGGGGTGCTCGTGCGCAAGATTGACGGGTATGTAATGCGCACGGTTGGCGGTGCGATGTTCCTCGTGATGATGGTGGTGTTGTCCCTTGATCTCATTTTTGCGTTCATCGCCGAACTGGATGACATCCGCAACAACTACCAGATCCTGGACGCACTCTGGTATGTCTTTCTGACCCTGCCAAGACGAATCTACGATTATCTGCCGCTGGGTGCCTTTATGGGCTGCCTGGTGGGCCTGGGTTCTATGGCCAGTTCCTCGGAGTTGACGGTTGTACGGGCTGCCGGCGTATCGCTCAAGCGTATTGTCTGGTCCGCAATGAAGCCGGCGCTGGTTATCGTGGTTATGGGTGTATTGATAGGCGAATATCTGGCTCCGCCTGCCGAGCGCGTGGCCCAGAGTTACAAGGCGGTGGCATTGGGCGCCGGTAGCAACGTGGCGTCGGCTTCGGGGGTCTGGCACAAGGAAGGGGATTCATACATCCATCTGAATGCCGTGCAACCGAATGGCGTCCTGCATGGAGTGTCGCGTTTCCAGTTTGATGATGATCGGCAGCTGCTGGCCGCAAGTTTTGCGGAGCGAGCGATTTATCAGGGCGACCACTGGTTGCTGGAGAATGTTCGCACCACGAGCTTCGAGGATGATCGGACAGTACGCGTTGACGACCGGACCCTGCGCTGGGAAACCGGCCTCTCGCCCGGCGTTCTCAGCGTGTTGATCGTGAAGCCTGAGAATCTTTCGATGACCGGACTCTACACATACGCCACCTATCTTGGCGAGCAAAGCCTCAACGCCTCCCGCTATTGGCTGGCGTTCTGGAAGAAGGCGCTCATGCCTCTGGGAACGGCGGTCATGGTGCTGGTGGCAATATCCTTCATCTTTGGGCCGTTGCGGTCGGTAACCATGGGATTCCGGGTGTTTACCGGGCTGTTGGTGGGGCTTCTGTTCAAATATATGCAGGATTTTCTTGGGCCAATGAGCCTTGTATACGGGTTCAACCCAATGCTTGCGGTGCTGGTGCCCATCGCGGTAAGCGCCGTGGCTGGTGGCATCCTGATGCGGCGGGCTGGTTGACCAGCCCTGCTATCCCACCGGCTAAACCATTACTTTTTGGTCGCTTCTTTGGGTATGGATACAACCACGCTGTCAGAGAGGCGGTCGGTAATGGACAGACCATTGATCGGATAGAACAGCGCAACAATAGCCGGGATGCCCAGAAACAGGGTGGCAGCTCCGAGGTAGTAGCTGCCCAGAAGTGTCAGGAAGATCACAGCCGCCGCCGTCACGTAACGCCTGAGCGCCTTGCTCCAGCTCACCGAAGTACCATCAATGTTTTCAATTCGAATCCGCCAGACCTGCATCCCCAGGGTCTGGCCAATGCGCGTCCAGAAATAGGCAAAGAACAGGTAAAGGGTCAGGAACAACGTGAACGTCAGCCCCGGGTCCCCGGAAAGCTGGCCTGCCTCGGCCATCTGTTCGTACCTGTCCCAGCCGGTGATCCAGCCAGCCACCATGGTGTATCCCCAGGTAGCGACAAGCAGCACGGCAATGCTGATCAAACCGTCGTAAATAATGGCAAGGGCACGTTTGAGGGCGGTGGCTGGTGGGAATAGTTCCTCGGCGTCATGGAAGCGTCGGGGCATGGAATCTCCTGTGATGTTTCACGTTTTTCCTGTTCTCGGCGTGTGCTAGAGTAGCGGATTTGCACAAGCATGTAAGTATCCGTATTCAATCGCGGACCGGGCGGCATTTCCGCCGGGTTTCTGGAAAGGTATCAAAGGGCTATGAAAACCGCAGAGTTGCGACAGGCATTCCTCGATTATTTCAAGCAGCAAGGTCACACCATTGTTCCAAGTAGTTCGCTGGTACCTGCGGACGACCCCTCATTGTTGTTTACGAATGCGGGAATGAACCAGTTCAAGGACCTGTTCCTGGGTCGTGAAGAGCGCGACTACACCCGGGCAACCTCGTCCCAGAAATGTGTCCGCGCTGGCGGCAAGCACAACGACCTCGAAAACGTCGGTTACACCGCCCGTCACCACACCTTCTTCGAGATGCTGGGCAACTTCAGCTTCGGTGATTACTTCAAGCGGGAAGCCATCAACTACGCCTGGACATTCCTGACCGGCGAGAACTGGCTGAACCTGCCTCAGGAGAAACTCTGGGTTACCGTTTACGCGGAAGATGACGAAGCCTTCGACATCTGGAACAAGGAAATCGGCGTGCCGGCAGACCGTATCGTCCGTATCGGCGATAACAAAGGCGGCCGTTACGCCTCAGACAACTTCTGGCAGATGGGGGACACCGGTCCCTGCGGTCCCTGCACCGAAATCTTCTACGATCACGGCCCGGATGTTGCTGGTGGTCCCCCCGGATCACCGGAAGAGGACGGTGACCGCTACATCGAAATCTGGAACGTGGTGTTCATGCAGTACAACCGCACCGCTGACGGTGAGATGTTGAAGCTGCCCAAGCCGTCTGTTGACACTGGCATGGGTCTGGAGCGCATCACGGCGGTTCTGCAGGGTGTTCACAGCAACTATGAAATTGATCTGTTCCAGGATTTGCTGGCAGCCGCCTCACAGATTCTGGGCGGTGCCGCAACCACGGAAGCATCTTTGCGTGTGGTCGCGGACCACATCCGTTCCTGCGCCTTCCTGATCGCGGACGGCGTCATGCCCTCAAACGAGGGGCGCGGTTTTGTGCTGCGCCGTATCATTCGCCGCGCGGCACGCCATGGCAACAAGCTGGGTGCAACCGGGCCGTTTTTCTACAAACTCACCGGTGCACTGTGCGAGCTGATGGGCGAGGCCTTCCCGCAGCTGGTCAGCAGCCGCAAACAGATTGAAAAGGTTCTGCTGCAGGAAGAGGAGCAGTTTGCCAAGACGCTGGACAAGGGTTTGCGTCTGCTTGAGCAGGACATTGCCGAACTCAAGGGTGCCGAGATTCCGGGCGAGACAATCTTCACGCTTTATGACACCTATGGTTTCCCGGTCGACCTGACCAACGACATCGCTCGCGAACGAGGCCTGACGCTGGATTACGAAGGTTATGAGAAGGCGATGGAAGGTCAGCGCGAGCGCGCCCGGGCAGCCAGCAAATTCGGCATCGACTACAACGCCGCGGGCCTACAGCTCGAGGGCAAGACCGAGTTCACCGGTTACGAGCACATTGACGGCCACGAGAAAATCCGTGCAGTCATCGTGAACGGCGAGGAAAAGACCGCCGAAGCCGGTGATGAGGCCGTTGTGGTGCTCGAACGTACGCCGTTCTATGCCGAGTCTGGTGGCCAGGTCGGCGATACTGGTCTGCTGACCTGGAGCGGCGGCCGGTTCAAGGTAACGGATACCCGCAAGGAGGGGGATAACCACCTGCACCTTGGCACCCTGATCGAGGGCGAGCTGTTTCCGGGGCTGGAAGTCGATGCGCGGATTGATCACGCCCGTCGCGAGCGAACCAAGCGTAACCACTCCGCTACGCACCTACTGCACGCGGCCCTGCGCAAGGTACTGGGTGAGCACGTTAGCCAGAAAGGTTCACTGGTGGACCCGGATAAACTGCGTTTCGATTTCTCCCATTTCGAGGCCGTTACTCCGGAGCAGCTTCGCGAGATTGAGCGCCAGGTGAACGAGCAGATCCTGGAAAACAGCCCGGTCCAGACCGAAATTACCGACATGGAAAAGGCCCAGGAAAAGGGTGCCATGGCGCTGTTCGGGGAAAAGTACGGGGATGTGGTTCGGGTACTCAGCATGGGTACCGACAATTACTCCGTTGAACTGTGTGGTGGTACGCACGTTTCCCGTACCGGGGACATTGGCCTTTTCCGTATTACCTCTGAAAGTGGCATCTCATCCGGCGTCCGTCGTATCGAAGCCGTTACCGGCATGGGCGCGCTGGACTGGATCGACGGCACCGAGCGTACCCTTCGCGAGGCGGCCCGTCTGGTGAAAGGCTCCCGCGAGTCGGTCATTGAAAAGGTCCAGCAGACGATTGACCGCAACCGTCAGCTTGAGAAGGAAGTGGGCGCGCTGAAGGCAAAACTTGCTTCCTCGGCCGGTACCGATCTGGCCAGCACCGCTGTCGACGTCGGCGGGCTCAAGGTGGTGGCTTCCGAGTTGGAAGGTGCTGACCGCAAGGCCCTGATGGAGACGGCTGATCAGCTGAAGAACAAGCTGGGCGAGGGCGTTGTGGTTCTGGCCAGCGTGGAAGATGGCAAGGTGACTCTGGTTGCCGGTGTTACAAAATCGGCCACGGGCCGGATCAAGGCCGGGGACCTCATGAAGCATCTGGCCGCGCAGGTCGATGGCAAGGGCGGGGGGCGACCCGACATGGCTCAGGGTGGTGGCAACGATCCATCCAAGCTGGAGGATGCCCTGGCGGGTGTTGCCGGCTGGGTCGAGAAAAATATCGCTTAAGCAACTGTTTTTGTCGGCGGGCTGGGGTTTATAATCCCGCCCGTTTCTTCTTAGTGGCGGAGTGTCACTCCGCTGTGAGTCCCCGTTTCGGATATTGGGAAAATAATGGCTCTGTTGGTTCAGAAATTTGGTGGCACATCGGTTGGAACAACCGAGCGTATTGAAGCGGTAGCCGAGAAGGTGAGCCGTTTTCGGAAGGAAGGTCATGATGTTGTTGTCGTGGTTTCCGCCATGAGCGGTGAAACCAACCGGCTGATCGCCCTGGCCAACAACATCATGGAGGAGCCGACACCGCGTGAGATGGATGTGCTGGTATCCACTGGTGAGCAGGTAACCATTGCGCTCCTGTCCATGGCGCTGCAGAAGCTCGGTTGTGAAGCACGGTCCTACACCGGTTCTCAGGTGCGCATCCTGACCGACAGCAGCCATACCAAGGCGCGGATCAAACAGATCGATGAGCAGCGCATGCGCGAAGATCTGGATGCTGGTCGAGTGGTTGTGGTTGCCGGATTCCAGGGCATAGACGAGAGTGGAAACATCACTACGCTCGGGCGTGGCGGCTCCGATACCACAGCGGTGGCTCTGGCGGCAGCGCTCAGGGCAGACGAATGCCAGATCTACACTGACGTTGACGGTGTCTACACAACCGACCCAAGGGTTGTCGACACTGCGCGCAGGCTTGAACGGATTACGTTCGAGGAAATGCTTGAAATGGCGAGTCTGGGTTCGAAAGTGCTCCAGATCCGCTCTGTAGAATTTGCAGG
This sequence comes from Marinobacter sp. DSM 26671, assembly GCF_900112835.1. Lineage (NCBI taxonomy): Bacteria > Pseudomonadati > Pseudomonadota > Gammaproteobacteria > Pseudomonadales > Marinobacteraceae > Marinobacter > Marinobacter sp. DSM 26671. Next base: position 145,775 of record NZ_FONF01000008.1, on the reverse strand, counting down.
TAAATACAACGTTCCATTAAGGGTTCTTTCCAGCTTCCAGGAAGGCGAGGGCACCCTGATTACTCTTGAGGATGAAAACGCCATGGAACAACCGGTTGTTTCCGGCATCGCTTTTAACCGTGATGAAGCCAAACTGACCATTGCCGGCGTACCGGATACCCCGGGCAGCGCGCTGCGTATTCTGAAGCCGGTGAGTGACGCCAATATCGAAGTGGATATGATCGTGCAGAACGTGGGTGAGGATAACCGCACAGCCTTCACGTTCACCGTCCATCGCAATGATTTCAAGCGTGCGAAAGAAGTGCTTCAGCGTGTTGCAGACGAACTGGGTGCTCGTGAAGTGGCCGGTGACAGCAAGATTGCCAAAGTCAGTATCGTGGGTGTCGGTATGCGTTCTCACGCTGGTGTGGCCACTCAGATGTTCGAGGCGCTGTCCAACGAGGGAATCAATATCCAGATGATCTCCACATCAGAAATCAAGATTTCCGTGGTGATCGACGAGAAATACCTTGAGCTTGCGGTTCGCGCACTTCACAGTGCATTTGAACTGGACAAGCCCGCGGTATCGGAAGAGGCCTGAAAACCGCAGATAAAAGGTCGGTCTGCGGGGCCTCCGAAAAAAGGGCGTCATATACTGAGCCTATGACAAACGTGCACCGTATAAGGGAATGTGCGTCTACAGATCAGTAAGTGATCCCACTATAAAAGCAATAAATAGATCAAAAAACCATTTATCGGAACAGGTAGCTCTGGATAGGGAGTAAGGGATATGTTGATTTTGACTCGCCGCGTGGGCGAAACTCTGATGGTCGGCGACGATATCACCGTCACCGTCCTGGGAGTGAAAGGCAATCAGGTGCGCATTGGCGTCAATGCCCCGAAAGAAGTCGCGGTACACCGTGAAGAAATCTACCAGCGGATTCAGTCGGAAAAAGGCTCTGAAGAGCCCGAGCCCGGCAACAGCTGAGAGTCAGAAAGCCGTTCAAGGGAAACCTGAACGGCTTTTTTGATGGTGTGGGGAAACGGGCCCGAAAAATCTCGTGTCAACCCTATGAAAACAGAAAAATTATGGTAGTATACGCCCCGTTCTCAAGGAGAGGTGGGTGAGTGGCTGAAACCAGTTCCCTGCTAAGGAACCGTACGAGCAATCGTACCGAGGGTTCGAATCCCTCCCTCTCCGCCATTTCCTTTTTGAGGAAAGAGAGACAGGTTGAAGTAGCACTCAACCACAGCAAGTGATCAATGTGCGGCTGTAGCTCAGCTGGATAGAGTACCTGGCTACGAACCAGGCGGTCGGAGGTTCGAATCCTCCCAGCCGCGCCATCGATCAACCTGCCACAAGTTTTAAGCGGCTGTAGCTCAGCTGGATAGAGTACCTGGCTACGAACCAGGCGGTCGGAGGTTCGAATCCTCCCAGCCGCGCCATATTAAGATCAAGACGCCTCAGTTTGTGAACCTCACAGGCTGAGGCGTTTTGCTTTGTATAGCTGGGAGGATTTGAACCGATAAGAGGTTCGACCGAAACCCACGCAGTGGGTTGAGGAACGCCGGAGCAATGCGACGGCGACCCCGAAGGGGTGAGGGCCAAAGGCCCGAATAATCCTCCCAGCCGTGCCAAATAAAGTCCAAAGCGCCTCAGTTTGTGCACCCCACAGGCTGGGGCGTTTTGCTTTAGCCTTCCAGTCTTGCTCTCCGTCAATTTCCGGTTGATCAATATTTGCACAGCTCCACCCTCCCTGCCTATTCTTTCAGATGTAAGGAAATCGAAATCAAACAGGAGGTTTCACTCATGAGCAAAACAGTAAACGGCGCCTATCGGGATCGCGACCAGGCCAAGAATACCTGGGATGACTTGATTGCGACCGGCATTCCCCGGGATAACATCTACATCGACGAAGACGCCAAGCTGGTCAAGGTCATCGTGCCTGCAGAGACCGAACGTGAGGTCAGGGAAATTTTTGACCGTCACGGGCTGCAATGAACGACCAGATTCCGTCATCAGGGAAAGGAGTGAGGGCATGAGCGGCAAAGACAGTGTTGCAGCTGGCCACGGACGGGATGACCGGCTTCTCAAAGAAGAGATTCACGATCCATACGTAGCCAGATCCAAGCCCAAGGAGCCAGCGATATGCTCCGAGTGCGGTGCAGCTTTCCATAAAGGGCGCTGGCAGTGGGCAACGCCACCCGCAGGCGAGCTTAACGAGCTTATGTGTCCGGCTTGTGAGCGAATCCGGGATAATATGCCAGCTGGAATACTGACTCTCTCCGGGGGCTTTCTGGGTAAGCATCGAGATGCAATCCTGAAACTCATCCACAACAAGGTCGAGGAAGAAAAGCTCGAGCACCCGATGAAACGTCTTATGAGTGTGGAAGACGGTCCAGAGGGAGAGCTGGTGGTGAAATTCACCGATCTGCATCTACCCCGGGGCACCGGGGAGGCTATTGAGCGAGCGTACGACGGTAATCTGGACATCCAGTACACCAAGGAATCGAACCTCGTTCGGGTGTACTGGAATCGGGATGATTAGGCAGCAGGCTGTTCAATTACAGCCTGAAACGTGAAACAAGGTTCTGCAGGTCGCTGCCCAGCCTTGCCAGTTCGCTGCTCGAGCTGGCGGTCTGGTTCGATGAGGCGGCGGACTGATCCGTAACATCCCGAATGCTGGTAATGTTCTGGTTGATTTCCTCGGCCACCGAAGTCTGTTGTTCGGAAGCTGTGGCAATCTGACTGTTGTACTGTTTGATCTCCTCTACAGCACGGGCAATGCGCTCAATGGTCGTTCCGGTTGCCGTGGCACGTTCAAGGGTGTTCGAGGCCATGGTGGTGCTGGACTCCATCGCGGACACCGAGTCACCGGCGCTGTTCTGAAGTGACGTTACCAGAGTCTCGATTTCCTGGGCCGATGATTGTGTCCGCTGTGCGAGAGAGCGCACCTCGTCGGCCACCACGGCAAAGCCGCGACCCTGCTCACCAGCCCGCGCTGCCTCGATAGCGGCGTTCAGCGCCAGCAGGTTGGTCTGCTCGGCGACGGATTTGATCACATCCAGAACGGTGCCGATGTTCGCGGTTTCTTTCTGGAGTCCCTGGATGGTCTCCATGCTCTGGCTGACTTCCCGTGCCAGATTGTTGACCTGATCTACGGTCGCGCGGACTTCCCGCTCACCGTCGCTGGCCTGGCTGGCCGCATCGGCGGCCACGGAAAAGGCCTGTTCGGCGCTGCGGGCGATCTCACCAACGGTTGCGGTCATTTCGTTCATGGCGGTAGCAACCTGATCGGTTTCCTGCTTCTGACGATTGATGCCATCGCTGGTCTGGCTGGTAACAGTTGAGAGTTCTTCTGCCGAGGCTGCAATATTGGAGGCCCCCGACTCAATACTTCTTACCAATTCCCGGAGGCTGGTCACCATGGTAGCCAGGGCAGCCATCAGTCGTCCGATCTCGTTGGTACCGCTGGCCTTGATATCCACGGTCAGGTTGCCAGAAGCCACCTCGGAGGCGATGCTCACTGCCTGGTTAACAGGGGAGACGATGGCGCGGGTAATGAGTAGGGCCATCAGGATGCCAAGAATAAGGGCGATACCGGTCGCGCCGAAGATCAACCAGGAAGCCTGCTCACGATCAGCCTCCATTTTCTCAGTCTGAAGTGCCCGAAGGTTATTTGCCGATTCGATGGCACTGCGAGCTGTGCTGACCATATCATCCGACAGCTGTTTTCCGGAGTTGGTGAGATCCACGACCGTTTGAAATTCATTGACATAGGTCTTCAGCGCAGCATTGATCTGGTCTTTTTCCTCGGTCGTGATCGCCGCTGATTTCAGCGGGCCCTGGACTCTTTTCGCATCATCGAGATAAGCCTTGACGCTGGCGTCATCATGTTCGATCAGGAACTTGCGTTCAGAGCGACGCATATCCTCGAAAATGGCTGAAGCGAAGAACAGAGAGCTGTGGGCCTTCAAAGAAGATCCGAAGATGCGGGCACTGGTTTCAAGGCGCTCGAGCGCTGCCTCCCGTTCACCAATGTTGGTTTCAACCTCGCCCATGAGCCGCTGGTATTGTTTTACGTCTGCCTGGATCTGGCCCAAGGTTTCAATATCCTTGGCGACTGCGAGCAGCGGCTTGATCTCATTGGTCAGCTCCAGAACCCGGTCGCCCTGGGCCTGAGTCCGGGCAACAGCCTGCGCCTCACCGGTCAGCAGAAAGTTCTTCTCCTCAACCCGGGCTTCGGTCAGGTTGGTGTTTACCTGCCCGAGCATGGCAACAATGTTCGAACGTTGGCCATAGCTCTCCAGGGCCCGATCACCTACCAATCCCACTACGATGGTCAGCAGCAGGAGAACCGCAAAGCCGCCAGCCAATCTGGTCCGGATGGTCATGTTGGTGAGGAAGCTCGAGACTGTCATGGTTTTCCTTACTTGCTTGAGGGCAGCATCAAAGCGTGGTTTTGCCTCATTTTTAGCGCGAGGCAGCAAACGAAATTGATACACCGAGGAAATTTGGAATCTTTTATTTGCAGCTATTAAGGCCGCTTTTATCAAAAGAATCCAGAGGCATACCGTAACAGATAGTTTCTGGACGAGTTTATTTGATACGGAAATGCAGCAATTCTCCGAAATATAAAATCATTAAGCAGTGAGCCTACAAGGACTCGAAGGTGAACACTGCCTGATTGGTATTCAGGTCTGCTCGGCTTTGAGGGTGCGACAAAAAGTCACACCTATCGATTCGGTGGCTAGACAGGAACGACTGGCTGCAACTGCGAGCGGTGTAATGGAGTTTTCTTTCACAGGTAATTGTCTTGAGATTCCTGTTCGTGGGCGCCTCATGGCTGGGTATACGGCCGATCGCGATGTTGCAGCTTTGCGCTTCTGGCAAAAGCATGAGAACTGTTCGTGCTAGATTGTTCTACTAGTTGTAACTAAAAAGCATTTGCTTATCGGTTTTTGTGCTTTACGATTGTGAATGAACGGTAATCTTGAACTGCTCTATGTTTTGGATTTTCTGAACTGCATTAGGGAAAGCATTATGACTACTATAAAAATGATTTTGCGAGACATCGACTTGCTAGCGCCGTGTTTTGTTCCATGATTGGCCTGCCGTGTGTGGCTGTTGCGGCAACGATGGAGGGAGTGAACGAAGAAAACCTTGCGGTTCCACCGGTTGAAGGTAAAACCTTGGTGTATACCGATACAGAGGGAACTGCCAGCTTTGGGTGGCTCGATCCGGTTAACGATTTTGGCAATGTAGGGTTGGGGATCAAGGTCTATAACGAGCCGTTCACCGCCCAGCAGACATACGATTTTGCCGGTTGCCTGATGGCTCAGCCCGATCGTGCCCCCGGCGACAACTGTACAGCCCCGCCTGATTCCGGAAAGCGTTTCAAGCTTAAAACAACCGAAACCAATGGTCCCATCGACATTGTTGTCGATGTGTCAGCCGATGATTCGGTAAGTCTCTATCGGGTGATTGGCAAGTTTTCCAATCTTACCGACGCCTCCAATTCGGTTGGCGGTGATTTGAATGCGATCCGTTTCGAGCTCGGTTTTGGGGTTGGAAGCGAGTTTATGCGTTCATCTGTTGGTGATGGTCTGGGTTTCGGCTTTGCAGATGGCGCTAAACTGAGTATCGGGCCTGTTGGTAAGTACCCCGGCGGCCTTTTCGGCGGTAGTAAAGTTGAGGGATTGCCTTTCTTCAGCACCGAGGTTGCTCCATTTACTGAATCGCTTGCTACGGCTGATGATGGAGATGTGCTTGAAACCAATGGCACCATTGCCACGCAGTACAGTTCTTTGTTTGGTGATTGGCGGACGCTGAGCGAAACGCCCACGGGATGGTTTATTGATCACGATGGTAATCCGGCCAACGACTCGATCCTTCTGGCTTATAACGCCGGAACGGCTTCCGCGCCGGATTGGCAGACTTATGAAAAAGTCTTTAGTACGACAGTTGAGGTAGATGCCGATGGCGACAATACGGTAGATACTCTCGCTGATCGATGGGATCCCAACAGCATTAACTTCGACCCGAGCGTAGCCGACGATGTAGGGCCAATTGTGGATACCTTGGGTGAGGGGGATGCCCAAGATACTGTACCTGATGCAATTTCATTGAATCAGTCTTCTGCTGCTGGCCTGTATGTTGCCGATTACAACAATACGGGCGAGGGTTTCAAAGTCCTGATCGATGGCGAGGCTGTAGCCATTGATGCCTTCGCCGAGTGGGCTAATCAACCTCCGAAAGTGCTCAATACTTCAGACGGCTCCCTCTACGCTACATGGAGGTCTGATGAGGGTGAGGATGGGTTGTATGAGTTGGCAGACGGTTCGTTCGAAACTGTTGAGGCTGTAAACGCGACGATTCTGGCTGATGAAGCGGCATATGAACGCGTTGCCGGTTATGTTCAAGGCCCGATTGAAGATCTCGCCAACGTCAATATCAACCCCACAATTTCAGTGGGCGCGGCTGCCAATTGGCCAACCTGTACCGGTGATGGTGTGAGTACGACTTGTAGCTTCACGTTCAGGGTTACCGGTCTGAATGGTGCAGTTGATGATCCGATGATTCCAGATACTCCGGTTGAACCCGAGCCTGAAGAGCCCACTGCAGCGTCCAGTAGTGGCGGCGGTACCATCTTTGGTTGCACCGCAGGCAAACCAGGTGCTCCGTTCGATCCGGTTCTGCCGGGCCTGGTGCTGATGGCGATGGGCGGCTTGTGGGCGCGTAAGCGTCTACGCAATGCCTGAATAATCTCGAGGTAAAAGGCGCAAATAAAAATCGGGGCTGACAATCAGCCCCGATTTTTTTGTGGCCCTGAACAGCAATGTCCGACTACTGGCTGTTCGAGCCTTTCATCTTATACTGCTGATTCTTGCCGTTACCGCCACCCCCGGCGCCCTGTCCATTTTGCTGGCCCATACCCTGGCCGTTTTTCTGCCCCATACCCTGGCCCATGCCCTGGCCTTTACCCATGCCTTGTCCGGAACCCTGTCCCATGCCGTTTCTGAGCTCAACGCCACGCTCTCTGGCTCGTTCCATCATCCGTTCATGGTGCAGCTGGCGGTACTTCGCACGCTCGGCGTCGGTGTTCAGGTTGCGCATGGTTTCCCGGTGCTGTTGCAGCTCTTGCTGGGTCATCAGTTCCCGTCCGAAAACCTGGTCGTCCGATTGGGCGGCAACCGGCATACTGGCCAAAGACGCCAGTAACGTGGCGCCAGCTATCAAGCTCAATGATTTTTTCACTCTCATGGTTAATCCCCTTCGTTCTATGGATATAACTAAAGTATAGGCCAAGTCAGAAGTTTTGGGGTTATGAGTAGTACCTATGTATTTCCCGGGTGCATGTAGTACCAAAAGGGTGTATCTGCGGTTGAGTAGTGCGTTACCACATCAGATCATCAGGGATTTCGTAGCCTGCGTAAGGATCATCCTCGCCTGCATCGTCCTGTTTGCGATCATGAAGTACCACCACGGCGCTCTCATCCCGCTCCATGATTTTTCGGGCAACACCTTCCGCCACAATCTCGTAGTTATCGTTCACGAAAACAATTGCCAGGCGGCCGCGGGATAGCTGATCGACCATAGTGTCGTCTACGAAGAGCTTCTTGATCTTTTTGTCATGAACAAACTGATAGGAGGTTTCGCCGCGGCTTCGGTCCAGCCGGTTGGTTTCTACCAATTGCCGGATCTGGGCCTGGATGGCTTTCTTTTCGGCAGCGCGCTGGCGCTCCAGGTTGAGTTGGCGATCCCGCTCTGCTTTTTCCTCACGGGCCTGACGTGCACGGGTCTCGGCCTCGTTAACTTCCACAGCCCCCTTGGGTTGCTGCTTTCTTTTCTTCCGTTTTTCGCTGCGAATGGCCTTGGCTTTTTTCTCGTCGGCAAGGCCGGCCTTCAGCAATTGATCCTGCAGGGATGCCATCAGTAACTCCGTTCTTTCGTTGCATATTCTGGTATCATTTCGGCCTAGTATACGCCCTCATTATTGCCTTCATAACCAGCTTCCGCTGAATCCGGGATTTTCTTCTATGTCTTCTTTTAACGACTTTGGCCTGTCTACCGCCATGTGCTCGAACCTTAACCAGCTGGGGTTTGCCCAACCCACGGAGATTCAGGCGAAGGCCATTGCCCCGGGGCTGGCGGGAAAAGACATCATTGCCATGGCCAAAACCGGTAGCGGAAAAACGGCGGCGTTTGGCATCAGCCTGGTTGAGCGGCTCAATCCCCGTCTGTTCGCGGTTCAGGCGCTCGTGCTGTGCCCGACCCGTGAGCTGGCAGACCAGGTCGCCAAAGCTATCCGTGAGCTGGCGCGGGCCCGGGACAATATCAAGGTGCTGACTCTGTGTGGTGGTGTTGCCATCGGCCCCCAGATCGGGTCCCTGAGCCATGGCGCTCATATTGTTGTGGGTACCCCGGGCAGGATTCAGGACCACCTGCGCAAGCAGACCCTCTCGCTGGCGCGGCTTAAAACCGTGGTGCTTGATGAGGCGGACCGAATGCTGGATATGGGTTTTCAGGAAGCGATGGAAGACATCCTGTCCCAGACTCCGCCATCACGCCAGACCATGATGTTTTCGGCGACCTGGCCGGCGCCCATCCGTGAATTGAGCAAGCAGTACCAGAAAAGCCCGGTAGACGTTCGGGCCGAGGAAGCCGGTGACAACCCGGACATTGAAGAGCTGTTCTACGAAGTGTCGCCACATTCCAAATCGGATGCCATCGTAGCGCTGCTTTCCGAGCGTCAGCCCGAGTCCTGCATCGTTTTCTGCACCACCAAACAGCAGTGTGACGACATGGCGGCGGAACTTGGTGAGCGGGGTTTCTCTGCGCTGCCTTTGCATGGCGATCTGGAGCAACGGGATCGAGACAGCGTGCTCGTGCGGTTTGGCAATCAGAGCTGCTCCATCCTGGTTGCCACCGACGTGGCTGCCCGTGGCCTCGACATAAAGTCTCTGCCCCTGGTTATCAACGCCGAGCCCGCGCGGGATCCCGAAGTGCATACCCATCGGATCGGGCGCACCGGCCGGGCAGGGGAGCGGGGTCATGCTGTTACCTTCTGCACGCCGGCCCAGGGGCACAAGATTACCCGCATCGAGTCCGAAAGAGGCCGCAGCGTGACATGGGGAGACACAGAGAAACTCCTGGCGACGCCGCTGAAACCGGTCGTGCCCGCCATGAAGACCCTGTGCATTGCCGGTGGTCGCAAAGACAAGGTTCGTCCCGGCGATGTCCTGGGTGCCCTGACGGGCGAAGCAGGCCTGCCTGGCAAAGCTGTCGGCAAGATTGATCTGTTTGATCATCAGTGTTTTGTCGCGGTAGAGAAGTCGCTTGCAGCTAAGGCATTGGCCAGGCTCGAAAGTGGCAAGGTCAAGGGGCGGAAAATACGCGTTCGATATGCCTGAATGAGAATTGCTTCGTCTGTATAAATGCGTGTCTTTTCGGACCGCGACGCTCGGAAACCCCGTATAGATTTTTGCATTCAGGTTGCCCGGGCACCCTGAAAACGGTAAATTACGCAGGATTTTGCCCCCCGAATTGTCGCGGAAGCGTGTTAGACCTTAGTCTAACTGGTCAGTCCGGGCACAGATCGGGAGAAATATAAATCAATACAGGTAGCTGTTCGATATGAATGACCTGATGTCACAAGCCGTCGATCTGATGATTGCCGGAATGGGGTTTGTATTCGTGTTCCTCATTATTCTGGTGTTCGCGACACTCCTCATGTCCAAGCTCATAGGACGGTTTGCGCCGCCAGAGCCGGCAACCCCGGCCAAAACGCCACGTGCCAAGCCGAAGGCGCCCGCGTCGGTTGACCCTGACACCGCCGAGGCCATCAAGAAGGCGATTGCACAATTCCGGTCCCGCCACAAGAAGTGAACCGGTAAAAGACTAGAACCTTTAAACAGAAGGCTGACACGATGACTGACACAAAGAAACCGCTGGGGATTACGGACGTTATCCTGCGTGACGCCCACCAGTCCCTGCTTGCCACCCGTATGCGGCTGGATGACATGCTGCCAATTGCCGAGAAACTCGACAAGGTCGGTTTCTGGTCCCTGGAATCCTGGGGCGGCGCTACCTTTGATTCCTGCATTCGCTACCTGGGCGAAGATCCCTGGGAGCGCATCCGCGAGCTGAAAAAAGCCATGCCCAACACCCAGCAGCAGATGCTGCTGCGCGGTCAGAACCTGCTGGGCTATCGTCATTATGCGGATGATGTGGTGGACCGTTTCTGTGAACGTGCCGCTGAAAATGGCGTTGACGTATTCCGTATTTTCGATGCGATGAACGATCCCCGTAACCTGGATCGTGCCATTAAGGCCGTTCGCAAGACCGGCAAGCATGCCCAGGGCACCATTGCCTACACCACCAGCCCGGTGCACACCATCGAGATGTGGGTAGAGCTGGCGAAAGAAGTTGCCGACATGGGTGCGGACTCCATTGCGATCAAGGACATGGCCGGTATCCTCAAGCCGTACGTGGCCTATGATCTGGTCAGCCGTCTGAAGAAAGAGCTGGATATTCCGATCCACATGCAGTGTCACGCCACCACCGGCATGTCGACCGCTACCGCCATCAAGGCTGCGGAGGCCGGTATCGATAACGTGGATACGGCCATTTCCTCCATGAGCATGACCTACGGTCACTCGCCCACAGAAGCCGTCGTTGCGATTCTGGAGGGCACTGACCGTGACACCGGCCTGGACCTCAACCTGCTGGAAGAAATCGCCAGCTACTTCCGCCAGGTGCGCAAGAAGTACGCGAAATTCGAAGGCAGCCTGCGTGGGACCGATTCCCGCATCCTGATTGCCCAGGTACCAGGTGGCATGCTCACCAACATGGAAAACCAGCTGCGTGAGCAGAACGCCAGCGACAAGTTTGATCAGGTTCTGGACGAGATTCCCAAGGTTCGCGAAGACCTGGGCTTCATCCCGCTGGTAACCCCGACGTCCCAGATCGTCGGTACCCAGGCGGTACTGAACGTTCTGACCGGCGAGCGCTACAAGTCCATCTCCAAAGAAACCTCTGCGATCCTGAAAGGCGAGTACGGTGCTGCACCGGCGCCGATGAACAAGGAACTGCAGGAGCGTGTTCTGGATGGCAAAGAGCCTGTGACCTGTCGTCCGGCGGATCTGCTTGAGCCGGAAATGGACAAGCTGACTGACGAACTCAAGAAGCTGGCCGACGAGAAGGGTATCAAACTGTCTGACAACGTTGAAGACGACGTTCTCACCTACGCGCTGTTCCCGCAGATCGGCCTGAAGTTCCTGGAAAACCGTGACAACCCGGATGCGTTCGAGCCGGTTCCGACCGCTGAAAGCGCTGCTCCGGCCGCGAAATCTGAAGGCCCTGAGACCTACACCGTTGAAGTGAATGGCAAGAAGTTTGTGGTTGCCGTTTCCGAAGGTGGCGAGATCAGCCAGATCCAGGGCGAGGGCGGTGCCGCTTCCGCACCGGCTGCTTCCTCGGCTCCGGCACCTGCAGCGGGTGAAGGCGAGCCTGTGGTTGCACCGCTGGGCGGCAACATCTTCAAGGTTCTGGTTTCTCCGGGTGACACCGTGGAAGAGGGCGATGTGATGATTATCCTCGAGGCCATGAAAATGGAAACCGAGGTTCGCGCGCCAAAAGCCGGCACAATCGGCGAAGTCTTCATCAAGGTCGGTGATGCCGTCTCCCCTGATGACGAAATGCTGACAATCGCATAAGGGCCAGCATTCCATGGATAAATTAATGACACTCTGGACAGGTAGTGGCCTGTTCAACATCGAGATCGGCCAGGTGATCATGATCGCCATCGGCCTCTTGCTTCTCTATCTTGCGATTAACAAGAAATTTGAGCCGTTGCTTCTGGTACCCATCGGGTTCGGCGGCATCCTGGCGAATATTCCGGAGGCAGGCCTTGCCCTGACTGCGGCGGAAAATGCCATCCATTTTGCCCTGAAGGAAGAGTCAACTCAGATTCTGGCTGCTCTGGCCGCACCTCTGGATGTGGCCTACCAGGTCGGGCAGGCGGTGACGCCAGAGTTGAAAGACGCCTTCAAGGTGGCCGTAAAAGAGGCCAGCTACTCCGAAATGGCGATGGCCAACTCCCTGGCCCAGGATTTCGGTTACGGCAATGGCATGCTCTATAACTTCTACTCCGTGATCATTGGCAGTACGGTTGGTCCGCTGTTGATCTTCATGGGTGTGGGCGCGATGACCGACTTCGGTCCGTTGCTGGCTAACCCCAAGACCCTGCTGCTGGGTGCCGCTGCCCAGTTCGGTATCTTCGGTACTGTCATTGGTGCTGCGCTGCTGGACTGGACCGGTGTTCTGGAGTTCAACATTCTGGAAGCCGCCGCTATCGGTATCATTGGTGGTGCAGATGGCCCGACTTCCATCTATGTCTCCAGTGTTCTGGCCCCGCACTTGCTGGGTGCCATTGCGGTCTCTGCCTACGCTTACATGGCACTGGTGCCGATGATCCAGCCGCCGATCATGAAAGCACTGACCTCCGCTGAAGAGCGCAAGATCAAGATGACGCAGCTGCGCCCTGTCAGCAAGCAGGAAAAGATCATTTTCCCGCTGGTGGTTCTGATTGCGGTCGTTCTGTTCCTGCCGGATGCAGCGCCGCTGCTGGGTATGTTCACCTTCGGTAACCTGATGCGTGAATGTGGCGTGGTCGAGCGTTTGAGCGACACGGCCCAGAACGCGCTGATTAACATCGTGACCATTTTCCTTGGCCTGTCCGTTGGTTCCAAACTGATGGCAGACAAGTTCCTGGACGCCCAGACCCTGGGTATCTTGGGCCTGGGTATCGTGGCCTTCGGTGTGGGTACTGCCTCGGGTGTTCTGATGGCGAAGCTGATGAACAAGCTGAGCAAAGAGCAGATCAACCCGCTGATCGGTTCTGCCGGTGTATCTGCGGTGCCGATGGCAGCGCGGGTCTCCAACAAGGTGGGCCTGGAAGCCAACCCGCAGAACTTCCTGCTGATGCACGCCATGGGCCCGAACGTGGCTGGCGTTATCGGCTCTGCGGTTGCTGCGGGTGTAATGATCAAGCTTCTTGGCTGATTTGTTCACCGCAGTACAAAAAACCCCGCCTCTGTGCGGGGTTTTTTTGTGTCTAATGAAAATTCCTGGAATTCACGGGTAACGACTGAATCAGGTGGCTGAGGTCCGAAAGCCGACCTGCCATCACATGCACAATGTCCCCCTGTCGCTCCAGCACTCCCATCACATGCAGCAATCGGGCAGTCAGTAACGGCTTGCGCTGTCGCCGTGCCGTTTCCAGCCACACCACCACGTTCACATTACCGGTTTCGTCTTCCAGGGTGACGAAGGTAACGCCGGAAGCGGAGCCGGGGCGTTGGCGGCCGGTGACCAGGCCGGCGACCTGGACAGGGATGCCGGCTTTGGTGGATTTGAGCTGTTCGGCGCTGAGACAGAACTTCAGGTGGCCCTGTTCCCGCAATAACGCTAGCGGATGACGCTGCAGGGTGAGGCCCTGGCTGGCGTAGTCGGCCAGCACGTTCTGGCCTTCGGAGGGTTCCGGCAATTGCTCACAGTAGTCCGGTTGATAATCGACCGCCGTCTCCTGAGCGAACAGCTCCGCAGGTTGTTCATGGTCGAGCAGTTGCCAGTACGCCTGGTGGCGGTTGGCGGTGAAGCCCGGCATGGCGTTGGCGCCGGCGAGGAGTTCCATATCCCGCTGGTTCAGGGTGGCCAGGCGGCGAAGCTCGCTGGCAGAGCGGTAGCCCTCGGCTGGCCGGTTCTGGTGGATACGCTCGGCGCCGCTAACGGACAGACCCTGGATAATCCTCAGGCCCAGTCGCAGATGGCGGTCTTCGTCTTGCAGGTTGTGGTCCCACTGGCTGGCATTTACATCCGGCGGCAGCACGGTGACATTGTGCCGGCGGGCGTCCTGCACCAGTTGTGAGGGAGAATAGAACCCCATGGGCTGGCTGTTAAGCAGGGCACAGTAAAAGGCCGCCGGATAGTGCCGTTTGATCCAGGCGGAGACGTAGACAAGCAGGGCAAAGCTGGCGGCGTGGGATTCGGGGAAGCCATAGCCGCCAAAGCCGCAGATTTGCTGGTACAGCCGTTCGGCGAAGTCGGCATCGTGACCACGTTCGAGCATACCGGTGACTAGCTTTTCCCGGAACGGGGTCAGGTCGCCGTGGGATTTCCAGGCCGCCATGGCCCGGCGCAACTGGTCGGCTTCGCCGGCGGAGAAGCCGGCCGCCACCATGGCCAGTTTGATCACCTGTTCCTGGAAGATGGGCACACCGAGGGTGCGCTCCAGCACCTTGCGCACGGCATCGTTCGGGTAATCCACCGGCTCCAGGCCGTGCTTTCGGCGCAGGTACGGGTGCACCATGTCACCCTGGATGGGGCCCGGCCGAACGATGGCCACCTCAATCACCAGATCGTAATAGGTTTCCGGTTTCAGGCGGGGCAGCATGTTGATCTGGGCCCGGGATTCCACCTGGAATACGCCGATGCTGTCGCCTGTCTGAAGCATGGCGTAGGTGTCACGGTCTTCCTGGGGAATGTCCTGTATCCGGAAAGGCTGGCCTTTTTCATCGCTGATCAGTTCCAGCGCTTTTCGAATGGCGGAGAGCATGCCAAGGGCCAGCACATCCACCTTCATCAGCCCCAGGCTCTCAAGGTCGTCCTTGTCCCACTGGATTACGGTGCGGTCGGCCATGGCAGCGTTCTCCACTGGCACCAGTTCGGCCAGTGGCCCGGCGCTGATCACGAAACCGCCCACGTGCTGGGACAGATGTCGGGGGAAGCTCAGCAGGGTATTCACTAGGGTGAAGAACTGGTCCGCCACCTGTGGGTTGCGGGTGATTTTCTTGTCGAGAATCTGCTGGCGCCAGTTGGTGGCCTTGTCCCGCCAGTCGATGCCTTCCAGCAGCTGTTCCACCAGGGCCGGATCAAACCCCAGGGCCTTGCCGACATCCCGAATGGCGCTTTTGGGCCGGTAACGGATCACCGTGGCAGCCAGGGCGGCGCGCTCACGGGTATAACGCCGGTAGATATACTGGATAACCTCTTCACGACGTTCGTGCTCGAAATCCACATCGATATCGGGCGGTTCGTTTCGGTCTTTGGAAATAAACCGCTCGAACAGCAGTTCCACCCGGGCCGGGTTCACCTCGGTGATGCCCAGGCAATAACAAACCGCAGAGTTTGCTGCCGACCCCCGCCCCTGGCAGAGAATCCCCCGGCTGCGGGCAAAGTCGACAATATCGTGGATGGTGAGGAAGTAATGCTCGTAGTTCATCTCCGAGATCAGGCCCAGCTCCTTGCGGATCAGGCTCTGAACCTGCAGTGGTGTGCCATCCGGGTAACGCCGGCGCTCGCCTTCGCGGGTCAGCCGTTTCAGGTAGCCGGCCGGAGTCTCGTCCTCCGGCACCAGGTCTGGCGGGTATTCATAGCGCAGGCTGCCGGGCTCGAAGGTGCACTGGTTGGCAATGGTCAGGGTTTCATGCAGCCAGGCTTCCGGAAACAGCCGTTGCAGAACGGGCAGGGGGCGCAGGTATCGCTCGCCATTCTGGAACAGGCAGTGGCCGGCATTCTCCAGATTGGTGTGATTGCGCAGGGCTGTCAGTACATCCTGCAGCGGCTGGCGCTCCCGGCTGTGCATGTGCACCTCGCCCACGGCAGCCACGGGAATGCGCAGCTGATCGGCCAGCCAGTGTATCCGTGCCAGCCGCTGCTCCTCGCCGGATTCCAGGGTGCGGGCCGCGGCAATCCAGATCCGGGGGTCAAACAGTCGGGCCAGCCACTCGCCGCAGGCCAGCGCCTGATCGGAATCCGCTTCGGTAGGCGATGGGGGCAGCCACAGACACAGGCAGTCATCCAGGGTGTGGGTTTCAATGTCCCGGTAATACAGCTGGTAATGGCCTTTCTCAGCCCGCCGGCGGCCGGTAGTGATCAACTGGCAAAGCTGGCCATAGCCTTTGCGCGTGCGGGCCAGAAGGATAAAGCGAGGAGAAGCGGCGCCGGTGGGGGCATCCGACAACTCAAACCAGCTGCCGGTAATGAGTTTTACAGGACTTTCTGCCAGCGCCGCCCAGGCCCGGGGAATGCCGGCAACGGAGCAGGCATCGGTGATGGCCAGGGCGGTGTAGCCCAGCTCATGCGCTCGCTCAGCCAGTTCGTGGGGATGAGAGGCCCCGGTGAGGAAGGTGAAATTGCTGAAGCAAAACAGCTCTGCATACTGCTGCCCGGACATCAGCCAAACCACCCATGCACAAACCAGCCTTCCCGGGCATCCCGGAAGACCCAGGCCAACTGGCCGCTGCTCAACTGGGCAATGTAATAATCCCGGTGCACGCGCTGGCCATCCCACCAGCCACCGCTGATGCGCTCAGGCCCGGAAAACCAGGTAACGGGCGCCTCGGTCAGCGGTTGCGGGCCTTTCAATAACCAGAGCGGCCGCCTGGGCAGTTCTGCTGCCGGTACTGGCGGCGTTCCGGTTTTACGCAGAACTTCCGAGGCCGACCAGGCCCGTTCGGGACGATGATCCGCCTGGGGCGAGAGCTGCCTGAGAGCCTGATCGCCCAGGCGCGCCTGCAGCCGGCTGATCAGGGTATGCCAGGCTTCATTCAGATCCTGGGTTTCACCCAGCAGATCCTGCCCGGAGGGTGCTTCCCGTGACAGGAAACGCTTCACCAGCAAAACCATGGAGATAACCGGGGCGCTCAGGGAATGTTGCTCCAACCGCAGACGAACCAGGTTCAAGAAATGATCGGCCCGGTGCTCCGGCCCGGATGTGCGAATCTGCAGCCGGGTTGGTTCCGCATGCCGGTGCTTCAGAACCAGCCGCAGGCTGTCGGTATCCTGCTGGCGCCAGCACAGATCCTCTTCCAGTTCGACAAGCATGCGCTGGAGCGGAAACAGCAGCCCCTGGGTGTGTTCTATTTCCTGCACAAAATCCGCCTGTTGCCGGAACGAGTGGGGCGGCTGCCAGGGCGTGCGGGGATCTGGCCGGGTGCCCTGGATTTTCTGGATGTAAGCCAGTAACTCCGGAGACAGACGCCGTGCCAGTTCGCCGGGCGGTAAATCAAACACCTCCCCCAACGTGTTCAGCCCCAGGCGCTGCAAACGGGTACAGGCTTTCTCGTTGAATTCAGCTGCCAACAGGGGCATCTGGCTCAGGCTTCGAAGAATGTGGCCTTTGTCTGCCGTGCATTCCCCCTTGCCGGCGCGGGCAATCAGCCGGGCCGACAGAGGGGTATAGCCAATACCGATCCAGGCATTCAGCTGGCGCTCATTCAGCCCCTGTTCCACGGTTTGCCAAACGGCGGGCAGCCCGCCATACAGTTTTTGAAGGCTGCCAATTTCGGCCAGCAGACCATCGGGCGGCACCAACACAATATGGGCCGCATAGCGGTACAGCCAGCGGGCCTGATCTTCCAGAATCCTGGCTTCCTGGGTTTCATCGGCCCGCACCATGCCCAGATCCGGAGCCAGGCTGATGGCGGTTTTCAGGCGCATGCCGCTACGAATACCCTGGCTCCTGGCGTCCGGGCAGGCCTGGATCACCTTCTGGCCAGAGCCTTCAACCACCACCAGGGCGCCCTCATCTTCACGGGTGCGCCGAATATGGTCCAGCACCAGGTGCGGGAAATGCAGATACAGCCAGAGCATGGAGCGTTATTACCCGGTTGAACCCGACCAGGGGCCCCGGACAACCCGGGTGGTTTCACGGAAGGAGAGATCGGCCCGCTGGGCCATGGCCAGTGAACAGCGCTGCCCGGGCCAGCTACCCCGGCGCTTGAGCACATTCACCTTGAGATCCTGCTGCTCCCCCGGTTCCAGCTCCAGCCGCAGGGCAGCCGGAGAATTCTGCCCGGCGTAACGTCGTTCCCGGAACAGCACACACACATTGCTCCCGGCTTCGGCGGCCAGTTGCAGGCGACGGACTTCCCGTGAGGCCAGCTTGCCCGGCCAGGCCATTACCAGGCCTGTTACTGGTGAGCGCAGGCAGTTCTCCAGTGTCCACAAAAAGTCGCCCTCATCATCGGTATGGATCAGCACCACCTGGTCCAGGTTGACGCCTTCCCGGGCCAGGGCAGGGGCATAGGGCGTATGCGGCGGGTTCAGCCAGAACACGCTTTTGCCCTCTTCGCACACCCGTTGCATCAGCGGCAGAAGCAAATGCAGCTCACCAATACCCGGTGCATCCAGCAGGCATTCGCTCAAGGCACCCCGGGGCCAGCCCAGGCCTCCGAGCTGGTTATCCAGCACCTGGTAACCGGTTGATTGCGCAGGCTGTGTGGTCTGGGTGTGGCGGTGCCCCTGCCAGACACGGGCATCCTGCATCAGCGTGTTCAGAAGCTCGCTCATGATGAAAACTCTCAAAATACTGTTTAAATATACAGTATTCGGAAAGCCGCCGGATTTCAAGAGAAGGGTTGATAAAGCGAAGGGCACGACCCACGCTTGTAATACAGCCATCAACCATGGAGGTTGAAATGAGTGACCTGAAAGCACACAGCTGTGAAGCTTGCAGCCCGAACGCAAGCAAGGCGACCGAGGAAGAAAAGCAGCAGCTGCATAAAGAGGTCCCAGACTGGGAAATTCTGGAAATTGACGGGGAAGGACAGCTTCATAAGGTCTACAAACTTAAAAACTTTCTGAAGGCCCTGGAGTTCACCAACAAGATTGGCGAACTTGCCGAAGAAGAAGACCATCACCCGGTGGTTGTTCTGGAATATGGCAAAGTTGCAGTGAGCTGGTGGAGCCACGAAATCGGCGGCCTGCACAAGAACGACTTCATCCTGGCAGCGAGAACCGACGCTGCTTTCAACGACATGCAATAATCCCAATCACGGCGGAACCCGGTTTCCGCCGTGCTCCTTCCGGACCGGAGACCACCAGACGAATGGTTGAAAACCGCACCGATAACCCCCTGACCCTGAAGCTCGGCAGGGAAGAGCTCATCATCCGGCTTATCAGCCACATCCACGTTAAGCGAATTCCAGCCAGTAACTGGGAGAGTTAGAAGCCTTCGTCAACTGTGCTTTGCACTCCAAAAACAGTTTTAGGAGTTTGATAAACGGGTGATATACGAACGCGTTCGTGTAATTAGCTGCTAAATGCCAGTGATAGCCATGTCTAGGGCTCCAACAATCTGATCTCTGAAATGTGATAGAGAACCAATCGGATTGTTGAGATGCTTTTCAGAAACAGAGGAAATTTGCGGGGTCAACAGGAGAAGCTCCTGGTCTGCAAAGCTGATTTCTGGGGTGAGTCCTTGCATGGCTTCGCCACCGAATGCGGAGCGTTTCCCCAAAGGAATGACGATACGAGTTGCCAGTTCGCTCAGCAGGCTGCTTTGAATATCGACAAGGTAAGGGTAGTGAGCTTTGCTAGTTTTACTTGGGTTGAGGTATACATCGAACTGTGCCATCAAAATTCCCTGAATTCATCGCCGAAGCATCCATGTTGTTCGACAAAATCGTTATAACTTTTTATCGCAGACCTGTTTTCTTCAACCCATTGTTCTGCTTCGCGTTTGGCAAGCTCTTCTTTCAGGGCTCGCTCCAGGGTAGCAGACAAGTTAATGTTCAGTTCACGGGTCTTACGCAGTAGATCGCTATTGACTGAGAGGTTCGCAGCTTTTTTCGGTGCGGCTGTGTTGTAGAGTTCGGCCATTCCAGCCTCCAAGTGGCTATTTAATGCATGGCCTCAGTTTATGCGCATGATAGTGCGCATTCAAGAATTTAGCCAAAGGCTCTTGTCGGACGCGCCTGAGCTGGCGCTTCGCCGCTCCGCAAAGCCAGGGCGTTATGCAATACGTTCGCCTTGACGTACGTACCCAAAAGCGTACACTTGGTGAAAAGTTGAACACGCAAGAGGTGCGTCATGACCGGAATCACAGCAACTGAGGCGCGCAGCAACCTATATCGGTTGATCGACGAGACCGCCGAGTCCCACCAACCAATCGTCATCATGGGTAAGCGGAACAAAGCCGTCCTGGTTTCCGAGGAAGACTGGTCTGCAATTCAGGAAACGCTTTACCTGCTCTCCGTGCCTGGTATGCGGGAGTCTATTCGTGAGGGGATGGATACCCCCGAGGATGAATGCGATGAGGAGCTGGACTGGTGACATGGAAGTTGGTTTACACCAAGCAAGCCCAGAAAGATGCAAAAAAGCTGGCCTTCAGCGGTCTCAAACCAAAAGCCCAGGAAGTGTTGGCGCTTATAGCAGAAGATCCATACCGCAAGCCCCCTCCGCTTGAGAAGCTCATAGGTGATCTTTCGGGAGCCTATTCACGCCGAATCAATATTCAGCACCGTCTGGTCTACCAAGTGCTAGAGGACGAGCAAGTGGTGAAAGTCCTCAGGCTCTGGAGCCACTACGAATAATCCATAGCCAGCCGCTGTCGCCGGACAATTTTTCCACTGCTTCCCGTTATGTATAAAAACGGCCTGTTCTTCAAGGAACTCAATAGGGTTTTCAAGCCATGAAATTCTCGAAGTCTAGCGAGTCTGATCGTCAGGAAATCGAGGTCCTGTTTACCCGGACATTCTCTGATTCGGAAGGTGAGTCCGAGGAAAAGCTGATTGGCCATCTGGTGCATGAGTTGATGAACGGGACCGAAACCGATGACATGTTCGGGTTCATCGCTACCGAGCAAGGGCAGATAGTCGGGTGTATCTTTTTCACGAGATTGTCGTTCGGTTCCCGCGTAAACGCTTTTATGTTGTCACCGGTAGCCGTTGATACGGACCATCAGGGGAAAGGCGTTGGTCAAAAACTGATTAATTTTGGCATTGAGCACTTGCGTGAACGGGGTGTCGAACTCATTTTCACCTATGGTGATCCGAACTACTATTCAAAAGCGGGTTTCGAACACGTACCTCAAGAGGTTGCGGAAGCGCCATTTAAATTAACCCATCCAGAGGGGTGGCTGGGGCAGTCGTTGGATGGCGGCAGTATTAAACTCCCACTGGGGCAGGCGTGTTGCGTTGAGGCATTCAACGATCCTCAGTATTGGTAAATCCAGGAGGCTCTCCGCCTCGGAAAGCCCCCTTGAACTGTTCTGGCCTTTATCAGTAGGCACCCTCGCTGTATATCAACTCATAGCTGTGGCTATAGATCTCTAAAATGTTGCCAAACGGGTCTTCCATATAGATCATCCGGTAGGGCTTCTCGCCGGGATAATAGTAGCGCGGCTTCTCCATGCGTTTTTTCCCGCCAGCAGCCAAAATACGGTCAGCCAATTCCTCGACGTTCGGGTCTTGCACACAAAAGTGAAAGATGCCGGTTTTCCAGTACTCGAAATTGTCTTCCGGGTTGGTCTGGTTTTTAAATTGAAAAAGCTCCACACCGATTCTGTCGCCCGTCGATAAATGAGCAATACGGAAGCTTCCCCAGCCGGCACCGAAAACATCGGTGCACATCTCCCCAATGGCGCTTTCGTCCTCTTCGATCTCGGTTGGTTCCATAATCAAATACCAACCCATAACCTCTGTGTAGAACTTCACGGCTTGCTCAAGGTCCGGCACGGATATGCCGATGTGCGAGAAATTTCTTGGGTACACGTTGCTCATTGCCTGTCCTCCTTTAGTGAGACTGAGAGCAGGTTACATGCTGGTGTTTATCAGCTAAAATTATCATTTATTCTTTAAAAGATTACGAAAAGTAATGATAAATACCACCTGGTTACGCTCGTTTTGCACGCTGGTTGAAGTGGGACATTTCACCCGCACAGCCGAACGTCTCCACATGACACAATCGGGGGTAAGTCAGCATGTGCGTAAGCTTGAGGAGCAGCTTGGTACGGAATTGCTCGTCAGACAGGGGAAACAATTTTCGCTTTCGGGTGCCGGCGAAAAGCTTTATGCCGAGGCGCAGGACATTCTCCTGGCGTTGTCGAATCTTGAGCAAACAGTTGGTGAGGACCCGCCCTATGAGGGAACTGTGCGGCTTATGTCTCCGGGAAGTGTGGGGCTGAAGCTGTATCCTCATTTGTTGTCGCTGCAGAGCAAGCACCCGAAGCTCATTATTGATTACCGGTTTGCGCCGAATCCTGATGTGGAAAAGGCAATCGCCGAATCCACTGTTGATATCGGATTCATGACGGCAAAATCTACCCTGGCGGAAGTGAGTTGTACGCCCATCGCGCAAGAATCACTGCTGTTGGTAACACCTGCTACGGTCGAAGAACCGGATTGGGAGACGTTGATGACCCTCGGGTTTATCGACCACCCTGATGGAAGTCATCACGCCGGCTTGCTTCTTGGTCCCAATTACACCGAGTTTCAGCACAGTAGCCTGTATCCCAGAAAGGGGTTCTCGAACCAGATCGGTTTGATCCTGGAGCCGGTCAGCCTGGGGCTGGGCTTTGCTGTTTTACCAGCACATGCCGTTGAGGCCTTTGAAAAGTCTGAGGGCATCAAAGCTCATCGTCTCTCTCACCCGGTCAGCGAAACGTTGTATCTCAGCGTTCCCCGGAATCGATCACTTCAGGCGAGAATGAATACTGTGATAGCTGAGGCCAAGCGGTGGCTGAATGGTTGAGGCAGGTTTTGAATGACTCTGCGCAGTCACCAGATTTTCACATTATTTTGGAAGGCGCATGCCTGATTTGACGTACCTGCGACCTTTCTTGACCAACGCCGAAGCGGGTATTCCGGGGCCTTGAAAGCCCGTTAATCATGATCCGATACTCATGATATGTATGATTAATCGGCTCATTTGATTAAAATTTATCCAATTTTTTTGCACCCTCCTTCACCCTGCCTATACTCCCTTATGTCATAGCTTGAATTCATGACGCTGTTTGCTGTTTCCGGGGCCTATGGCCTGAATCTACGCAACAGGGTTTTGATGCTGCAGTCCGGCTACCACGGGAAAGAAGGATGTTTTTCCTGCCGGTCTCGAAACCTGCGCAAGACATTCGCTGCGAGGGATCGCTATGGCAAATTTCGCCCGCTTTATCACCGTCGACTTCTCCCAATTCGATTGGCTAAACCGCATCGATGCTGATGTTCTGCTTGATGTCGGTGACCTGTCACCAGACCTGCTGACTGTTCCCGGTAAAGACGCCCAGCGTGTGCTTTCGGAAGTGGTTCGACTGGTTCTCGATTTGCCGCGAAACAGCACACCCCTGGTTGTCTGGACCAAAGGCGACAGCGAGCTGCTCATCCACAGTGACCAAACCCGTATTCAATTCTCCAGCGGCGTTATCACGGTAACGGTGAGCGCGGAATGCGAAGAGCATGGAAAGCTCAGTATTCCGGTACCGATTGGCGTTGGCACCAAACAGTCGCCAAGCGGCCTTGTTATGTCCACGTTCGAAGACCTCGAGGGCCCGGAAGAACTTATATTGGCCTGGCGGGACGCGATTCAGGCGTTCGCCTGGGAGTCCGTGCTGGAAGTCGCTTCCGTGTTCTGCGCCGAGGTTGGCAACGACAAGCGTGGTTTGCCGCTGGTTCCTGGCGCGATCGCCGCTGCTCCGAACAAAATGCTGGTGCAACCTGTTGCCCGGTTTTCACTGATGCCGGGAGTCTGACATGGGTGCTGACCAGAATCTGGACGTTTTTGGCACACTGGCGGAAGCAGTTGGCCTGACCCGAGACGGTGAACTACAGGGTGACTGGTTCCAGGACCCGTTAGGCAATCCCAACGGTAGCAAGCGCGGCCTCAGTTCGATGATGTACCTCGACGAGCAGCGAGAGGCATTGATCGCTTTTGTTGATGACGTGCTGGGAGCACCGGACAGGGAAGAGCAAGGGGGCGCTATCTGGGTCCCGCTTTTCAGCGACTCCGGTGCGACTGTTTTCGTAGTGGTGGAGGAGGCCGACAACGGCGCCAGAGTCGGATTTGGCATCGAATACGACAGCGCTAGCTCAGTGCCCGCAATCTCTGTAAGTGCCTATGTTCCGGTATTCCAGTTCGAACGGGAAGGCGCTGGAGCGCTGGACATTTCCGGGGCGCAACCCGATTGGCTGGTGTTGGGTCGGGACGACGCGCACATCGAATTAGCCATCAAAGTCATTATTTCCAACGATGCCCCTGCGCCAGGGGACCTATACATTGGCGCCGTATCCGTGGGTGTGGACGTTCCAACCAGCCCCTCTGATGATCTGGAATTCAGTCTCGGTTTTGAACGGCTTCAGCTCCCTGGCACCAATGCGCCCAGGGATTTTGAGCTCACCGTGGATAACATTAACGAGCTGGGCTCCGATTTTCTGGAATTCATGACGGGCCTGATTCAGGCCCAGGCCGAGGCGCTCGATACCACCAATGCGGCGACCGCTCCGTTTGCGGCGCTCACCGGTTTGGCGGGATTAAGATCTGTTCCGAATATTCCACCATTTCCGCTGGAGTCACTGATTACAAATGGCGTGTCTGCGCTGACCGGCTGGATTGAATCCATCCTTTCTTCCGCACCCGCTCGCAATGCCTGGCTCGGCCAGTGGGCCACGCTGCTGGGCGGTACTGTCAATTCTGGCCGAAGCGCCATTGAGTTCAGTGACGGATCATTGGCCGGAGCCGTTGGTTTACGTGTGGCGTCGTCAGCTGCCGGGGGATTGATCATCACGCCCTGGCTGGAAGGTTCGCTCAGACCTCAGGCCGGGGCGGAAGTGAAGGCGCAGGTGGACCTGCTTACGCTGGCAACCCTGGATGGCAGTATCAAAGCCGTGCCGAATTTGTCGCTTCTTGCTGTATTCGGGCAGGTAGCGGGCATGGGGTCGCCACTGCTTGCGGGCGACCCGGCAATTGGATCAATCAAAACCGGTATTACTCTGACCGGCGGAAAACCGGCTTTTGCATTGACGGCTCACAACGTCACGCTCGGCGGCACCAATCATGAGCTATTGGATCTGTCGTCTCCCGATGCCGCGCTGGACGCCGCCGAGAGCCTGGTCGACGGTGCTTTGGTTTCGGCATTGGCCACTCTGGGTCGCCCCGGCGAGATCTGTTCCCAACTGCTGGGGCTTGATCCGCCCACCGGTATCTCCGGCCCTTCGGCGATCGAACTCCTGACCGACCCTCTGGGTAAAACGGCCGCCTACTGGAATTCACTCGTTGCCTCGCCGGCAGCCATGGCGGTTGTTTTAACGTCAACCCAGGAACTCATCACCGGTAACTCAACCAGTGTTTCGGGCGCCGGGACGGCAGCGGATCCCTGGAGCATTGATCTGGACCCTGTAGCGCTTGAGGTTTCGATCGACGGTGATTGGATCAATTTTGATTTGGAAGCTCGCCTCGAAAACACTGTTCTGGACGACAAGCGATCAGACGTTTTTGTCAGCGCAAGGTTGTTGCGGCTGAATTTTTCGGCGCCGAGTGCGGAGTTCCTGAGCCGAATTAACGCTGGCACCCGGCTGCGGGAAGCCGATGGATCTGATCTCAGGCTGGATATGGGGCAGGTTGATGTCTCGGCCCGGTCGATCGGTGCCTCGGTGGTTTGGGGGGCTTCAACGGGCTTTGCCGTGCGTGTGGATGCGCCAGACCTGTCAGTCGAAGTTGAAGCCGTCGATGCATCCGACAGTTCAACCATCGAAGTTCCGTTGCCGCTGCCTGAGTTCAGCAGCGATGGCACGGTCCGCTTTAGCGCGGATTGGGGGGGCATCGAAAACGCGGTGGCCGCGTTGCTTCGGCGACTGGGCTCGCCGATTATCACCGCGCTTACGGACCTGATTGGCTGGAATGGCGAGGGAGCTCGTCTATCCATTGAGCAGCTTTTGAGCGACCCGGAAGCTGCTCTGAAATCCTGGATGGGTGATCTGGTACTGAATTGCAGCAATGTTCGGGTGGCGATGAGCCCGCTCTCATACCTTTTCAGCGGCTTCCGCCAGTGGGCACCGCTGGG
Source organism: Marinobacter sp. DSM 26671 (assembly GCF_900112835.1). Lineage (NCBI taxonomy): Bacteria > Pseudomonadati > Pseudomonadota > Gammaproteobacteria > Pseudomonadales > Marinobacteraceae > Marinobacter > Marinobacter sp. DSM 26671. The sequence continues at coordinate 119,958 of NZ_FONF01000008.1, read as the reverse complement.
CAATGGCAATGAACGCACGCCGTATCGAGCCGCCATTGCCGCAGACTCCAGGGCGCCGGGCGTTGCGGTGTGGCTGGACCCTGGCTGCGACATCCACCGCGGGCGGTATCAACCTCCAGCTGGCAATTTCGATTCCAGCGAGCCGACGGAGTTGGCCTCCATTGCAGAAGCGATTCGGACGGCAGGTACGGAGCTTCCGGAGCTCGCCGATCTGATGACGGGCCGGAACCGCCTGGACGAGGGGTTTCAGGCGTTAATTGATCGCTTCACCGGTACCGACGGCCTGATCGGCCGCCCAGCCTCGCTGCCAACCGGTGTGAATGGCATCGACATTGGAGGCTTGAGCTATCGTGAACTGGTGGCATTCGGTGCCATCAACCTGTTGCCGCAGGAAGCCTTCGGAAGCGCACCTGACTCTGTGGTTTACGTGGGCTGTGAGGACCTCTGGAGTACCTGTTTCGGAAGCGACAGCCTGGATGTTCGGGGAGAGGTCAGCGGACCCGGCGTTCCGGCGTCCGCCAACGGACACTGGTCCATCTGCCTGCCGAATCCAACAACAGCCGCGGCAGCGAGACCTGATCGTGGTGCCATAGACGAGCAATGCCAGCGCCTGATCGAGGTGTTGCAGGATCGGGCCACGCCCATAACGGTTGTTGCCTTCGGTTCCGCCGGGGCGGCTGCCATCAAGGCGGCAAGTACGATCACTTCGATTGATCGGGTGGTAACGGTAGGCGCGCCCTGGGCGCCGGTTTCCCTGAATGGCTTGTTGTCGGGGTTGAGCGGCGACGCGTTGCGGCTCCTCTTGCAGCTCCAGCGACCAGAGCCCGAGACGATTAACGAAGAGGAGATTGCCGGAGAATCCAACGCCCTCTTGCAGTTTGGCTATGTTCTTGAGCGGGCGTCCCGGGCCGCCGGTTTAACACCCGACAGCCTTGATGAGCTTTTGCGGGCGGACCAGCAAGCGATCCGGTCCGGCCTTCCGGTAGACGCGGTATTCGGCGCCCTTGACGCCGAAGCCCTGGAAGCCGGTCTTGCTGCAACCGTTGCCGGTGCCATTGCCTACCGCCACGAAACCTATGAGCCTCCGGCAACGCCACCAACCAAACTGCACGCCGGTGTGGATCTGCCAGTTATTGATGCCAATCTCGGCGGCGTCTTCCTCGGGGCGGGGGCCATCCTGGAACTGGCGACCTGCGATCGAGGCCCCGGTGGCGATGGCTTTGAGGTGCAAACAGATAGGCAGGTCATCGTGGATCTGCATTTCGGCGTTCAGGATGGTTGGCTTGTTGGTGGCCCGGGCGCCGGCCAGAACGACATTGAGGTGCGCTGGGTATCTGCCCGGTTGTACCTGCCCTTGGCCGGAAGCACGCGGGTATCTGGCGCCCGGATAGTTCTGCACGAGGCCAACTGCTTCGGGGTGCGGCGGGACCAGTGGGTGATTGAAAGCGGGGCTGGTGTAGCCTCGCCGAGCTTGCCCACGTCTGAGGTTCATTTGATTCTGGCCGAAGTTGTGGGGCGCTTGGCTGCGGCATCTCCGGATCTCAGCCAACTGCTTGCCGACATCGGGCTGGTTGCCGGAGGTGGTTATGATCCGGAAGGTTTTGATCAGCTTATTCTGGATACCAGTGCCGCAATCAACGCGGCGGTAGATGCATCTCCGGCCAACCTTGCCGGCGCACTAAGGGCGCTTGGCGGATTTGGTGGCGCAGGCGCCGAGATATCCTGGGCACTCGATGCGGCAACCATTGCCGTCGATCTGAACTCCCGCGCCTTTGCTCTGGACGTAAACCATGTGGCGGCAGACCTTGTTCCACTGGGCCTGACGCTATTTGCTTCGGCATCCTCGGTCTCCATCTCCGGCTCCATCGGCGCAATCGAGCCGGATGTGGGTGGTCTTCGGCTTGTAGCCAGTGCAGCAACGGGTGGAGTTTCACCCGCCCTGACTATTGCCTGGCAAACTCCCGGTTCATTGTCCGCGACGTCAATCAATCTTCTCTCATCGCTAAGCACTTCCGAGCAGGCCGCCCTGGCGAAACTGGGAGCGGGATTCATCCCGTCAACGCTTCTGGCGGGATTAGTTGATCACCTCCGCGAAACCGCTTCTGACGATGCGAGGGTCGCCATTGAGGTGATAATGGATGGCCTGGATTTGCTGGCGCCGCCTTCTGAACTGCCCTCACGTAGGGTGTTGCTGCCCTGGGCGTTGTTTATGGACCCGGTGGGTTGGCTGAAGACAGGCGCTGCACCCTGGAAGGCCGACCCGTTTGGCCAGGCGATTCAGGCGTTCGATGCGCTCGGCCAGTTGTTGATACCCGGCTTCACCGGAGGCGGATTCGATTTCAGTAATGAGGTGTCCGTAACCTACGGGGTGGCCTCAGAACGGCTGAATGTAGCCGTCGCCATCGAAACAAGTCATTCATTGGGCGCGACTCCGGTCATCATCAGCCTGGGCGGCGGCCTGTCCATAGCCACCAACGGCTCGATTAGCACCCTCGTTTCCAGTTCGGCGACCTTTGATGGGAAGGGCGTTGCTATCTCCCTATCGCCAGACATTCGCATCGACCTCTTGCGGGCTGCCCCTGCAGCGCCCATGCAGATTTACCCTTCGGGACCGGGCCTGGGATCACTTCTGGCGACTGGAGCAGGTATGGCCATCCCGGTCGCGCTTAACGCATTGATTGCCGAAAGGGCCAACCCGACGCCGTCGCTGCAAAAAAATGTGGCTACGGCAGTGTTTGAGTTGGGTAGCGCATTGGATCTTCTGGAATCCAATCAGTTTGCCGACGCCAGAATTCAGACCTTTGCCGCAGACCCCGCCGGGGTACTTTTATCCCGCCTGCCCAATCTGGTTGTTACCGCAATTTCGCAGTTGGCCAATGCTCTCGACCCTGCGGGTACTGTCGTTTCGACATCGACGCCTGCGACGGGAATCTGTCGACTGTCACTGGGTAGCACGGATCCTGTGGAGATCACTCTGGATGCCAGCCCCACGGGCCCTGCCATTGAACTGGCCGCGGCTCTTTCGATAGCGGATGTCGGAACGGTCGGATTCGACCGGGTGCGACTCAGCGCGAGCGGCGTTGCAGTTGCTGTTTCCTATGTGGCAAGCGGATTCGACGTTGGCAATGGTTTGATTCTTCGCCCTGTAGCGAAAATTGAAGCCGGCGTGTCCGGCGCCGGTTTCTCCCGAATGGCCGCCCTTGGTCTCGTCACCGATGGTGCGGGTGACCAGTCCGTTCAGTTCCGGTGGGCTTTGAATCAGACGCCGCCGCGGGTGGTTGTTGTTGAAGAGTCGCCGTCCGGTGAAACAGAAGACAGCGAGCCCGCAGCTGTGGCCCTGGCGCTCCTGTCCCAGGCTGTTTCCATGGCAGCGGGTGTCACCTTGGAAGCACTTGGTACATTGGGAGCGGATGCGGTTGATGCCCTGCAGGATGTCCTGTTCACCGGTGGCACACCAACTCTTGATCCCACTTTGTTTGACGACATCGTCGACCCGGAAGCATTGTTGAAGCGCCTGTTCCAGCTCGGCTTCAACCTGGCCGACCACAACCTGAAAATTACCATTGATGGCAAAGTGGATGTCGGCTTCACCCGCAACGGCGATCTTGCAGGCATCTTCGTGTCTTTGCCCCCGGGCGAGCGTATTTCGCTCGGCGGCAGCGACCCGACGGTGGATCTCGAAGTGGTCGCCAACTGGGTGACGTCGCCCGGAATCGCGCCGGGTTTGTCGATCTTGCTCGTTGAAAAGGTCGGCAGCGATTTTCAACTGAATGCGGGTTTCTCCATCGCTGGTCTGGGCGTTCGCGTTGGCAAAAATGCAGGGCCTTTGCTGAACCTGGGTATTATGAGTATCGACGCCATCGGCGTTCATTTATACGGCGAGGCGGTGCCGGCAGGGTTAGGTGGCGGCGTTCAGGTTCAGCTTGATGGGCTGGCCATCGTGCCCTCGGCGGCTGGCGGCGACAATGCGGTTGCCAATAACATCATGAGCGACGCCGGAAACGATGCGTCGCCCTCGGCCTGTCCTGCCTTCAGCCCGGCGTTGGCGATTCAGAAGAACCCGGGCGGCGACCTTGGCATTTCATTGCGGGCAGGGGATCCGCCTGGCCCCTGGTGGCTGGCGATCCAGAGACAGTTAGGCCCGCTTTATCTCGAGCAATTCGGTTTTGATGTCACCGAAGTTGATGGGTCCGTTACCGGGATTTCGCTGCTGTTCGATGCGCGCGTCTCACTGTTCGGGCTAACGGCATCGGTTGAGGAGCTTGGCCTGCACTGGCTCGGTGGGGACGTTTTCGAGTTGACCAACTGGGCGGTCGATTTGAAAGGCCTGGGTGTTTCCGGGGACTTCAGTGGTCTGTCTATCGCTGGTGGTCTTCTGAAAACAGACCTGGAGGGACAGATCGGCTACGTCGGAATGCTGATGGGTCGCTTCGGGGTGTATGGACTCTCCTTGTTCGGCGGATACAGCGACGACAAAGGGCTGCCTTCGTTCTTTGTATTCGGTGCCATTCAAGGCCCCATTGGTGGTCCTCCCGCCTTCTTCCTGACTGGTATTGGGGGCGGTCTGGGTATCAAACGGGGGCTACGCGTTCCGGATGACCTGTCAAAGTTTGGCGAATACCCCTTCATCAAGGCTCTGGATCCCGCGGCGAGCGTGTCCTCCGATCCATTGGAGGAGTTGCGAAAGCTTGCCGAATACTTCCCTCCGGAGCCGGGTAACTTCTGGTTTGCCGCCGGCATCAGTTTTACCAGCTTTTCTCTGGTGGACGGTGTCGCGGTGTTGTCGGTTTCCGTGGGCAACGGGTTGGAACTCAATCTCTTTGGTCTGGCTCGAATGGCTTTGCCCAGGCCCCAGGCCGCACTGGTATCCATTGAGCTGGGGTTGCTAGCCCGGTTCTCGTCCTCGGAGGGGCTGTTCCTGATTCAGGCGCAGCTTACCGACAATAGCTGGCTGTTGTACCCCGAAGTCCGACTGACGGGGGGCTTTGCTTTTGCTACCTGGTGGCTCGGCCCCAATGCGGGCCAGTTTGTTCTGACCTTGGGTGGCTATCATCCCAGCTTTCAGCGTGACGGGTATCCGATTGTTGCCAGGTTGGGCCTGCAATGGCGGGTGTCCAACGCCATTGTGATCAAGGGTGTCTCTTACTTTGCCCTCACATCAGAAGCCTTGATGGCAGGGGTGGCAGTGGAGGTCAGTGCCGACTTTGGCTTCGCCTGGGCCCGCATAGCCTTTGGTGCGAATGCCATTGTCTATTTCGATCCGTTCTACTTCATGGCGGACGCCTACGCCCGCATTTCCGCCGGTGTGAAGATAAAAACCTTCCTGGGTACCATTCGAATCAGCATCAGTCTTGGTGCTCGCATTGAGGTCGAGGGGCCTGATTTCCGGGGCAAGGCGACCATCGAAGTAGGTCCTTGCGACATCAAGGTGAAGTTCGGCAGTTCCCGCGAGATTCGCGGCATATTCGTGGGTTGGGATGAGTTCGTACCCAAGTATCTGGAAGAAACCTCGCCGGGCCGGGCGCGGACGCTCTCGGGGGCAGCGGGTAAGGGGGCATTGCCCGCGTCCACGGAGGGTGAAACCTCGGCACCCTCCAGTGACGGTAGTTATGAGCGGCCCTTCGAAGTCTTCGCAGAGTTCGAAGTGTCGGTTGTCGCAACCGGCCCGGTCACCCGGTTTGACTTCAACAACCCGGCCATCGACAAGGACATTACGCCCAAATTGCCGAGTGGCGCCGCGGTAGCGATGGGGCTGAGCCCAATGAACGCCGCCGGGTTGAAGGGTGAGTTGGAAATTCGCCTTGAGCGCAGGGTTGGAAACACATGGACGGATCGCACCTCGGACCTGCGCCCCTTGGTGGAGGGCATGAAGGACGAAAAGACTGCCGAGGAAGGCCCTACCTATGGCCTGGAAGCCTTCCCGATCGGTGTTTGGGGGCCGCCAGAAGATCCCGAGCAACCCTCCAGTCCCATTCCGAAAGGCGACGTTATTTTCGCTGGCAGCCGGTTAAAGATGGTTGCCGAGGCGGACATGAGTTCGCAAACCGGCCCGGAAATCGATTACTACCGGGTTGAAGCAGGCCGGCGCCCACTTCCGTTGTCTGCCGCCGGTACGTTGCGGGCCGACAACCTGAACCGGGCCACCGCTTTGGGAGTTGTTGCCGAGAGCGCGAGCATTGATGAAGCCTTTATTGAAGCCCGGAAGTATCTGTTTGCGGACGGCACCGGCGCGTTACCCGAGGGGCTTCTGGCCACAGGGCAGCGCAGTGCCAAAGCGCAGGCTATCTACGAGAGCTCCCGCACCGCGCCACCCATGTTTGGCACACTGATGGATGGCCTGGAGGCGTCGAATGCCAGCAACGGTTCGACCGCCTTCATGTCTCTGGATGAGAGCCCCCGGGTCATCAAACCAACGAAGCCGTTCGTGACCGGATTCATGAGCAACGGGGCGGGCGTAGCCTTGCGGGATGCGACCACAACCGTTGCGGATAAACGCATCAAGCGCCGTCCGGCACCGTCCACCGAATCCGTTCGCGGCCGACTGGGCCGCAGTCTGCCGATCAAACTAAACACAACCCATGCTCCGTCCAGCTTCAACGATCTGACGGTCGTTGTTCGTGGCTCTGTACCTCGCACCAGCGTTACCAGCGCCAGCCAGACGTATCTCGGCGGCCGGGTTGGCTCGGGTGCGGGGGCCGCCTATGTGAAGGGCCTCGGAACAGGAGCTGGACCGGTCCCCCAGGCGCCCGGTAGCAAACTGCGCCCGGGCGATATAGTCACCATGCGATCTCCGGATGCCGCAATTGATGGGGAAGATACCCGGCCTGAACTCAAGATCACCGGCGCGGCACGAGTGGTCATGTTATTGGGCAATGGTGCTGTGGTTGCCGATGAGCAGGTTCAGGATCGTCAGATCGCCGTTCCGAAACACACTGCGACAATTGCCGTGCAGGCCAGTGGTGGAGGCGATGGTCGCGCCACTGGTCTGAGAATTGTGGGCTGGCACGATCAATCCAGACTGGTTCGCCTGACCGGTCGATCAGCGCTGGGGGCCGGATGCGTTCTGTCGCTGAACGGCACAGCCGGAAGAGCCTCCGTGGGGTGGCATCTGGCCCAGAATGTGGTGCGTGGTGCGGCTGCCGTGTCTACCCGGTTTGATCACACGGTTACCTGTGTTGGTGTGATTCTGAAAGCCGGTGAGGGTCGGTCTGCCAGTGATGTGGAAATAGAGCTGCACGGTGCACGGCACCTCAGGCAGCCGGTTCAGCCGGTGGTTGTTCAGGCAGGGGCGCGCTCGGTGCTGCTGTTTGAAATCAATTCCCTTGCCGGTTATTCCGGTGTTTCCGTTCGGGCCCTGCAGGGCGGCGCCCGTGAAATTGCGGGAATGATTGGGGCGGTCGCCTCGGCTGAGGCGATGGCCGAATTGATTGCGGAAAAGGGATTGCCCGCAACGGTTTCAAGGCTGCGCGCCGTTGGCGGCAGCAACTGTGAGATCGAATGGGTGCCGGCACAGGACGATTAACGCCGGGCAGATCCACGCAGAGACCGGCGAAAGAGGATAGCAAGAAGGAAGCAAGCGATGCCTGTTGGTGAAGGAAAATTCAAGCTCTACGCCAAACTGAATCCGCCTCTTGAGGCGGGACTGTGGCGTATAAGGGCCAACCAGAAATTCTCAGCGCAAACGCCGGAGGCCAGTCTGGATGCCAGTGCGCTGAAGGTGGACGAGGAGAATATTCACCTCAGGATTCGGTCGCCGCGCTACATCCTGCCGCCTGATCAGATTCTGTCGACCTATCCACCGGCCAATTCCTTTGGTAGCTATGGCAGCCGCCTGCCACAGGTGGTCATCAAAAGGCGGACTCTGCCCTGGGAGCGCCGCCTTGACGGTGCACCCGCCAATACACCCTGGTTGGCACTTGTGCTCATCGCCGAAGGGGAAGCCAGGCTGGAAACCAGCGTTGATGTCGCGAATTGTGTAACCGCGGGTGTTGAACTCGATGGATTAAAAGAAGTCGCCAAGGGCAACTGTCTGGCCATCAGAAAATCAATCATCGATAAGGTTTTTCCCACCAAAAACGACGTTGACCTGCTGGCTCATGCCCGGGAAGTGGACATCCACGATACCGAACTGATGATGGGGGATGATGACGGGTTTCTTGCCGTTGTCATCAGCAACCGTCTGCCTGTGCCGGGCAAGGACGAAGACGGCAATGATGCCCCGGTGAAGTATCTGGCCTGCCTGGTGAATCTTGAGGGCCAATACGATGTGCTGTTGGACCGGTCCCCGGATCCGGTGCTGTCGTTCGTTACACCTTTCATGGTCAAGAGTACCGTTCACCAGAGTATGGCCAGTTACGACGACCATCAGGTGATGGGCACGGCTCTGGCTCCACGAGCTGCGGGAATCAATGCCGGCGACCTTCAGAATCTGACTCAGCCGGTGCCTCTGGCGCCGGGCGTCAAAGGCTCCCGGTCGACACAATTCAAGTCCGGCGCTGCGGCAACGGCCGGCGCGGTCCCATATTCCGGCTCCGGTACCTGGGCCATCAAAAAGTCCAAAGGCTCCACTTCGGCAGACATTGCTCTCAATATGGCCGAGCCCTTTCGGGTGATTCAAACCTTCGAGGCCCTGCCTTTGGACCCCGAATATCGGTTCCCGGTTTTACTGCACTGGAGTTTCACCACGACCGGCGACACCACCTTCCGATCATTGATGGAAAACCTGGACTCCCGCCTGCTTGGCGATGTTGGGCCAGGTCAGAAATCCGTGAGTGGCCGCCTGCCTCTGGAGGTTGCCGAAAGTGGGCATGTCGGTCTGGGCCACCAAACCCGTGAGGGTGACAAGGTACGGTCCTGGTACAGAGGACCGCTGGTGCCGCATCCCACCCGAAATTCCAGTGCTGATCGACTGAAACTGGCACATAGTTCAGATCAGCTCCGAGTGGTTATACCGGATGGCCGAGAAGATCTGTCACTGGCCACTGCCTTTGAAACGGGCCGTCTTCTCACACTGTCTCAACCGTCAATCATCGCTTCGTTGATGCGGTGGCGACAAAACGACTATCACGCTGCCCGACTGAAGTCCCTGCTCATAAAAAACAGAACTCTCTGGGAGGAGGTGCTCGGGGCAGGCATTGATCAAATCGACCTTCGCCATCTGGGCCGGCTTTCAGGGCGTTTCTTTGCTGATGCTGTCGTGAGAACCCCTGAAAAGTTTCTGGGAAATCCAATGCCCCAAGTCGGACCGGGTCGGCCTCTGGAATTCAATGGTCAACCCACCACTGTGCTTGCTCGGGGGTTGGGGCTGGAACCGGCCTTATTCGTCGGCGACCTGAACAAAGTTTTCGAGGGTTTGCGGGGTGTTCAAGTGCCCAAAGAAGACCTGCTTACACGGGAACTGGGCAAGGTCGATTTGCGGGAAACCCTGGAGGCTGATCTGGACCGGCAGCGTGTCGATCTGGTGTCCAGCACACTGTCGAATGAATTGATCAACGAACACCTGACCGGCCCTGCATTTCCAGTCACAGATCGCCTGATCAGAGAGGGCTTGAATGACAATCTGGATGTGATCCTGCGGGACCGTCCCAGAGATTTCACGGATGAGGGCGAGTCATGATCAACAAAAACCGGGACATACTCGAAAACCTCGGCCAGGAGCTGGAAAAAAACGCACGGGCTCCGCTCAGCGAATTCAGGATTGACCAAAACACCGCGATGCCCGCGGAGCTGCGGAACTGGTTAGTCAGCTTGCGGCTGCTCAACGGGGTTCCATTTGCCAATCTGGTGGCGGACTCCGAACTACTCCCGCAAGAATCGATTCGCTGGTTCTACATGGATCGGCGTTGGACGGATGCGTTGGTCCAGGGCGCGCTCAGCGTTGGCACCGTGAATAGTGACGACCGTATCCAACTGGATGCCCAATACAGCGCCATCCGCGCCGAACTGGATACCGAAGAGCGCAACGTTCGTCGTCGCACACTCGCACCACGTCTAACTGGGCAAACGGGTCCCATCACCGGATTTCTGCTTCGCTCCGCCGCTGTATCCGGGTGGCCGGGCATGCACGTTCGGGCTTTTGATGTAGACCCGGAGGAGGGCGACGAAGCCCGGTTCGAAGAGGACGATCCCCGACGAATCCGGCTGCTGCGTCTGGAAAGGTTGGCTCCCGCCGTTTTGCTCTGCCTGTTTGATGGTGTCCCCAAAGTTGTTCACCTGGAGGAACCGCGCCAGGGTGTCCAGTTTGGCTTCAAACACGAGGATAACGGTAACCAACGCTCAGCAACGCTAACTCCCCGCAGGAAGAGCGACTTCAGCTACCTCGACGTGGAGGACATAAATGTGCCGTTTCGCGTTGGGTCATCCGGTGTCGTTGATATTCGGCGGTTATCCGCGGCTCTGGCTGAGCATGATGAAACCGGCGCGGGCGATGGTCTGGACAGCGCCGAGTACGCCTTGCAGTTAATTCGATTCCCATGGCGGCAGGTGTTTGGAGAGGTTCAGGTTCCACCGATATCCGCCATGTTCCGGGCGACCGTGGCTTATGAGCCCATGGTTAACGCCACATTCAAGCTGTGAGGGGGAGCTATGTTCAAACACCTATTAAAGAAAAAGACCCTCACCAAAGCGGTGTATGACGAACGTTGGGCCTGGTTGGTTCGAGCGGATACCGACCTTGCTGCCGTCAATACCTGGGACCCGGATTTGCGGCGGAATAAACGCATCCTGGTTCCCATCGATGTTCAGGCCTATGTTGCAAAAGAATCCAACCCTGAGCCGTTGGTGTCCGTGACCGGTGGGCCTGGCGACCCTGCGCCTTTTGCTGAGGGGCAGGTGCCGGCAAATGGTGTTCACCTGCACTGGGCACTTCCCGATGCGCTCCTGAGGGGGGGAGAATCAGCTGCAGGCGGCGAGCTGGAAATGACAGAGCTTCCCAACCACTGGGTTGTGGTGCGAGCGCTTTTCCCCGTCGGGATTAAACGGCCCATGATAAGAGGCTGGGTGATCGATGCAAAAACCGCGAGCATTCGGCCTCTGGGCTCCTTTAACGGATCGAATTTCGGTACCTCGGAACAGCCTACCTATGAACCTCTGGACGGGACCGTAGGCGGATCGCCCCTCTGGACCGCGTCTTATCATGCCAGTGCCAATCGTTTCGCTTTCCATGATGCCCTGGAAGATCTGCCAGAACTTCGAAAGACCGCGAAAGACGGTTTTGAGAAAGATGCCGGTACCTACACCGTTGCGGGCTGGTATACGGACATGGACAAAGATCCGCTGGCGGTGGTTAGCAAAAAAGACTTGCTGGATGTGATGGCCGACCTTGGATGGTATCTGGATCCGGAAGCCGAGCCGCCCAGCAACGAACCGGATCTGGCCGTGTTGGAACGTCTGTTATCGAAAGGGGAGATGAAGCAGCCAGCTGAGGCAACTCCAACCAGTTTTGTGGCAAAAGGTCGCGTTGAATCTTTCACATACGCCGACATGACTCCGGAAATGGGCCTGCCGGTTGATAAAGCCTCCAAGTTGTTTATTGCCCAGAAATCTCCCACCTTCATGTCGCTTTTTCACGGCATGATTTCAGGCGTCCCCATCGGAGAGAACATGCCTGTCATTGACGAGCGCCCATCCTCAGAGGCGCTGTCGGTCGCGGCCGGGTTTGATACGGATGATCTGGTTACCGCGCTCGGCGCAGATGCCATTGGCGATAGCGTTTCCCAGAGGCGTGCCGCTGAAATGCTGGCCGCTGCCTTCACCAGCGATTTGATGGACCGTATGGGCACTCAGGACGGCCTGCGGGATATTGCCGAGCGAGAGCACGACGACATGTTCAGCTCTCGTCCGGGCAAACCCTTGCCTGCAGCCAAACTCGATCATCTGCGCGTTGAGGACTCCGCGTCGGTTAACGCAACTTCGGTCGGGCGAAAAGGGCGAGCCAGGATGAGCAAGGAGAGCACCGCCGAACGGGTGTCGCCGCTGCCTCGTTGGCGTGACAAAGTTGTCTTCAGCGAGGAAATGCAAGCGCCCAAAGCTCCACCAATCGAGCTCAAATCCGATGCGATTCGGGGTGCGCTCAAAGACCGGCGCACCGTTGAACGACCCGCACCCCGTCTTTTCATGCCCCAGCCCCCGTCGCTGGCCATAAAAGGTGCCAAGCCAAGCCTGCGCCATCATTATGACGGGCTCCACGATGATAATGGCCGTTTACGGTGCCGTTACCCCAATGAGGCGGTGAAAGGCATCAAAGGCGTGGTCAAGGCGAAAGACCTGGTGCCCACGCTGGGATCGGGCGCAATCCCGCCCGAAGTGTTGACCATCGTACGTGAAGCTCTGGTTCTGAATCCCTACTGCAGCCGCTGGCTGGCCAACGCTGCCACCGACAAGGACGAGGTTCGCCCGAAGTATCAGAGCCGCATTGAAGGAGAGATGCTCCGGCTCTACTCCGCAGATGGTCGCTACGACGGCAGCGGGGCGTACACCTTGTCTGGCAGCCTTGCGGATCCGCAAGCGCCGGGAAAGGAAACCTGGCAGCAATTCTCTTTCCGGGAGACGTCCCTGAAAAAGCAAATCACGGCTGAGCTGGCTGTTGCCTCTTACCTTGAGGGGCTGAGCCCGAGCCCACTGGGGGTTACCGCCTGGCGACAGCCCTGGGTGCCGCTTTGGCTGGAATGGCGGATTGAATTGGAGGGCTCGACTTCTTTGACTGATTGGCAGCTCGATGAACTGGACATGGTTCGAAAAACCGACGCCAATGATGTCCAGATGATTGAGATTGTTGGCCGTAGCCCGCTGCATCGGGGCCTGGGGACGGCTCTTCAGGCAGGTATCAGCCGCTGGATTGCGGCGGAGCAGGAGAGGGAGGCCACAGGCGATACGCTGACGGCATCCCAGGAAAACACATTGAATACCCTGGCGGATTTCATCAAACCCCAGGATCTGGCGTCGGCCTCTCTGGATGGGGTCAGGGAACAACTCCTGGGCCTGAACTATCTGGGCGGATTCTTCTCCACGCCTGGCGCCGATGACCGGCCAGAGGTTATTGCCGATCCTTTGACCTTGTTCGGGGGAACCATCTCCTTTAAGGCGCTTCGTTTGGTGGATGCATTTGGCCGTGTCCTTGACGTGCCTACCACGGACATTCAAACCACCACACCCCTGGAAATACCGGATGATACCTCTGCCATGAAGATGCCACTGCGCATCCAGGGGGGCGGGCGCTGGCTTTTTCGGTTGGTCGATCCGGCCTACCAGGGCGACCCGGCACTGGCTCCTGAAGCCTTTGTGAATCAATTGGAGCCAACCCTGGCGGTTAACCCTGTTGCCGGCTTTCTGTTACCTGACCACATTGATGAATCTCTCGAAGCTTTCGATAAGAGGGGTAATCCATTGGGCCAGATCAGTCATCATGAGCTGACCGGAGCGGTCCGCTGGGAGCCAGCTCCGGGGAGGCCCTTGCCCCCGGGCGCTGGGCCTATGGCCGATCTGCCGCCCGATGCAACGCCCGTGGGCAATCTTGTTTCCGGGGTGATCAGAACGGATGTGCAGCATCGGAAGGGGGAGCTACCGACTACCGAAAGCTCGCTGACAGGTTTGCTGAGGGCAATCGACACCACACTCTGGACAGTGGATACCTTCAGTACCTTGGGGTCATCATCGATTGCCGGCCTGGTGGGGCGTCCCATCGCTGTGGTCAAGGCGACACTGAGGTTGGATGTACCCGACGATCTTGACGATGTGCGAGTGGATTCAATTGAAACGGCGAATACCCGCAAGGCCGCGTTCGAGGCGCTCCGGGATCAGGCGTTTCCGGTACGGCTGGGCGATCTCCAGCGCAGCGACGATTCACTGCTCGGATATTTTATTGATGACAACTACGACCAGTTCCATCTCGTCGACAAGTCCATCGGTGCGCTGGCTAGGGAGAGCGGTCGTCGCCGAGGGCAGTTGGGTTTGCTGGGCAAGGTTCATGTTCCGGATGTCCAGCCACTGGACCATCCTTATCTGGTTGACGAGGATCTTTTCTACGTCCGGCCCGGTACCTGCCATACGCTGACGCTGTTGATGCTGCCTGCTGGCAAGGTTCACCTTACCTCCGGCGTTCTGCCGAGAAAGTCACTGGCTCTCAATGACGCCTGGATCAATGATGGCCTAAAGCGGGTTATCCCTTCTGTTCGGGTAGGTCCGGTGCTTGTTGATCCTGAGGAGATTCGGTTACCCAAGGTCAATCTTCTGGGCGAGAAGCAACAGTTCACCCGTCGGACCGGCCCCTTGACCTGGCGAGACGACCCCATCGTTGCCGCGACGCAGTCAGCACTTCTGCCAAGAACGCCTCACGAATTCCAGGAGGGCTGGATTCGGATCATTGAGGAGGATCAGTCATGAGTGATGTACCGGTTGATCCTACTCTCGCTCAGGAACGAGCGCTTGCACGGCGCCGCAAGAGGAAAGCCGAGAAGCGAAAAAACGCGGTCGCGAGGGATAGCTTCTTAACATCAATTTCGGGTTCACCCGACAAACAGGCGTTGGCGGCCTCCATGAAGGCGTTAATGGAGCGCGAGGGTATTGGTCCATTCGGCGAACCTCCGGCCCGAACGTCTGCCCGTTCTTCGGCTGGCCTGGGGCCCGCCCCCATGGCGTTTCCCGCCAACAATACCAATCGGTGGGTGCCGATCGGGCCCTCGGTGGTTCGTCAGGGGCAGGCTGAGGGTAGGCCGCGAGTGTCTGGCCGGGTTCGTGATCTGGCCGTAAGCCCTGATGGCCAACGCGCCTACGCAGGCACGGCCAAAGGTGGCGTCTGGTATACCGGCGACGGTGGCGCTACCTGGGAACCCCTGGGGGGCTGGGCCAACGAGCCCAGGCGGTTCGGTGGCAACACCAGCGCATTCGCCTGTGGGTGTTTACTGGTGAACTTCGGTGCCAACGCCGGTGCTGATTTTGTGATGGTGGGTACCGGTGAATTCGACGCGATGCAGGGTGTTGATGGCGCTGATGCAATTCGCGGGGTTGGCATTCTCGCCGCATCAGGACCCGCCGCCGGTGCGGTCAGTTCGGACCCCTGGGAAACTGCGACGGGCATTGCCGCTCTGGAGGGCGTGTCGATAACACGCATGGTACGCGTTCCCGGCTCCGCACCCGGAGCTGCCGGAGATCGTGTGATCGCAGCCACTTCAGGTGGTCGGGATCTTGGCTGGAACATCCAGGGCGGCGGACTTTATCTGGGCACTCGATCCATGGTTGGCGGTAACCTCTCGTTTACCTGGTCAGCCCTGCCGTTGCCTGCCCCCGCGCCATCGCCGCCCGCAAACGGGGCCGCCATGGCCCCGGTCAATCGTGCGCCGACCGATTTGTGTTATGTCGGAAATCGTCTGTTTGTGTGTTTTCGAAGCTCAGGCATTGCGTTCTCAGACGATCACGGCAACACCTTCAACTGGATTACGCAGAACTTTCTTCCGGCACCGACTGTCCCGGCCACGGGAAGGTTGGATGGAAGAATGAGCATGGCGGTGAATGATGACAACACCGCTTTGTATATTCTCGGTGAGGTGACCACTAATCCCGCCGGTGGGAATCCTGTGCCCCATATCTGGCAAATAGCAAATCCGGGTGATGCTGCGCCCATTGCCAACCCATTGAATAACATTCCATCCGCCGCCAATCTCTGGCCCGGGCAGCGTGACTATGATCAGGCCATCGTCGTTACGACCCGGAATACGGCTCTGGTTCCACCGCCGGTACGGACAGACCGGGTCTATATCGGCGGGTCGCTCATTCAGGTCAATAACTGGAACGCGTCCATTTGGGCTTTCGACGTGAATGGCAACAACCTCGTACCGTCTCCGGGCGTTTCCGATCAGCCAGTCGGCACGAACTCAGGAGCCACACAGCCTGGTCTGATCGGCGATGCAGTTCACCCGGACGTTCATTCTCTCAGGAAAGCCACCAATGCAGATGGATCCCGGCAAATCTGGGTGGGTTGCGATGGCGGCGTGTTCGTTTCCCTGCGCGATGGCCAAACCAATACCTTCAGCAGCCGAAACGTGGGCCTTGCGTCCATCGAATCTATCTTCAGTGCCAGTCATCCCACCTCCAGCCATTTTTCGATGCTCGGTTGTCAGGACAATGGCCGACAGGTCCGGGTGGGAAGCACCGTCTGGGAGATGAAGACGTCGATGCAGGGCGACGGTGGTGGGGTAACGTTTCACCCGGTTCAGTCCCACTACGTGATGGGGCAATTTGCCAATGCGGATTGGGCCTGTGACCCGGCGGGCCGATACCGAGCGCCGTGTAATCTGATCAACAACGATCCGGAGTCCAATGCCAGTAACTTCTATTCGGGTATCGATACTGTTCGACGTGCGGCAGGGAACCTGGGAAGGGTAGCGCTGGGGACCAACAGGGTTTGGGTGACCGACAATCTGGGTACCAGCAACCCGAACACGTGGAGAGTATTACCCATAACCGCCGCTGGCACCTTTGTGCAGTGGCGGGATGGCCGTCCGGGCAACCGAACCCCGAGCACTGCAGCCAACATGGCCTTTGGGGTACCGCCAGCAGGTTTTGGGCCGGTGGTCACGGTGAAATGGGTCGATGAGCGCACCCTGTTGGCCTTATTTAATCAGGGGGTTATCCGTTACAGCGAGGATCCCGGTAATGCGGGGCGTTGGACGTCAACCGCGTTGATCGGCCCGGGCGTTGCGGCGCCGGCTGCGCCACTGGTAACACCGCAGGCTACGTTTTTCACAGATATTGCTCCAGTTCCGGGAACCAGCGATTTCTATCTCGTGACAACCGGCCAGACCAATACCTGGACACCGGCGGTTCCAGCTACGCCAACATCCGCAGCGGTGGCGGCCGTTTCGCCAACCGCTGCTGCAGACTCCTGTTTTTATTACGATGACGCTGCTGGCGGTTGTCGGCTGACAGGCCTGGGTCAGGCCCTGCCACCCATGCCCCCTCTCGCAACCAGTCCGATCGACCCGGCGTATTCGGTTACGGTTGACCCGGCGAATCCCAATACCGTGTACGTTGGAACTTCGACTGCGGTGTGGACGGCAACCAGAATTGCGGGTAACGCCCACGGACCGTGGCAGCTGTTCGTGAACGGTCTGCCGGAAGCGGTCGTGCAGGACCTTCACATCTGGCAAGATCCGTCCGGCGCGGGCACGTCGCCGAGGTTGATGAGGGCCACCTTGCAGTCCCGAGGCGTTTGGGAGGTCAACCTCGCTGCAGCTGAGCCCGCCCGAACCTATGTGCGGGTGCACCCGAGGGATGACCGCCGCATGTTCCCGACCCCCATGCAAAATCCGCGTCGTCGTCCCGGGGCCACGGCGGAGCCCTTTTTCGCGAGCCCGGATATCGTTGTACGGCCAGAGGCACCGGTAGGGACAACGCCATCGTTCCGGGGAACCAACATCTGGAACGGCAATCTGCGCTACCAACTCTGGGCGTTCCAGACCGCCTTCCGGTGGATTTACCCCAGCGTTATCCCAAATGGAGAGTGGAGTGACCAAATGGGTGATCTTGTTGAGCGCCACCGCCGCTTGAGAGGCATTGCAAACCCGGGCGCAAGACGAATAGATGCTGCCTTGTGGGCTGACGTCATGGCCAACGCACTTGACGAGAACGGCTCGCCGGGTGTCTACAGGGCACCCTGGCAAAATGCAGCCGTACCGGCGTTACCCGGTTCGGAGATTGACCTGATGGAAACAGTGGTACCCCGCCGAATCAGGAACTCAGTCTGGCAGGTATACCGCGAGCGAAGCACCGTTGATGTCTCGCTGCACCATCGAGACACCCGGCCAGTGGCTGCAAACGGAGCGTTTGTGGTGCTGTTATGGCGTTCCGCAGCCTCTCAAAACACGTTGCTGGGAACGGATTGCACAAACGTCGTGCCCTTTGTCCGCAGCCTGACCGGCGGAGCGCCGCAGCCAACACCTCCGGGATGGAACGTGGCGCTGGCGGCTGACGGCACGCCATTGAACCGTTTGTCGGTTGACCTGTCTGCTCGAATGCCACGAGCCGTGTCGATCAACGTGGACTTTTCCGGCGTTTCGACCGGTCATCGGATACTGCTCCTGGCTGTTGTCGGCTCAACAAACGATGTCTTTTCGGCAGTACCAACGGGTCCGGTTACCTCCGTGGAGAATCTGGTGCGCAACTGGCCCCATGCTGCGGCCCGGGTTGTCAGCGTCTGGCCTCGACCCGGCAATCAACTTTTCCCTTAAGCAAGGACGCACCGATGGAACTTGATGCGATATCTCTGATCCTTCTGGCGCTGGCCATCCCGGCGTCGTTTATTGTCTCCGCTGCAGCGGGCCTCGGCGGTTCCCTGATTCTGGTGCCCGCCATGATGATGGCCATCGGTACCAAAGAGGGGATCGCTGTGGCTGCTTTGTTGTTGGCCTGCAACAACGTTGCGAAGGTGGCGGTTTACCGGAAAACGCTGCCCTGGAGGGCCTCCGGCACCGTCATCATTGCAGTGATGCTAGGCACCGCACTGGGCGCGACTCTGATGCTTAAACTGCCAGAGCTATGGATTCGGTATGCCGTTGCGCTGGTGATTGTTGTCACCCTCGTGTGGGAGTTTTCGCCCTATCATCGCGCGAAAAAAGCTTGGGGGGTTGGGCTAGCGTTCTGTTCTGGCGCTACCTCAGGTATTTCAGGTACTTCGGGGCCGCTCAAGGGCGTTGCACTTCGCAGCCTGCAGCTTGAGCGTTTTTACTTTGTGGGCGCCGCCTCTCTGGTGTCCCTCGTCGGCGACACGACCAAGGCCGTGGTGTTCAGTCAGTCCGGCTTGCTGCAAACCGAGCATTTGGTTCTGGCAGGTATTCTGGTACCGGTAATGGCGGGTTGTACCTTGCTGGGAAGAACCATCAACAGGAAACTGGGAGAACGCTGGTATAGCGTTCTGTTCTGGACCGTAATGGGCGGCTATATCTTGCGACTGGTGACATAAATGGCGGACCCAAAAGAGAAGAAGGGAGTGGGAAAACACCATTCTTTGACTGACCAGGCGCCTGAAAAGCAAGCTGCAAGAGACGCAGCCGAAAAGGTGGCCTCCGGACAACCGGCTGAAAAACCTGATTTCGATCAGAAAGATCAAAACATTTCGCCGCGTCGAAAGGCGCCGGGGCCCGGAAAAATCTCTCGTCCGTCATCGGAAAGCCAACCGGAGCCGGAAGCCGAGGGAGAACCGGATGAGCAAACATCGGCACCGCCTGAGGCCGTCATCGATGAGGGTTCAAAAGGCCGGAAAGGCAAAAAGCCATGACAGCTATCGTCGATACCAAGCGGTTGAACAGTGGCGACACCGGGGGACAGGCAGCTACAATCCTGGAACCTGCTCTTGCATGCTCCGGCAAACGCATTATCGTCACGGGCAACTGGTTCTGTTCCCGAACCACCGACGGTGGCGACAACTGGGTGTTTGTAGACCCCTACACGGAATTGCCTCCCGCAGGCGCTGGATTCTGTTGCGATCAGCTCATTCACTACTGCTCTGCCAGACGGCTCTGGATCTGGCTTCTGCAGTTTTCCAAGACCACCCAAGGAAACCTGATTCGTGTCGCTGTCAGTTCATCCGGCGCGCCTGGTACATGGACCTGGTGGGATACAACTCCGACGGACATTGACGAACAGTGGTCGGGGACCTGGCTGGATTACCCCGATCTGGCCGAATCAGATAACCACCTCTTGCTGTCGTTCAACGTTTTCAGCACAACCACAGACCGCTGGCAAAGAGCGGTGGTGTTACGACTGTCCCTGGATCAATTGAAGGCGCGTGAAGCGATCTCCCGGGAAGCCTGGTCAACGGAAGAATTCGGATCTCTCCGTTTTTGTCGTGGCATGGGAAGTACGGCGATCTTTGCCAGCCTGAGCTATTTTCAGCCATCTATCGAGGTGTTCCGATGGCCTGACGACGAAGAGGATGTCTCGCAAGTTTCCGTCGCTGTGAGGCATTGGCGCGACGGCCCTTACGCAAAACCTGATGATGCGACAAGTCAATGGATGAATCGCATGGATGATCGCGTTCTCGGAGCGTGGGAGTCAGGCGGTGTTCTTGGTTTCGTCTGGGTGGCCTCGGCGGATGTTCAGCACCCTTTTCCCTTCGTACGCGTGGTGAGAATCAGGAAGAGTTCGAATGAGCTGATTGATGAGCCCGATCTGTGGAATTCGGACCGGGCCTGGGCTTATCCGTCAGTTTGCCCGAACCAACGGGGCGATGTGGGCATAGTCGCGGTGTGCGGTGCCGGAGGCCGCCACCCAACGCTGGGGGTCGGGTGGCTGGATGACAGAGAGTCGAATGCTTTGCCAAACTGGCAGATGGCCCTGGGCGATGCCTCTAGCCACCAGCCCCACGCTCGAGCATGGGGAGACTACCTCGATATCCAGCCAGACCCACGCCGTAAAACCTACTGGATGGCGTCCGCCTTTACTCTTCAGGGAGGTGCGGGAAGGGCAAATATTGTTCCGCAGGTTCTTACATTCAAGCCATAAAACCATTGGCTGCCTGAACGTTATTTTTGTGGGAGGAGCAATGCCATGTATCGCTGCGAGTATTTTGCTATTCACGAGTTGGTGCCACCCAAGGTCTTCCAAGAATGGGGAGAGAAAGCCTGGGAACTGTTGGACGAACGGCTCCTTATAACCCTTGACCGTCTGAGGCGGAGATACGGCCCCATGACGGTTAACAACTACTACTGGGGCAAAGAAAGAGAGTGGAGCGGGCTGCGTACCAAAGACAGCCCATTTTACTCACGCTACAGCCAACATACTTTCGGTCGTGCGGCAGACTGTCTCTTTGCTGAACGAGCCGCTGAAGAAGTACGCCAGGACATTTTGAGCCATTCAACAGACCCTGATTTTGAGATGATTGGAAGCGTTGAGTTAAACGTATCGTGGCTTCACTTTGATGTTCGAAATTGTCACAGGATAAAGACGTATCAGCCATAGATAACGAACGGTTTGTGCTTAATGGGCGAGTCCATGCCATATTGGAGGGACGAAAGGGTCGCTTGCCTTATTGTTTCTTGTCAGAAAATGGGCTCACCAGTCGCCTTGACCGCGTAGAAGAGGCAATCACTCTTCGCAATCACCGGATTGGTGGTGATCATAAAGGCTTTGATGGCCTGCGCGGGGAAGATTTGCCCCTCTCTGACCTGAAAAACCTGCCCCATGTTCTCGGTCCGGTTATGGCCGATGGCGTTGAGTACACTGAGGCCTTTTTTTCCAATCCATCCCAGCGGCTCATTTGGCGATACGATCCCGAAATTTCGGTGTTCGATGTCTGGTGGCAAAGTGAGGTCAGCCCGGCCGGAGGGTTCAGTAAGATATTCTATGGTTGCTTCCGGAACCAGCTCCACCCGAATCGGATTTCTTAGTACCTCCACGTCCCACTCCGCCTTTTCGAGTGATAACACGTCTGGCCTTGAGGCATACCGCACGAGGCCCTCATACGCCAATTGATGGGCCTGATCATCTTGGGACCCACCACATTCGATGGTTACCGTTGGGACTTCCTGCTCGGAGTATTCCATCAGGGCGCCGAGGCGAAGATCTGTCATTATGAGGCGGTCTGTGAACAGAGAGGTCAACGCCTGGTGGGCCGCATCATTGGTGATGGTCACCGCGAAGGAGGGGCCCGTGCCTGAGGTGTTGTGTACGTCCAGCAGGCACTCTGGTTTCGCTTTGTGCAACTCTGCCAGCATGGCCTTTGCGATCGCACCTTCTTCTCCCTCAAACGGCTCTTTGAAACACCGGTTCAGATCACGTCCTTCCGACAACTGGCGCAGTGAGAGCATGGGTGGGATCTTCGCCGGGTAGACGCCTCCCAGCAGAAACAGCATGTTGACATCGGGGGTATGCTGCTCAAGTAGCCACCTGTGAAGGGCAAACAGACCTGAAGGCTCATTGCCGTGAAGCAGCGTTGCCATGGCTCGGGTCCGGGAGCGATCACGACCGGCAACACGAATAATCGTGGGCTTTTGTAGCTGGTCCAACCACTCAAGGGCGGAGCGGCCCAGGGTCCGGGGCGAGGGATCATTCAAATAATCAAGGACGTTCGAGTTACTCACGGCGACAATGTCCATTCATGGAGCGGCGTATTTGTCTTCTGGTTGGCCATGTACAGGGAGAGCATGGTCTGGAAGGCCTCGTCGGGGCTCAGGGATTTGAACAGGGATTCGGTGATTTGGCGTTGCCACCGGGCGCCCGACATGGCGGTTTCAATGCGGCCTTCGATAATTCCCAGCAAGCGGTGAATTTCTGACTCGTCCACGGCTGTTTGTGCCAGTGCGTCCCGGGCGCGGGGTAGCAGATCCCGGGCCACGTTTAACAGGGGCGTATCCTGCAACTGAACCTGATTCTTGTGTGGCCATATGATTTCTGCGCCAACGCCATATTTCGCGGCGCGGTAGAAGTTGTGTTCCGTGTAATGGAAGGGAAGTATCGACGTCAGATGATGAATATCATCAAGGACTGCCAGCGCAGCGCCAATTATGAACAGCCCGTTCGCACACATATCAGCAGCCGTAGGGCCTGCGGGCATTGAGCGAATCTCGATGCGCAGGTGGCCGCCTTCGGTATGGTCGTAGATGGCACGGTTCCAGGGCCAGGTGGTTCCCTGGTGCAGTCGCAGTTCAGCCAGTTTCGGCACATCACCGCGATCAATCACCGCCATCGGGTCTTCCTCCGACATCAGTGGAATGATGGGCGGATAGAGCGATGCCGAGGCGGCAAAGAGTTCCCAGGCGCTGCGTGTCCAGCCATTGCCGTAGTATACCCGTGGCGGATGGCGCCAGGTTTTATGGTTGGGCGATCGGCTGTCGATGGATTGCTTGAACAGGGCAATGCGGGTTTCGTCCCACAGGTGGTGGCCGAACAGGCTGGGTGAATTGCTGGCCAGAGCGAGGACAACCGGCGTGACCAGTTGGACCGCATTGAAGTAATCGGCAAAACGGTGTGCGGGCACCCGCCAGTGAAGCTGGAAGGACGTGTTTGCTCCTTCCATATAGACGTCGTCAGCTTCCAGATTGATAACGTCGTTACCACCAATATGGATGCTGAATGGCTCTCCCCGTTGCTGGATCAGCGCTTTGGATAACGCATGATAGCGGGGCTCGTCTGTCATTGCCTTCGCACCCATATCAGACTGGCGAAGCGTGGGCAGAATGCCGATCGGCACCAGTTCTCCATCCAGTGATGCGGCGTGCTGGTTGATCCGTTGGATCGCAGAGAGCAACTCCTGCTCTGTTCTGGCGAAGGGAGAGCCCTTGAAAGCCTGGGGGCTGAGATTGTATTCGAGATTGAAGCGGTTAAGCTCAACCGTCAGTTGAGGGTCCTGAACGCGGGCGGCGATTTCGGTGTTGATAGGTTGAACGCGCAGGGCCGGGTTTACGATGTAGAACTCTACCTCGGCTCCGATGGAGCTTGCGCCTTCGCCAAAGCCGGGCCTGTTCAGAAGACGAGTAAGTGCCTTGAGATCCGTCCTGACCTTGGCGGCAAAACGTTCAAACTCTTCCGGCGCAAACTCTGTTGTCTTGATCGACAGTCCCACGGCAACGTCTTCTCTAGCGCTGACTTACCTTGATAGTAGTGGAAGATGCGCTGTACACCACCTCAGCGACGCTAAATCATCGGTAGGGTTTTCAATGGTGATTTATATAGCTCAAAGTTATTAAAGGAGTTATAAATCATCTAGGTGGAGTATTGTTGTTCCTAGGTGACTACTTTATCTTTGCGTTCTAAGAAAACGCCGACCTATTCCTCTGGCGTATATAAAGATTCCGAGTTAACTGGGAGCTCTGCCGACTATGCCGAATTCGATTTTTTCCGGTTCCAAAGCCCGTAAGGGCCTGTGGTTCAGTGCGCTGGCACTGGCGTTCTCGCTAACAGGGCCGGCTTCTGCCCAGGAGCGTGAGCTTCTGAACTCATCCTACGACATTGCCCGCGAGCTGTTTGCCGAATACAACGTTCTTTTCCAGGACTATTGGAAAGAAAAAACCGGCGAAACCGTCGATATCCAGCAGTCACACGCTGGCTCTTCCAAGCAAGCGCGCGCCATCCTGCAGGGGCTGGGTGCGGATGTGGTTACCTACAACCAGGTCACCGACGTAAACATTCTGGCCGAGCGCGGCAACCTGATTCCCGAGGACTGGGCATCACGCCTGCCAAATAACAGCTCTCCGTACTATTCCACCATGGCGTTCCTGGTGCGCGAGGGTAACCCCAAGAATATCCAGAACTGGGATGATCTGATCCGCGAAGATGTCGAACTGATCATGCCGAACCCGAAAACCTCCGGTAACGGCCGCTACACCTACCTGGCGGCGCTGGGTTTTGCCCAGGACAAGTTCGGTGACGACCAGGAGAAGATTGATGCCTTCCTCAGCGACCTGCTGGGCCAGGTTAAGGTATTCGACTCCGGCGGTCGTGGTGCCACCACCACGTTTGTGGAGCGGGGCCTGGGTGATGTGCTGCTGACCTTCGAATCCGAAGTGAACAACATCCCGGCCCTGAACCCGGACAAGAACTTCCAGGTCGTGGTCCCGAAAGTGAGTTTCCTGGCCGAGTTCCCGGTGACCTGGATCGACAAGAACATCGAGAAGAAGGGCACGGAAGAACTGGCCCAGGCCTACTTGAAGCATCTTTACTCCGAAGAAGCCCAGCGCATGCTGGCTGGCTTCAACTACCGGGTGCACAACGAAACCGTGAAAGCGGAAGTGGCTGACAAGTTCCCCGAACTGAAGCTGATGCCGATTCAGGACATCGCCGGCAGCTGGGAAAATGCCATGGAGACCCACTTTGCCAGTGGCGGCAAACTGGATCAGTTGCAACGTCGCCGCTAAGGGATGCGCAGCTGATTCATGGCCACCACTGACGTTTCGGGGCGCCCGTCAAAGCGGCTGAGCGCTCCCGCCACCAAACGCGTTTTGCCGGGGTTCGGACTGAGCCTCGGCATTTCGCTTTTCTTTATCAGCCTGGTGCTGCTTCTGCCCATCAGCGGCCTGTTTATCCGTGCCGCCGGCATGGGGTGGGAGCAGTTCTGGTTTGTGATCACCGATCCGCGGGTGGTTGCGTCCTATAAAGTCACCGCACTGGCAGCCCTGGCAGCTTCCCTGTTCAACTGCGTGTTCGGCCTGCTGATGGCCTGGGTGCTGGTGCGTTACGAGTTTCCCGGTAAGCGGCTGCTGGATGCAATCATGGATCTGCCTTTCGCGCTGCCAACCGCCGTGGCCGGCATCACACTGGCAACCCTGTTTGCCGAGAACGGCTGGTATGGGCAGTATCTCGCCGATCTGGGTATTGAAGTGGCATTCACACCGCTGGGTATTGTGGTGGCGATGGCCTTCACCAGTGTGCCGTTTGTGGTGCGCACGGTTCAGCCGGTACTGGAGGAAATGGCGCCGGAGGATGAAGAAGCCGCTATGAGCCTGGGTGCTTCGGACATGACGGTCTTTCGGAAGATCCTGTTCCCGACACTCTGGCCGGCTGTGGTGACCGGGGGTGCGCTTTCGTTTGCCCGCAGCCTTGGGGAATACGGCGCGGTTATTTTTATTGCCGGCAACTCACCCTACATCAGTGAAGTGATCAGTTTGATGATCTTTGTTCGTCTGGAGGAATACGATTTTCCGGCGGCCAGTGCCATTGCCGCAGTGGTTATGACGGTATCGCTGTTGCTGCTCCTGGCGATCAACGTCTGGCAGGGGCGCTATCTCAAGCGCCTGCACGGAGGTTAGGGTATGGCTGCGCGTAAACATCGCCGCGTTGGCGACAGCCCGCTGGTTCGTCGCACTCTGATCGGAATCGCCGTCGGCCTGACGGTGCTTCTGCTGTTCATGCCCCTGGTGCTGATTTTTGTGCAAGCGTTTGCCGAGGGCTGGGCCGGTTACGTCAGCAATATTCTCAACGAGTACACGCTTCATGCCATTGGCCTGACGCTCGTGGTTGCGCTGCTCACGGTACCGTTGAACATGGTGTTCGGCGTGTTCCTGGCCTGGCTGGTGACCCGCTTCCGGTTCCCCGGGCGCAAGCTGCTGACCACATTGATTGATATTCCGTTCGCCGTATCTCCAGTGGTTGCCGGACTGCTTTTCCTGCTGCTCTACGGCAGCAATGGCTGGGTGGGGCAGTGGCTCGGTGAATACGACATTCAACTGATGTTCTCCTGGCCCGGCATCGTGATGGTCACCGTGTTTGTGACCTGTCCGTTTGTGGCGAGAGAACTGATTCCGCTGATGCAGCAACAGGGTCGGGAAGAGGAAGAGGCCGGCGTGGTGCTGGGCGCGTCCGGCTGGCAGCTGTTCCGACGCGTGACCCTACCGAACATTCGCTGGGCGCTTCTTTACGGCGTGATCCTCACCAACGCCCGGGCTGTAGGCGAGTTCGGTGCCGTGTCGGTAGTCTCCGGCAACATCCGGGGCGAGACCAATACGCTGCCGTTGCAGGTAGAGCTGCTTTACCAGGATTACAACACCGTGGGCGCCTTTGCAGCTTCTTCGCTGCTTGCAGGCATTGCGCTGATCACGCTCGTCGTAAAGGCCATCGTTGAATGGCGTCAGAGTCGTAACTAAGGGTTTCCAATGAGCATCGAGATACAGGGTATCAACAAGTTTTTCGACAAGTTCCAGGCCCTGCATGACATCAATCTGACCATTCCGGATGGCCAGCTCACGGCATTGCTGGGCCCTTCCGGTTCGGGCAAGACCACGCTGCTGCGGATCATTGCCGGCCTGGAAACTCCCGAAGAGGGCCGAATCCGGTTCAGCGGCAAGGATGTGACCGATCTGCATGTGCGGGACCGGCGTGTGGGGTTTGTGTTCCAGCACTATGCGTTGTTTCGTCACATGACAGTGGCCGAGAACGTGGCCTTTGGCCTCAATGTGCTTCCGCGCAAGGAGCGTCCCGGCAAGCCCGAGATCCGCAAGCGGGTAAAAGACCTGCTGGAAATGGTGCAGCTGGAACACCTGGCCGACCGCTACCCCGCGCAGCTTTCAGGTGGGCAGAAGCAACGCATCGCCCTGGCGCGGGCCATGGCCATGCGCCCGGAGATTCTTCTGCTGGATGAGCCCTTCGGAGCGCTTGATGCCAAGGTGCGAAAAGACCTTCGCCGCTGGCTGCGCAGCCTCCATGACGAGCTGCATTTCACCAGTGTTTTCGTGACCCACGATCAGGAGGAGGCCCTGGAGCTCTCCGACCAGGTGGTGGTGATGAGCAATGGCCGGATTGAACAGGTTGATACGCCCTTGGAGCTTTATGGCCGCCCGGACAGTCGCTTTGTGTTCGAATTTCTGGGCCAGGTGAATGTGTTGTCCGGCAAGGTCCGCGACGGCGTCATGAGCCAGGGCGACGCCTGGATTCGCTTGCCCGAAGGCTGTGAAAACGACGACGCCCAGCTCTATCTGCGGCCCCACGAGGTGCGGCTGACTCAGGCTGCCAGTGATCAGGCCCACCTGCCATTTCGCATAGAGGCCATCAACCTGATTGGTGCGGAAGTGCGGATCGAACTCAAGCCCGATGGGTGGGAGTGTGAAGAGTTGTGGGAGGTTGGCATCAGCCATACTGAGTTCAACGCCCGCCAGCCCCAGCGGGGCGACCGCTGCTTTGCGGTGCCGGATGTCGGGCATTTGTTCTGCGAACACGTGGCGGAACCCAAGACCCTCGAGTGGCGCTAATTCGACGATTGTTGGAGCGGGGCGCCCGCCATAATCTATAGTTTCCTGATGTGGGGCGAAGCCCCCGAATTACTCGTGTGATTGAATCGACGCATTCCATCGCAGCGTTGAAACCATCAGGAGACTGTAATGCCGCTACCCGCCCCATTGACCGAAAGCCAGGTCTATCACGGTTGCCCGGAAGAAAAACTGGATTTCGTTACCACCGATGACCTTCAGGACCTTGAGCGTCCTTACGGTCAGGATCGGGTTCTGAGGGCGCTTGAGTTTGGCGCGGGCATTCAGGCGGATGGTTTTAATCTCTTTGTCCTGGGGCCATCGAGAGCGGGCAAGCACGAACTCGTTGAGCGCTTTCTCTCCACGCACGCTTCCTCTCAGCCAGTTCCCTCGGATTGGTGCCATGTCTACAACTTCCGTTTTTCAGACCGACCCAATGCCATCAAGCTGGCGGCTGGAGAGGGGCGTCAGTTCAAAAATGATATGAGCGACCTCGCGGAAGAGCTAGGTACCGCTATTCCGGCTGCTTTCGAAAGCGAGGAATACCAGGGCCGGTTACAGCAACTGCAGGAAGAAATGGCGAAGCGCCAGCATCAGGGCCTCTTTGATATTCAGGAGGAGGCTGCTCGCAATAACATTGCGATGATCACGACACCGGCCGGTTTTACCTTCGCACCCAAGCGAAATGGTGAGGTGATTGACCCTGAGGAATATAAGAACTTCTCCGATGACGAGAAAGAATTGATTGAGTCCAAGGTTGAGGATCTGCAGAAGAAACTGCAGCAGACCATTCAGCAGATTCCCAGGATGAGAAAGGAAGTGCGAGAGCGTGTCCACGCCCTCAATGAAGAGATGGTGCAGCTGACCCTGGGCGGACCGATCGGGGAATTGAGGGAAAAGTGGTCGCATCTGCCACATGTTGTCGACTATCTGGATGCCGTTCGCGAAGACGTAGTGGAGCATGCGGAAGCCTTCCAAGACAGCGATAACGGGCCACCGGCCGGTCTGCTGGCCCGGTACAAGGTCAATTTGCTGGTCGATAATGCCGAGACAGTCGGCGCGCCGGTTATCTATGAGGACCTCCCAAACCATCAGCACCTGGCCGGGCAGATCGAACATCGGGCCCGGCAGGGAACTCTGTATACGGATTTCACCCTGATTCGCGGCGGCTCCATGCACCGGGCCAATGGCGGCTACCTCATTATTGATGCCCGGCGTGTGCTGACCCAGCCATTGGCCTGGGAGAGCCTGAAGCGAATCTTGTCTTCGGGTGAGATTCGTATCGAGTCACTGGAAAGGCTTTATGGCCTGGCGAGTACGGTCAGTCTGCAACCGGAGCCGATTCCGGTATCGGTCAAGGTGGTTCTGCTCGGGGACCGGATGCTGTATTACCTGCTGTCCCATTATGATCCGGACTTCCTGGACCTGTTCAAGGTAGAGGCAGACTTTGAGGACGATCTTGAACGGAATGATAAATGCTACGAACTCTACGCCCGAATGATCGCCACCATGGCCCGGGCCCTAAAAATACGGCCGCTGGAGCGCAGCGCCGTGGCCAGGCTGATCGAGCATGCGAGCCGGTTGGCAGCGGACCAGCGCAAACTGACTGCCCACGACCGGGTGCTCCGGGACATTCTGAGTGAGGCAGACCACTGGGCCGGCCAGGCAGGCGCCGAGACTGTCGAAGCCAGCCATCTCCAGCAGGCCATTGATGAGCGGGAATACCGGGCCAGCCGGGTCCGGGAACGAAGTCGTGAGCAAATCAGCCGGGGGGTGGTGATGATTGCCACCGCCGGAGAGGAAGTGGCCCAGGTGAATGGCCTTTCGGTACTCAGGCTCGGGGCGTCCATGTTTGGCCAGCCTACCCGGATTACCGCCACTGCCCGCCCGGGCAAGGGGCAGGTGGTGGATATCGAGCGCGAGGCAAAGCTTGGCGGCCCCATTCACAGCAAGGCCGTGATGATTCTTTCCCGGTTTCTTGCGAGCCGATACGCCGGCGACGGCGAACTTTCCCTGTCTGCGAGTCTGGCCTTTGAGCAATCCTACGGTGGTGTTGAGGGTGACTCCGCTTCGGTGGCAGAAACCTGTGTACTGCTTTCAGCCATTTCCCGGGTGCCACTGAAGCAGTCCTTCGCCGTGACAGGTTCCATGAACCAGCATGGTGAAGTTCAGGCCGTGGGTGGCGTAAACGAGAAGATCGAGGGCTTTTTCGATGTCTGCAAGGAAGCCGGCGACATTCGCGGGCAGGGCGTTCTGCTGCCCGCAAGCAACGTTGAACACCTTATGCTGAGAGCCGATGTGAGGCAGGCGATCGCCGAAGACCGGTTCCGAATTTATCCGATTTCACGCATCAATGAGGCGATTGAGCTTTTAACCGGCCTTGAGGCCGGAGAGCCGGACAGCAGTGGCGAGTTTCCAGAGAACAGCTTCAACCGCAAGGTTGCCGAGCGCCTCGAGAAGTTCGCGGAGGCCAGCAAGAAGCGGGACGAGAACGGAGATGCGAACGGCAGTGGAGGCAAGGAACGTGACTGATACACGAGCAACCCAGGCTGATGCTGCCGCTACAACCGGTCGTGTTCTGGTGCTTTTGGACGGTTCGAAAATGAGTTACGCCGCCTTGCAGGCTGCGGCCGAGATTGCCGCGAATACAGGTGCCGATGTGCTGGGCGTGTTTGTTGAGGAACTGAACCAGTTGCGAAGCGCTGGCTATGGTTTTGCCCGCGAGGTGGGCGCGTCGTCCGGTATCAGTCGACCGTTTACTGCTGGCGAGGTTGAACAGAGAATGCAAAGGTTGGCGAACGAGGCTCGCCGGGCGCTTGCTGGTGCCGTAGCGCCTTACGGTGGCAGGCATACCTTAAGTGTCGCCCGGGGGCATGTGATTGATGAGGTACTGGCGCTCGCCGGCCCCCAGGACCTTCTGGTAATGGGCCGGGTTGGTTGGTCCTCAGCGCCCGGGGCGCGATTGGGCTCCACGGCAAAAGGCCTTGTTCGTCGTTCCCGGGGCAGGGTGTTGCTATGGTGTGAAGGTCGGGCCGAACCTCTGGGCAGGGTTGTGGTGTTTCTCAATGATCACCAGGAGGCCAACGGCCGTGCTGTCCAGGCAGCCGCTGAGGTGATTCGTCACTCTCATCGGCCCGTGACGCTGATGCTGGGGGCTGATTCTGCTATTCCATCAGACGACCTGAAAGGCGTCGTGCAGGACTTGGGTATTCAGGAATCGGAGCTTCGTGTAAGGTCTCTGCCGTCAACGGATCCGGTAGTTGTGGCCGGGATTCTGCGACAGGAAAGGGCGGTCCAGTTGGTGCTAAGCCGGGACTGCACACTGCTTCAGGAGCCCGGCGCGGAGCAATTGCTGGTGGCCCTGAATCTTCCCGTCACGGTCACGCCCTGAATGTCCCCGGTCGTTCCATAGGTCTGATACCCGATGTTCAAGGACATTCTCTACATTGTTGGCCTGACCGTCCTTGCCGGCGCTTGCATTCCTCTGGGCGGCCTGGTCGCCAGCTTCGAACGGATCCGCCCCAATTGGCTGGAGCAGGAGTTCCGCCATTTTCTGATCGCGTTAGGTGGGGGGATTCTGCTTGGTGCGGTTTCAGTGGTCCTGATTCCGGAAGGGCAGTCCAGCATGGGCGACTCTCTCTGGGCGATTCCTGCCATTATTGCCGGTGGGCTTCTTTTCTTTGGTATTGAGCGCATTCTTGGCTTGAAACGGCGCGAGTCTCCGCAGCTGATGGGCGTGATGCTCGACTTTATTCCTGAAGCAACTGCTTTGGGCGGACTGGCAGTCGTGAGCCCGGAAACGGCTGTACTCATGGCTGTGTTAATCGCGATGCAGAACTTGCCTGAAGGCTTCAATGCCTATCGGGAGTTGGCCAGATTGCCCGGTTACACCTCCGGGAAAACCCTGGTGTTCATGGCCTGCCTTGTGATTACCGGACCGCTGGCCGGCTTGCTCGGATATTTTTTCCTGTCCGAGCGCCCTGTAGTATTGGGCGCAATCATGCTGGTCGCTTCAGGCGGTATTCTCTACCTGATTTTTCAGGATATTGCGCCACAATCCAGGCTTGACAATCACTGGGCGCCGCCGCTGGGTGCAGTGGTGGGGTTCTGCCTAGCGTTGTTCAGCCATGACTTATTGGGCCAGGTCTGATCTGGTCGTTCAGGCAATTTCGCGGGCGTCTTCCTTGCTCAGGATTTTCTCGACATCTTCGGCAGACAGGGTTTCGCTCTTCAATACGGCTTTTGCCAGTGCTTCCAGCTGGTTACGATGCCCCGTCAGGAAGTCCAGGGTCGCTTTTTCCAGGGCCAGCAGCTGGGACTGGATTTCCCCATCGATCATCTCCGCCATCTTTTCGCTGAATTCCCTTGGCATGCCCATTTCCCGTCCAAGGAAGACATGTTCCTCGCCGATGTTCAGGCCCAGCGGGCCAATCTTTTCGCTCATGCCCCATTGGCCGATCATCTTGCGTATCAGCGCGGTGGCTTCCTTGAGGTCGTTCTGGGCGCCGGTGGAGACTTCGCCATAGATCAGTTTTTCTGAGCAGCGGCCGCCAAGCATCACCTTGATCCGATCCTTAAGGTAGCTCTCGGTATAGGTGTAGTGATCTTCCTTGGGTGTCTGTTCAGTCACTCCCATAGCCATGCCATGAGGGATGATGGTCAATTTAGTGAGTGGGTCTGCGTTGGGCATGTAGTAGGCCATGATGGCATGACCGCATTCGTGGTACGCAACCGCCTCGCGCTCCTGCGGGTTGAGCTTGGTATCTCGTTCTTCGCCAAGAATGATCCTGTCCCGGGCCAGCTCAAAGCAATGGGCGTTCACTTCGTGCAGGCTTTCGCGGGCTGCGGTGAGGGCTGCCTCATTCACAAGGTTCTTGAGATCCGCACCTGAAAAGCCGATGGTGCGAGCGGCCAGTTGATCCAGGTCGACATCATTCGCCAGGGGGACCTTTCGCACGTGAACGGCCAGGATCGCCGCGCGGGCCTCCTTGTGGGGGCGGTCGAGAGTGATCTTGCGGTCAAAACGGCCCGGGCGGAGCAGGGCACTGTCGAGTACGTCCGGCCGGTTGGTGGCAGCCAGTACCAGAACATTTTCGTGAGCCTCGAAACCGTCCATTTCCGTGAGGATCTGGTTCAGTGTCTGCTCTCGTTCATCATGGCCACCACCCAGGCCCGCACCACGTGATCGGCCAATGGCATCCAGTTCGTCGATGAAAATCAGCGCCGGCGCGTCTTTCCGGGCTTCCTTGAACATGTCCCGAACCCGCGCGGCGCCGACACCCACGAACATCTCGATGAATTCCGAGGCGCTGATGCTGTAGAAGGGCACTTCGGCTTCGCCGGCGATGGCCCGGGCCAGTAGTGTCTTGCCGGTGCCCGGCGGGCCGACCAGAAGCACGCCCTTGGGCATGACGGCACCCAGTGCCCGGTATTTTTCGGGAGATTTCAGGAAATCGATGATCTCGGCAATTTCCCGCTTGGCGGATTCAATGCCGGCCACGTCATCCAGGGTGGCGGTAGAGGTTTCCTTGTGGGCCCGCCGTGCCTTGGAGCGGCTAAAATCAAACGGGCCGCCACCCTGTGTCATGCGTTTCTGCGCCGCACCCCAGAACCAGAACATCAGCGCCAGCAGCAGGATCCAGGGCAGGAAGCCGCGAATCATTTCCTGCCACCAGGGCAGACCTGATGGCGTGGCCCGAATGGTGACACTGTGCTCTTCAAGAAGGTTGAGCAGCGACGGGTCTTCCATGGGCGGGCGGATGGTATGGAAACCGGGCGTGCTGGTGTGGGGTGGGCTGTCAGAGCTGAAATCGGCTGCACCGCTGTCGGTGAACAAGCCGGTAATGGCTTCTTCTTTCAACGTGACTTCTGCCACCTGATTGTTCACAACAGCCGTCTTGAATTCCGAGTAGGCGAGGTCCTGAAGCCGCGGTTGTCCGCCATCCTGCAGCCAGAGCACCATCAGGAAGATGGCAGCGCTCAGCCAAAGGAACGCATACTGGTTCGGAATGACCGGTTGCTGGTTCTGATCCGGTTTCTGTTGCTGGTTGTCTGGCCCACTCGGTGCTGTCATTTCGGTCTCCGGTCGCCCTCCATGATCTTCGCCACGAAGACAGATTTGCCGTAGGTCTCGAACGACCATTTCATGGTGTCCGAGAGCACGCCCATAACCTCATCATAGTCGCCGAAAATCTCGGTGCTCATTCGCCCCGGGTAGACTTCCAGTCCGGTCTGCTCCAGGCGCGCGATCAGGTCTTTGATTGGCTGCTTGTACTCCTCTTTCAGGGGATAGCAGCTCAGTTGTACAGAAAGATACATAAAGCCTCCATTCAGGTCAGTGACCCTGGTCAATTGCCCGTTAATAGCCCATGGCCGACGAAGTGCTCCTCCTCGGGTCAGCGCCACCATTGAGAACACCGTCTTCGTCAATCAGGATGCTCTGGATGGCGCCCATGGCTGATCCACCGGCCACCGTGTGCCCCCGCTCCTGCAGAAGCCGGATGGTGTCGGGGCTGATGCCCTGTTCGATCCGGATTTCATCCGGCAGCCACTGGTGGTGCATGCGCGGCGCGCTCACGGCGGTCTGGATATTCATTCCATGATCAATCACATTGAGGATCACCTGCAAGGTGGTGGTAATGATCCGGGAGCCTCCGGGGCTGCCGGTCACCAGAACGTTCTTGCCATCCTTCTTAACGATAGTGGGCGACATGGAGCTCAGCATGCGTTTGCCTGGCTCGACCTTGTTGGCTTCGCCGCCGATCAGGCCATAGGCGTTGGGTACACCGGGCTTGGCACTGAAGTCGTCCATTTCGTTGTTAAGCAGGAATCCAGCGCCTTCCACCGTAATGCCTGACCCGTAACTGAAATTGATGGTGTAGGTGTTGGACACGGCGTTGCCCCATTTATCCACAACGGAAAAATGGGTGGTTTCAGGGCTTTCCCAGGCAGCCGGCTGGCCGGGATCGATGTCGCTGGCCGGTCGTGCCCTGTCCGGATCAATGCCTTTGCGCAGTTCTTCTGCGTAGCCTTTGCTGGTTAACCCGGCCAGCGGCACCTCCACATAATCCGTGTCGCCAAGGTATTTTGAACGGTCGGCGTAGGCCAGTTTCATGGCTTCGGCCATGTGATGAATCGCATCAGCGGAGTTATGGCCAAACTCGGCCATCGGGAAGCCTTCCAGGATATTCAGGATCTGGACAATGTGCGTGCCACCGGAGGAGGGCGGCGACATCGAGAAAATATCGTACCCGCGATAGTTGCCGTGAACCGGCGCCCGGACAACCGGGCGATAGTCTTTCAGGTCCTGGTGCGTGATGAGGCCGCCATTCCGTTCCATTTCGCTGGCAATCAGATCGGCGGTTTCGCCTTCGTAAAAGCCTTTCACGCCGTTGTCGGCAATGCGCTGGAGTGTTGCCGCCAGTTCCGGCTGTCGAAAGCGTTCCCCGGGCTGCCAGGCGCTGCCGTCTTCCTTATAAAAGGTGTCACGGGTGGCGGGCCATCGCTCGAGTCTCTCCCGGGCCTGCTCCAGACCTTCAGTAAAACGCTGGGGCACTACGAAACCGTCTTGGGCCAATTTGATGGCCGGCGCCAGTGCCTGCTTGAGGGTAATGGTGCCGTGCCGCTCCAGCGCCAGTGCAAGGCCGGCAACCGTGCCCGGAACCCCTGCGGCCAGATGGGTAAAACGACTGCGGTTCCTGACCACCTCGCCGGATTCGTCCTGGAACATGGTTTCTGTGGCGGCAGCGGGCGCTTTTTCGCGATAATCAATGGCTTCCGGATCTGATCCGTCGCCCCTGGAAATCAGCATGAAACCGCCACCGCCAATGTTGCCGGAACGGGGCTGGGTGACAGCGAGTGCAAAACCGGCGGTAACGGCTGCATCGATTGCATTGCCGCCGTTTTTCAGCACTTCCAGAGCCACCTCGGTGGCCAGTGTATGGCTGGTGGCAACCATGCCCTGGGTTGCGGTAACCGGGTGAAACCGCTCACCCTCGAGAATGGCCTGTCCGAAGGCCGGCGCGGTGGTGATGAAAAAGGTCAAGGCGGCCGCAATCGAAAGGCGGCCTGAGCGCCCCGTGGCGAGGTTTTTGATTGTGCGTTGGTAGAGGCCTCTGTCCATATCTCCATTCCTCGTTTCTGGCGTTCAGATAGGCTATGATAGCCGGTCATTTTCATAGGTGCGTACCGTTAACCTGCCGTTAATGTCGGCGGTGATTCCCCGACGCACCTGCTTTCCCGGATTTCAGTTAAGGAAAGGCTTTCATGGAGCATACCTATCGTCTTGTGATTTCCTGCCCCGACCGGGTGGGAATTGTCGCCAAGGTGAGTAATTTTCTGTCG
The DNA here is from genome assembly GCF_900112835.1 of Marinobacter sp. DSM 26671. Taxonomy (NCBI): domain Bacteria; kingdom Pseudomonadati; phylum Pseudomonadota; class Gammaproteobacteria; order Pseudomonadales; family Marinobacteraceae; genus Marinobacter; species Marinobacter sp. DSM 26671. The sequence continues at coordinate 83,950 of NZ_FONF01000008.1, read as the reverse complement.
ACATACAATGGCTGGATTACCGAGGCGAGTCACCATTCCGACACGCAAACCGGCTGGTTTTTCATGCGGCACGAGATCAAGGCCACCTCGATTCCGTTCGGTCTGGACCAGTTCCGCGCCGCGTTTGAGCCGATTGCCCGCGAATTCAATATGAACTGGCACATTGCCGACTCGGCCCAGCCCAAGAAAGTCATCCTGATGTGCAGCAAGGAATCCCATTGTGTGGCTGATCTGCTGCACCGCTGGCACAGCAAGGAGATCAATGCCGAGATCGTGGCGGTCATCTCCAACCACGACGACCTGCGCCGGATGGTGGAGTGGCATGAGATTCCCTACCACCACGTGCCGGTAAGCAAGGAAAACAAAGAGGAAGCTTTCGCCCATATTGATGAGCTGTTCCAGAAATATGAGGCCGATGTGGTGGTGCTGGCGCGCTACATGCAGATCCTTCCTGGCGAGCTCTGCGAGAAATACTCCGGCAAGGTGATCAATATCCATCACAGCTTCCTGCCGTCTTTCGCCGGTGCACGCCCCTATCACCAGGCCTACAGCCGCGGTGTTAAGCTGATTGGTGCCACCTGCCACTACGTGACTCAGGACCTCGACGAGGGCCCGATCATCGAGCAGGACGTTATCCGGATCACCCACAGCGACTCTATCGAGGATATGGTTCGCCTGGGTAAGGATGTGGAAAAGAACGTGTTGGCCCGGGGCCTGCGCTCACACATTGAAGACCGGGTGATCACCTACGAAAACAAGACAGTGGTGTTTGATTAAGGCTGCCTCACAGTTGCCCCGGAAAGGGTGCGACTGTGGTAGACTTGGCGGCTTGTTGAAGAATAACTATGGGGCCCGGAAACGGCCCCGATACGACTTCCAGATAACGCAAAGGAACCTTTCTCGATGGGTGAGTTAGCCAAAGAGATCCTGCCGGTCAATATTGAAGACGAGTTAAAACAGTCCTACCTCGATTACGCCATGAGCGTGATCGTCGGGCGGGCGCTTCCGGATGTGAGGGATGGCCTCAAGCCGGTTCACCGCCGCGTTCTGTTCGCCATGTCCGAACTGAACAACGACTGGAACAAGGCCTATAAGAAGTCCGCCCGTGTGGTGGGTGATGTTATCGGTAAATACCACCCCCACGGTGACTCTGCGGTATACGACACCATCGTACGTATGGCCCAGCCGTTCTCCCTGCGGTATCCGCTGGTTGACGGCCAGGGTAACTTCGGTTCCATTGACGGTGACAACGCGGCTGCCATGCGTTACACCGAGATCCGCATGGAGAAGATCGCTCACTCCCTGCTGGCGGATCTGGACAAGGAAACCGTCGATTTCGTTGACAACTACGACGGCACCGAGCGGATTCCCGAGGTTCTGCCCACCCGGGTTCCCAATCTCCTGGTGAATGGTTCCTCCGGTATTGCCGTTGGTATGGCCACCAATATTCCGCCGCACAATCTGACGGAAGTCGTGAATGGCTGCCTGGCGCTGATTGATAACCCGGACCTGACCATCGATGAGCTGATGGAATTCATTCCGGGCCCGGATTTCCCGACCGAGGGCATTATCAATGGTCGTGCCGGCATTGTAGAGGCCTACCGCACCGGCCGCGGCCGCATCTATATCCGTGCCCGTCACGAGATCGAGCACGACAACAAGACCAATCGCGATGCCATCATCATCACCGAGCTGCCGTATCAGCTGAACAAGGCCCGCCTGATCGAGAAGATCGCGGAGCTGGTGAAAGAAAAGCGTCTTGAAGGTATCTCCGAGCTGCGGGACGAATCCAACAAGGAAGGTATCCGGGTGGTGATCGAACTGCGTCGGGGTGAGAACCCGGACGTTGTGGTCAACAACCTGTTTGCCCAGACCCAGCTTGAAACCGTATTCGGCATCAACATGGTTGGCCTGATCAACGGCGAGCCAAAAACCCTGAACCTGAAGCAGCTGCTGGATGCGTTCGTTCGTCACCGCCGTGAAGTGGTGACCCGCCGGACCATCTACGAACTGCGCAAAGCCCGTGAGCGTGGCCACATTCTGGAAGGTTTGACGGTTGCCCTGGCCAACATCGACGAGATTATCGAGCTGATCAAGGCCTCGCCGTCCGCCGCCGAAGCGAAGGAAAAACTGATTGCCAAGGGCTGGTCGCCGGGCGATGTCATGGCCATGCTGGAACGTGCCGGCCAGGACGCCTGCCGTCCGGACGACCTGCCAGAGATCTATGGGCTGCGTGAAGGTCTGTATCATCTGTCACCGGAACAGGCCCAGGCCATTCTGGACTTGCGTCTGCATCGCCTGACCGGTCTGGAAACCGAGAAGCTCCAGAACGAATACAAGGAAATTCTCGACAAGATTGCCGATCTGCTGGACATCCTGGGCGACCCCGAGCGGCTGCTCCAGGTGATCCGGGAAGAGCTGGAAGCGATCGTTACCGAGTTCGGTGACGAGCGTCGTACCGAAATCACCAGCTCCCGTCGCGACCTGACCATCGCCGACCTGATTGATGAAGAAGACCTGGTGGTGACCATTTCCCACAGTGGTTACGCCAAGACCCAGGCAGTGGAAGACTACCAGGCTCAGCGTCGTGGTGGTCGCGGCAAGGCAGCAACCTCCATGAAGGATGAAGACTTTGTAGAGAAGCTGCTGGTTGCCAACTCCCACGACACGATTCTGTGTTTCTCCAACCGCGGCAAGGTTTACTGGTTGCGGGTCTTCGAGATTCCGCGTGCCAGCCGCGCCTCCCGCGGTCGGCCCATGGTGAACATCCTGCCGCTGGACGAAGGCGAGCGTATTACCACCTTCCTGCCAGTTCGGGATTATCCGGAAGACCAGTTCGTGCTGATGGCCACCTCGGCCGGTGTGGTCAAGAAAACGCCGTTGCCGAACTTCTCGCGTCCGCGCAGCAGCGGCCTGATTGCCCTGTCACTGGATGAGGGCGATACCCTGATCGGTGCAGCCATTACCAAAGGGGATGCCGAGGTCATGTTGTTCTCGACCGCTGGCAAGGCGGTGCGCTTCAACGAAGAAGCCGTTCGTCCCATGAGCCGGACAGCCCGTGGTGTTCGCGGTATCAAGATGCCGCAGGGTCACCATGTGGTGTCGCTGATCATTCCGCAGGACGGCGGGGTTATCCTGACTGCCTCCGAAAACGGCTACGGCAAGCGTACCGCCATTGACGAGTTCCCGACCTACAGCCGTGGCAGCCAGGGCGTTATCGCCATGCAGTGCTCCGAGCGTAACGGTAACCTGGTGACAGCCCTGCAGCTGTTCGACGGTGACGAAATGATGCTGATCTCTGACAAGGGCACGCTCGTGCGTACCCGGACAGACGAAGTGTCGGTTCTTAGCCGGAACACCCAGGGCGTTCGCCTGATCAAGCTGAGCCAGGAAGACGAGCGGCTGGTTGGCGTTGAGCGGATTGCGGAAACCGACGACGAAGAGCTCGACAGTGAAGGCAATCCGATTGTTGCCGACGAGAGCCCGGAAGAAGGCCAAGAAGGCGAGAGTGCCGGCGACGAATAAGCCGGCACTTGCCACAGACAGATTCAGCAAGACTTGAGAGAAAGCAGCAACATGAGCAGGGCGTATAACTTTTGTGCAGGTCCGGCCACCTTGCCGGAGAGCGTGCTTCGTCAGGCGCGGGATGAAATGCTCGACTGGCGCGGTACCGGCATGTCGGTGATGGAAATGAGCCATCGCAGCGACGAGTTTGTCCAGATTGCCGAAACTGCAGAAAAAGATCTGCGTGAACTGGCCGGCGTGTCGGACGACTACGCGGTTCTTTTCATGCAGGGTGGAGCGTCCAGCCAGTTTTCCACCATTCCTCTGAATCTGCTGGGCGAAAAAGGCTCTGCGGACTACGTAAACACTGGCATCTGGTCCAAGAAGGCCATTGCCGAGGCCAGTCGCTATGGCAAGGTGAACGTGGTGGCGAGTTCGGAAGACAGTGGCTTTACCACGATTCCGGATCAATCCTCCTGGCAGACCAGTACCGACGCGGCGTATCTCCACTACACGCCCAACGAGACCATCGGTGGCCTGGAATTCGGTTTTATTCCGGATAGCCCGGGCACGCCGCTGGTGGCCGACATGTCCTCATCAATGCTGTCGAGGCCGGTGGACGTCTCCAGGTTCGGTGTGATCTATGCCGGTGCCCAGAAGAACATCGGTCCTTCGGGATTGGTCGTGGTCATTATCCGCAAGGATCTCCTGGGCAAGGCCCGCAAGGAGACCCCGACCATGATGAATTATCAGGTGATCGCAGATAACGGCTCCATGTACAACACGCCGGCGACCTACTCCTGGTACCTGGCCGGTCTGGTGTTCAAGTGGCTGAAAGAGCAGGGCGGTGTGAAGGCCATGGGTGAGATCAACCTGCGCAAGGCCCGCAAGCTCTACGATTTCATCGATACCAACGAGTTCTACGCCAACCCCATCGACCCGCGGTTCCGCTCCTGGATGAACGTGCCATTCACGCTGGCGGATGATGCTCTGAACGGCGAATTCCTGAAGGGTGCCAATGCCCGTGGCCTACTGAACCTGGCCGGCCACCGTTCGGTTGGCGGGATGCGTGCGAGCATCTACAACGCGATGCCAGAAGCCGGTGTCGATGCTCTGATTGACTACATGACCGAATTTGCGAAGGAGCGTGGCTGATCATGAGTGATGAGCAGGTTCGGCTCGGAGAGCTGCGGGACGAGATCGATCAACTTGATCAGAAGATCATGGAGCTGATCAGTGCCAGGGCCGCCTGTGCCCAGGAAGTGGCGCACGTTAAAATGACCGCCAATCCGGGGCAGGACGTCTTTTTCTATCGCCCCGAGCGGGAGGCCCAGGTGCTTCGCCGCATCAAGGAACAGAATCCGGGGCCGCTGTCGGGTGAGGAAATGGCCCGTCTGTTCCGGGAAATCATGTCCGCCTGCCTGGCGCTGGAAAAGCCCATGCACATTGCCTTCCTGGGTCCGATAGGCACCTTCACACAGGCGGCAGCGCTCAAGCATTTTGGTCACTCGGTGGTCAGCGTGCCTTTGCCGGCCATTGATGCGGTATTCCGGGAGGTCGAATCCGGCGCTGCCCATTACGGCGTGGTGCCGGTCGAAAACTCGACCGAGGGTATGATTAACCACACCCTGGATATGTTCATGTCCTCGCCGCTGAAGATCTGCGGCGAGGTTCAGCTGCGGATTCACCATCATCTGCTTGTGTCTCCGAAGCATGGCGACCAGGAAATCACCCGGATTTATTCCCATCAGCAATCGTTTGCCCAATGCCGGCAATGGCTGGACACCCACCGCTACGGCATCGAGCGGGTTACCGTCTCCAGCAATGCGGAAGCGGCCCGGCGCGCAGCCGAGGAGCCCGGCACGGCGGCCATTGCCGGTGATATGGCGGCCGAGCTCTATGGCCTGCAGAAGCTGGCGAACAGTATCGAGGATCGCCCGGACAATACTACCCGCTTCCTGATCATTGGCCGGGAGGAAGTGCCGGCCAGTGGCCACGACAAGTCGTCTATCCTGGTGTCCATGCGCAACAAACCGGGGGCTCTGTATCAGCTCCTCGAGCCGTTCCATCGTCACGGGCTCAGCCTGACCAGAATCGAAACGCGGCCCTCGCCAAGTGGCACCTGGGCCTATGTGTTCTACATCGATTTTGAGGGACACATGGAAGACGAACAGGTCCGGAAGGTGCTGGCAGAAGTGGATGAAGAGGCCGTTGAGCTCAAACGCCTGGGTTCCTACCCGATTGGCGTTCTGTAAGTATCTGCACCTGCGTTTCTGAGCAAAGAGTGTCGAGGACGATTTATGGCTATTGATTACCAGAGCCTGGCGGTTCGCGGCGTACAGGCCCTCTCACCCTATCAGCCGGGCAAGCCGATTGAAGAGCTGGCCCGTGAGCTTGGCCTCAATCCGGCAGAGATCATCAAGCTGGCGAGCAACGAAAACCCGCTGGGGCCGAGCGAAAAAGCGCTGTCGGCAGCGCGGCAGGCGCTCTCCGAGCTTTGTCTGTATCCCGATGGCAACGGATTCAACCTGAAGCAGGCGCTGTCGAAGCGTCTGCACGTCGGGATGGATCAGATTACCCTTGGTAACGGCTCCAACGATGTACTGGAAGTCATTACCCGTTGTTTCGCCGATGCAGATTCCGAAGTGGTTTTCTCCCAGTACGCGTTCGCTGTCTACCCCCTTGTGACCCAGGCCATCGGTGCCAGGGGTGTGTCTGTGCCTGCCCGGGAATGGGGGCACGATCTGGACGCCATGGCTGCCGCGGTTACTGATCGCACTCGCCTCGTGTTTGTCGCCAACCCGAACAACCCGACGGGTACCGTTCACACGGCGGAAGCCATTGAGGCGTTCCTGAAGAAAATCCCCGAGAACGTGCTTGTGGTTCTGGATGAGGCCTACTGTGAATACCTGACCGGTGATCAATACCCGGACGGTGTCGAGCTGTTGGCCCGTTTCCCGAATCTCATCGTTTGCCGCACGTTCTCCAAAGCCTGGGGGCTGGCGGCTCTGCGGGTAGGTTACAGCATCTCCTCGCCGGCCATTGCAGACATTCTTAACCGGGTGCGTCAGCCGTTCAACGTGGATACAGTTGCCCTGTCTGCCGCCACTGCCGTTCTGGATGATGAGGATTACCTGCAGCGTGCCCGGGATGTGAATACGGCCGGTTTGCGTCAGTTGCAGGAAGCATTCGACCGGATGGGGCTCAGCTATATTCCGTCCGCCGGGAACTTTGTTGCCGTGGAAGTGGGGGAGCAGGCCATGGGCGTGTACCAGTCCCTTCTGGCTCACGGTGTGATTGTCCGGCCCATCGCGGGCTATGGCATGCCTCGACATCTTCGGGTGACTGTCGGCCTTCCGGAAGAAAACGAGCGCTTTATCGAGGCTCTGGCCCAGGCCCTGACCGCGTCGGGGCTCAGCGACTGATATGGCGTCTTCCGAGCCTCTGTTTGAGCGGGTGGCGGTCATCGGTCTGGGGCTGATCGGTGGCTCCCTGGCTTGTGCAATCCGGCGTAACGGGCTGGCGGGCACCGTTGTTGGCGCTGATCAGCGCACCGAGGAACTGCAACTCGGCATAGAGTTGGGTGTGATCGATCAGGCGGCGTCAACGGTGTCTGATGCAGTTCGTGGCGCGGACCTGGTTGTGCTTGCCGTTCCGGTACGAGCAACACGCGCGGTTCTTGAGCAGATTCGCCCGTCTCTGGAGCCGGACGCGATACTCACCGATGTCGGTAGTACCAAATCCAGCTTCGTAGCCGATGTTGAGGCCGTGTTCGGCGGCTTGTCGCCTCTGGTTATTCCCGGTCATCCCATTGCCGGTTCCGAGAAGAGTGGCATCCGGGCGGCAAATCCCGAGCTTTTCGCCAACCACAAGGTCATCCTTACGCCGCCGGACAATGTCAGCCAGCCCCACCTGGCTCGCCTGCAAGGGCTCTGGGAGGGCTGCGGTGCCACGGTGCTGACCATGTCGGTGGCGTATCACGATGAGGTGCTGGCAGCCACCAGCCACTTGCCTCACCTGATCGCGTTCTCCCTGGTAGATACCCTGGCGGGTGAAGATGAGAACATGGACATCTTCCGGTACGCCGCCGGTGGCTTCAGGGATTTCACCCGGATTGCGGCCAGCGATCCGGTGATGTGGCACGATATTTTTCTGTCGAACCGTGATGCGGTTCTTCGTGTCATTGACCACTTTACCCACGACCTCGAACAACTGCGCACTGCCATTGCCAATCAGGACAGTGCCACGTTGTTGCGGGTTTTCAGTCGCGCCAAGGCGGCGCGTGAACATTTTTCGAAGATGCTCTCAGGACAGGCTTACGTGACAAACAACAGTGAAAAGCAGGTAACGTTCCGTCTTCAGTCCGGTGGCGCGATCACCGGTGATATCCGGGTGCCCGGCGACAAGTCAATGTCGCACCGGTCCATCATGCTGGGTGCTCTGGCAGATGGCGTAACCGAAGTGAAAGGGTTTCTGGAGGGTGAAGACAGCCTGGCGACGCTCCAGGCATTCCGGGATATGGGCGTTACCATTGAAGGCCCGGACGACGGCTTTGTTCGCATCCATGGTGTTGGCATGCACGGGCTTCAGGCCCCCCGCGGGCCTCTGTATCTGGGTAACTCGGGAACCGCCATGCGGCTGTTCGCCGGTTTGCTGGCGGCCCAGCCCTTTGATTCCGAGCTGACCGGCGATGCGAGTCTCTCCGGTCGCCCGATGGGGCGGGTTGCCGATCCTCTCAGGGCGATGGGCGCCGTTATCGATACCGCAGAAGGGGGGCGCCCGCCACTGAAAATCCGTGGTGGCCAGAAGCTGTCCGGTATTCACTATGAAATGCCGGTGGCCAGTGCCCAGGTCAAATCGTGTCTTCTGCTGGCCGGGCTTTATGCCGAGGGCAGTACATCGGTGACCGAGCCGGCGCCTACTCGCGATCATACCGAGCGCATGCTGGCGGGCTTTGGCTACCACGTCCACCGCGATGGTGCGACCGCCAGTGTTAGTGGCGGCGGCAAATTGACGGCGACCAATATTGACGTCCCTGCCGATATTTCTTCGTCTGCATTTTTCCTGGTCGCGGCCAGTATCGCCCCGGGCTCCGATCTGATCCTTCGCCACGTTGGAATGAACCCGACCAGGGTTGGTGTGATCAACATCCTGAATCAGATGGGCGCCAATATCGAGATTCTGGACGAGCGCGAAATCGGTGGTGAGCCGGTTGCTGACCTTCGGGTCCGCTCGGCGGAGCTGCAGGGTATCGACATCCCTGAGGATCAGGTGCCCCTGGCCATCGATGAATTTCCGGTGCTATTCATCGCCGCGGCCTGCGCCAATGGTCGCACGGTTTTGCGTGGCGCTGAGGAACTCCGGGTCAAGGAAAGCGATCGGATCCAGGTGATGGCAGATGGCCTTGCTGCATTGGGCGTGGACACTACCGTAACCCCGGACGGCATTATTATCGATGGTGGTCAGACCATCGGTGGCGGTACCGTGAACAGTCACGGCGACCACCGCATCGCAATGTCCTTTGCGGTCGCTTCCCTGCGCGCTGCGGGTGACATTACAGTGAACGACTGTGCCAATGTGGCTACGTCTTTCCCCGGTTTTGTGGAACTTGCGCAAGGAACGGGAATCAATATCTCGGCCGAGGGGGCTGAATAATGGTTGATAGCAGTGCGCCGGTGATCACCGTGGATGGTCCCGGGGGTTCCGGCAAAGGCACGATTACCCAGATGCTGGCCCGAAAGCTGGGCTGGCATCTTCTGGACAGTGGTGCTCTTTATCGGCTGACGGCGCTGGCCGCGGCTCGCCAGGGCGTGTCCATGGATGATGAGAGCGGGCTGGTAAAAGTCGCCGCCGGACTGGATGTGGCGTTTGAGCCCACGCCGGCAGGTGAGCCGGTAAAAGTCGTTCTGGCAGGGCAGGACGTGACCGCAGATATACGTACAGAATCGGCGGGCGACAATGCTTCAAAGGTGGCTGTGATCCAGTCGGTCCGTGACGCCCTTTTGCAGCGCCAGCGGGACTTCCGGCAGGCGCCGGGCCTTGTGGCCGATGGCCGTGATATGGGGACCGTGGTGTTTCCGGACGCGCCGGTAAAAATCTTCCTGACGGCAAGCGCCGAGGAGAGGGCTCAACGGCGCTATAGCCAGTTGAAGGACGCGGGTGTCGATGTTAATATTGACGCCCTTTTAGAGGAGATACGGGTTCGTGATGAACGGGATATGAACCGTTCCGCAGCCCCTCTCAAGCCCGCAGATGATGCGCAAGTCATTGATTCTACGGGATTGAGTATAGAAGAGGTGTTAGACAGGTGTATGGCCGCAGCAGGTCAGGCCTGACTACACCTTTTTGTCGTTGAAATGCCGGATGTAGCGTTATCTGCCAGCCACAGGCTTAATCCGGAACTTGTTAACAGACCGTGTTGCTGGTGGCACGGAGTACACTTGCGTTGATCATATAGGACTCATAATGAGCGAGAGCTTTGCGGATCTTTTTGAAGAAAGCCTAAAAGAAATTGACATGCAACCGGGTTCCATCGTCCAGGGAACCGTTGTAGACGTCGATAACGACTGGGTCACCGTTAACGCCGGACTGAAGTCCGAAGGCGTTATCCCCGCCTCCCAGTTCCTTAACGAAAAAGGCGAGTTGGAAATTGCTATCGGCGACGTTGTCGATGTAGCTCTCGACGCTGTTGAAGACGGCTTCGGTGAGACCCGTCTGTCCCGTGAAAAGGCCAAGCGTGCAGAAGCCTGGAAGGTACTCGAGAAGTCCTTCGAAGCTGAGGAAGTGGTTAAAGGTATCATCAACGGTAAGGTCAAGGGTGGCTTCACCGTCGATCTGGCCGGCATCCGTGCCTTCCTGCCTGGCTCGCTGGTTGATGTTCGTCCGGTTCGCGACACCGCGCACCTGGAGAACAAAGAACTCGAATTCAAGGTTATCAAGCTCGACCAGAAGCGTAACAACGTGGTTGTTTCCCGCCGCGCCGTTCTGGAAGCTGAAAACAGTGCTGAGCGTGAAGCTCTGCTCGAAACCCTGACCGAGGGTATGGAAATCAAGGGTATCGTCAAGAACCTGACCGACTACGGCGCGTTCGTGGATCTGGGTGGTGTTGACGGCCTGCTGCACATTACCGATATGGCTTGGAAGCGCATCAAGCATCCGAGCGAAATCGTTAATGTTGGCGACGAAATCAGCGTTAAGGTTCTGAAGTTTGACCGTGAGCGTAACCGTGTTTCCCTCGGCCTGAAGCAGCTGGGCGAAGATCCCTGGGTTGATATCAAGGGTCGTTACCCGGAAGGTTCCAAGGTCAAGGCACGCGTTACCAACCTGACCGACTACGGCTGCTTTGCTGAGCTGGAAGAAGGTGTTGAAGGTCTGGTTCACGTTTCCGAAATGGACTGGACCAACAAGAACATCCATCCGTCCAAGGTTGTCCAGGTTGGCGACGAAGTGGACGTGATGATTCTGGATATCGACGAAGAGCGTCGTCGTATCTCCCTGGGTATCAAGCAGTGTGTATCCAACCCGTGGGAAGACTTCTCCAGCAACTTCAACAAGGGCGACCGCATCTCCGGTAAGATCAAGTCAATCACTGACTTCGGTATCTTCATCGGTCTGGATGGCGGCATCGACGGTCTGGTTCACCTGTCTGACATCAGCTGGAACGAGACTGGCGAAGAAGCGGTTCGTGAATACAAGAAGGGTGACGAAGTTGAAACCGTTATCCTGTCTGTTGATCCGGAGCGTGAGCGTATCTCCCTGGGTATCAAGCAGCTCGAAAGCGATCCGTTCGCCGAGTTTGTGCAGCTGAACGACAAGGGCTCTATTGTTAAGGGAACCGTGTCTGCAGTTGATGCCAAGGCAGCTACCATTGCCCTGAACGACGAAGTTGAAGCGGTACTGAAAGCCTCTGAAATCAGCCGTGACCGTGTTGAAGACGCACGCAACGCGCTGAAAGAAGGCGAAGAAGTTGAAGCGAAGATCATCAGCATCGATCGCAAGAACCGCATCATCAACCTGTCTGTGAAGTCCAAAGATGTTGAGGACGACAAGCAGGCACTGGAAAACGTGCGGACCAAAACTGCGGAAACTTCCTCTGGTGCGACCACCATCGGTGATCTCATCAAGGAGCAGATGCAGCAGCAAAACGCCAACAAGGACTAATCTTCCGGTTGGTACGAAAAAAACGGGCTCTAAGAGCCCGTTTTTTTTGTGTTTTTTTCTGGTTTGGCTAAACTAGGTAGTCATGGGAATCCGGTAACCGACGGCCGAATAAAAATGAAAGAGGGAAACGCCTCATGACGAAGTCCGAACTGGTCGAGCTGATTGCTTCCAAGCAAACTCAGCTCTCCGTTAAAGATGTCGAACTGGCTGTAAAAACCATCATCGAGCACATGTCCCAGTCGCTTGCCGATGGTCAGAGAATAGAAATCCGGGGATTTGGCAGTTTTTCCCTTCATCACCGGGCCGCGCGTACCGGGCGCAATCCGAAAACCGGTGAGGCTGTTCAGTTGCCAGCCAAATATGTGCCGCACTTCAAACCCGGCAAGGAATTGAGAGAGCAGGTCAACGACAGCTTGAAGAAAGGCTTTTAACAGCTGCTCAGGGAACGCGTATAATTCGGGCATCAATGCCCTTTGGGAGTGCTATCGCTATGGCAGGATTGCAGAAGATCCTCATTATTCTGTTGGTTTTGGTCCTGGTTCTGCTGGCACTGGTATTCTCGCTCAACAATCAAATGGCAGTCTCCCTCAACTTTCTGTTGTTTGAAACCCAGCCCCATGGTGTTGCCGTCTGGATTATCATGGCATTTGTTGTCGGTGCCCTTGTTGGCGTGCTGATGACCATGCTGGCCACCGTTCGCAACTCGGTGTCCCGGCGAACCCTTCAGAAACGACTTGATCGCGCCGAGCAGGCATTGGAGAAATCCAGGGCCCAGAACGACCGGACTCTTTAATGGATATCGTATTACAGTGGCTGCTGCTAACAGTTGCAGTCGCCGTTGGCTGGCTTGTGGGCCGGCTGGGAAGCGGTGACAGGCGATCCGGCAAAACGATTTCCGATGAGGAATCGGTGAAGGACCGTCTCCAGTTCCTGTTCACGAACTACTCCGACCAGGCGGTTGAGAATTTCGTCCAGTCCCTTGCGGTCAACAAGGATACTGTCAGTCTCCACCTCTCCATTGGCAGCCATTTCCGTAACAAGGGCGAAACCGATCGCGCCATACTGATCCACCAGAACCTTCTGGCCAGGCCCGAATTACCCCCGAGATTCTCCCCGCAGGTGACTCTCGAGCTTGCCCGCGATTACCTGAACGCGGGGCTGCTTGACCGCGCCGAGGCATTGTTGCACCAATTGATGGGCGACAAGGATTATGGTCGGCACTCCTCCCAGCAGCTCATCGACCTCTACCAACAGGAAAAGGAATGGGCGAAGGCTGCCGAAGTTGCCCGGACGCTGACACGTGGAGACGCCGACCCGGCAATGTTCAAGGTGCTGGCCTACCTGACATGCGAGCTGTCGGAAGAGTCCCTGAAACAGGACGACCGTTGGGCTGCCCAGAAACTGGCCAAGGAGGCGCTTGAGTACGATCGCTCCTGCGTGCGAGCCAATCTGATTATGATGAAGCTGCTGGTTCGTCAGGGCAGCTATCGCGAGGCAGGCAGCCAGTGCCTGAAAGTATTCGAACAGAACCCCGAGTTTGGGCCGGAAGCCATCGACCGGCTCATGAAGCTTGAGCACGAGCACGGCGACATTGGCCGGTTGGCGAAAAAACTGCGCAAGCTTTACGAAAACTACCCGAGCACCAGTTTGTTGCTGGCTCTGGTGGAGTCTGTCGAGCGCGCCTCGGGGCGACCGGCTGCTATCGACTTGCTCAGGCAGGAACTGGAAACCCGCCCGAGTGTCCGTGGCTTGCTCAGGCTGGTGGAAATGGCCGGCTATGAGAAGGGCATGACCACTGATGAGGGCAGGCTGGTGAGCCGTATTGGCCACCTGATTCTCGCCAATCGTCCCGTCTACCGCTGTGTCAGCTGTGGTTTCTCTGGCCGTCAGCTGCACTGGCTTTGCCCAAGCTGCAAGCAATGGGAAACCGTGCGCCCGATCCAGGGTGTTGAAGCCGAATAAACCTTTACTGAATTTCTGCAGGACAAGTGAACGTGCAAACCGCTAACGATCCCAAGATCATCGTCGCCCTCGATTTTCCCTCCCAGAATCCTGCCCTTGAGCTGGTCGACAAACTGGACCCGGGTAAATGCCGCCTGAAAGTGGGTAAGGAACTGTTCACCCGTTCCGGCCCGCAATTGGTGGAAGGGCTTCAGAAGCGTGGATTCGACGTATTCCTGGACCTGAAATTCCATGACATCCCGAACACCACCTCAGCTGCAGTTGCTGCCGCTGCCGATCTCGGTGTATGGATGGTCAATGTGCATGCCTCTGGTGGCGAGAAAATGATGACCGCCTGTCGGGAACGTCTGGAAAGCTTTGGCGCGGATCGCCCGCTGTTGATCGCCGTCACGGTCCTCACCAGTATGAACGCCGACGACCTCGTCGGCATCGGCATCACCGATTCCCCGGAAGCACAGGTGTCCCGACTGGCAACCCTCACCAAAAATTGCGGCCTCGACGGCGTCGTCTGCTCCGCCCAGGAGGCACCGAAGCTTAAAGTCGAGCAGGGCGCCGACTTCAAACTGATCACACCGGGTATCCGCCCCCTGACGGCCGATAAAGGCGACCAGCAGCGCATCATGACGCCCACAGATGCCCTCAAAGCCGGTTCCGATTACCTCGTGATCGGCCGTCCGATTACTCAGGCGTCTGACCCGCTGGCTTCCTTGGAGGCTATTCACTCTGAGGTTATTGGCGCCTAGTTTCTAGGTTCTTGTCTGATTTGGGCTCCTAGCTTGCATGGTTTGGAGTCTGGTGGTGTGGGGCCTCCCTCCCAAAAACCGCTACGAGCACATCCATGTGCGCTTGGCTGTGGCCATCCTTGGCCACAGACATTTTTGGGAGGGAGGCCCCACACCACCTCTTCTAACTTCCTCAGATATATCTTGCATCAGAGTTCGGTGGGCTACTGCAATCTGCTGACTATCTGCTTTCTGTGAGAGTTTTGTCTGTTTTGCGGATACGTACACCGTCGAACGGTGTGGCTGTCATGGCTTTCCAAAACTGTAGAGGGCCATGGACGGCCCGAAACAAGCGCACACGGACGTGCTTGTAGCGTGTTTTGGAAAGCCATGACAGCCGCACCAGTCCCGCCAACGAGCAGGCTAGGGCAGGAGTAAACCTCAAAAACAAAAGATAGAATCAAAAGCGGGGCAATAAAAAACCCGCTAACTCAAAGAATTAGCGGGCTTTTAGAATAGTGGCTCCCCGAGCTGGGCTCGAACCAGCGACAAACGGATTAACAGTCCGTTGCTCTACCAACTGAGCTATCGGGGAACGTCGTCGTGTGACGAGGCGCGTATATTAAGTTGGCAATACCGCCCCGTCAACCCCTGGCCAGAACTTTTTAGCCAAGCGCTTTCTGAAGGCGTTCGACAGCCTTTTCCAGGTTTTCCATGCTGGTCGCAAAGCTCAGGCGCATGTGGCCAGGGCAACCGAAGGCGGAACCCGGGACCAGTGCCACGCCGGCGTCGGTCAGCAGTTTCTCGGCGAATTCAACGTCGGTGCTGACGCTGGAATCCGCATCGATGGCGCCCTGGAAGCTGGGGAACACATAGAAGGTACCGTCGCCGTTCAGGCATTCAACGCCTGGCAGCTTGTTCAGTGCTTCTACCAGCCAGTCGTGGCGTTCCTTGAAGGCCTTGACCATCTCGCCCACGCAGCCCTGATCGCCATCCAGCGCAGCCTGTGCCGCTGCCTGGGAGATGGAGGCCGGGTTGGAGGTGCTCTGGGACTGGATCTTCTTCATTGCACCGATGATTTTCGCCGGGCCCGCGGCGTAGCCGATACGCCAGCCAGTCATGGAGTAGGCCTTGGATACGCCATTCAGGACGAAGGTGCGGTCATACAACTCAGGCGTGGCGTTCAGGATGTTGCAGAACGCTTTGCCGGTCCAGAGGATCGGCTCATACATATCGTCGGTGGCGATCATGATGTTCGGGTGCTTCTTCAGCACCTCGCCGATGGCCTGCAGCTCTTCGAGGGTGTAGGCCATGCCGCTCGGGTTCGAGGGGCTATTGATCACGAACAGGCGGGTACGCTCGGTAATCGCGTTTTCCAGCTGCTCCGGAGTGATCTTGAAGCGGGTTTCAGCACCGGTTTCGATAATCACGGGTTTGCCTTCAGCCACCAGCACCATATCCGGGTAGGAAACCCAGTACGGGGCAGGGATGATGGCTTCGTCACCCGGGTTCAGTGTGGCAAGTGCGAGGTTGAAAAAGCTCTGTTTGCCACCACTGCTTACCAGTATCTGGTTGGCTTCGTAATCCAGGCCGTTGTCCCGTTTGAACTTCGCAATAATCGCTTTTTTCAGGGCTGGCGTACCATCCACGGCAGTGTATTTTGTCTGGCCGTTATTGATGGCTTCAATGGCTGCCTGTTTGATGTGATCAGGTGTGTCGAAGTCCGGCTCGCCGGCACCCAGGCCGATAATGTCCTGGCCTGCTGCGCGGAGTTCCGCGGCCTTGTTGGTGACTGCGAGGGTGGGAGAGGGCTTGATAGCCTGTACTCGGCTGGAAAGTTGAAGGTCCAAACTTGCGCTCCTTAAAGCTGCGTCTGATAGGGCTGCGACCGCCGGGTGCCAGAGCTGCTGGCTGATTTACGCCCAGCCGTCGATCGCACTGATGGTATCATGAAGCCAGTGTATCGCTAAATTTCTCGAATGGCAGGGGCTGTTTCGCCCGTGCGTCGGTTTTACCGGAGGTTTCCGCCAGTTATGGCCAGTAATCAGGCAAACGTTTCCGCCAGAGAGGGTGTGTTCCAGGTTGATTCGCCGTTCCAGCCAGCGGGCGATCAGCCCAAGGCAATCGAAGGGCTGGTGGATGGTATCCAATCCGGTCTGGCACACCAGACGTTGCTGGGGGTAACCGGCTCCGGTAAAACCTTCACCATCGCCAATGTCATCCAGCAGGTCCAGCGGCCCACCATCATCATGGCCCATAACAAGACCCTGGCCGCCCAGCTCTATGGTGAGTTCAAGGAGTTCTTTCCCGACAATGCGGTGGAGTATTTCGTTTCCTACTACGACTACTATCAGCCAGAAGCTTACGTGCCCTCGTCGGACACGTTTATCGAGAAAGACGCTTCTATCAACGAGCACATTGAGCAGATGCGTCTATCTGCTACCAAGGCATTGCTGGAAAGACCGGATGCCATCATTGTGGCGACGGTGTCGTCTATCTACGGCCTCGGTGACCCCCAGTCTTACCTGAAGATGATGCTGCATCTGGACCGGGGCGATCAGATCGATCAGCGATACATCCTCCGGCGCCTGGCCGAACTTCAGTACACCAGGAACGATATCGAGTTCCACCGGGCCAATTATCGGGTTCGGGGCGATGTGATCGATGTATTCCCGGCGGAATCCGAGAAGGAAGCTATCCGCATCGAGCTCTTCGATGACGAGGTTGAGAATCTCAGCTATTTCGACCCGTTGACCGGTGAGGTCCTGCGCCGAGTGCCACGGGTCACCATCTACCCGAAATCGCATTATGTGACGCCCCGGCAGACGGTGTTGGATGCGGTCGAGCATATCAAGGTTGAGCTGGATGAGCGGCTGCAGCAGCTGCGGGACAACAACCGCCTGGTGGAAGCACAACGCCTGGAAGAGCGCACCCGGTACGACATCGAAATGATGCTGGAACTGGGCTATTGCAACGGCATCGAGAACTACTCGCGCTATCTCTCGGGTCGCCGCCCAGGTGAGGCACCGCCGACACTGTTTGATTACCTGCCGCCCAATGCCTTGCTGGTGGTGGATGAATCTCACGTGACCATTCCCCAGATCGGCGCCATGTACAAGGGCGACCTGTCCCGGAAGGAAACCCTTGTTGAGTACGGTTTCCGCCTCCCATCGGCGCTGGATAACCGACCCATGAAGTTTGAAGAGTGGGAGCGAATTGCGCCCCAGATGATCTTCGTATCCGCAACCCCGTCCACTTACGAGGCCGAGCATGCGGGTCAGGTGGTGGAACAGGTGGTGCGCCCCACCGGCCTGCTGGACCCGGAAATCGAGGTGCGTCCCGCGTCTACCCAGGTGGACGATCTGCTTTCGGAAATCCACACGCGGGTGAAGGTAAAGGAACGGGTTCTGGTGACCACGCTGACCAAGCGTATGGCCGAGGATCTGACCGACTTCCTGATGGAACACGACATCAAGGTTCGCTATCTGCACTCGGACATCGATACCGTCGAGCGGGTGGAGATCATCCGGGACCTCCGGCGGGGGGAATTCGATGTGCTGGTGGGCATCAACCTGCTGCGGGAAGGTCTGGACATGCCCGAGGTTTCGCTGGTGGCCATCCTGGATGCAGATAAGGAAGGTTTCCTGCGCTCCGAGCGCTCACTGATCCAGACCATGGGTCGTGCGGCGCGGAATGTTCACGGCAAGGCCATTCTCTACGGTGACCGGATTACAGGCTCCATGCAGCGGGCTATTGATGAGACAGAGCGTCGCCGGGCCAAGCAGGAAGCTCACAATCTGGAGCAGGGCATTACCCCGCAGGGCCTGAACAAGAAAATTGCCGACATCATGGAAGGTGCCGGAGGCGGCGGCCGTGGCCGTCGCAAGGCCGAGCGCCCGGGGCAGAAAGCAGCCGAAGAGGCGGAACAGTATCGGGCCAAGGCTGGCAATCGATCGCCGGAGGAGGTCCTCAAGGAGGTGTCCCGGCTTGAGGATGAAATGTACAAGGCCGCTTCCGAACTGGATTTCGAGACGGCTGCGCGTCTGCGGGATGATATCGCCGAGCTGAAAGAGGCGGCACTGCGGACCGGCTGATCAGGCCGGTCGCTTGGGCCCTACGATGATCGCAGCCTGCAATGGCTGGTTCCTGCCGTACCGTGAAATCTGGCTGAACACCCGGCGGTCGACTGGCAGGTACTGCTTGTCGGCCACGGTTTCGCCGAGTTCTGTATCAATTTCCGGGTCGTGCAGGTACACGAACTGGTCGTCAATCGCGCAGACGGTGACCCAATGGGGAACGCGGCTGCGATTCAGTTGCCAGGTGCTGATCAGGATGACCGGAATTCTGCCTTCGTGAAGGGCTTCTTCCATCGCTTCAAGGGTCAGCGGGTCATGGTGTAGCTGAATGCCTGTCTTGCCGATGTCGTGTAAAAAGCCCTCGTGTACCAGCTCCAGTACCCGCTTCTTGTCCTCGCTTCTGACGGTGTCCTTGAAAAGGGCTCCTTCCATGCTGATCCAGGCGCTGGCTTCAAAACCCCGATTCCACGCTGCGAGCGCCAGTCCATGTGGGCCGCAGCCGCCGTGGCCGGCGAGCATAAATATGGTGGTCGCTTCCCGCCAAAGCCTGAGTTCTTCCAGGGTTGTGAGTGGTTGCTGTTCATCCAGAGCGGCCATCGCCATGATCAGCGCCGCCGGCCCGCAGGAGAAATCCGTGGTCTGCGGATAGTAGGGAACGGCCGGAAATTCTCTTGAAGGCTCGTAGAACAGAATCCGTCGCTCGAAGCGAAGGGCGTCTCCGTGGTCTTCGTAATAGTCCCGGTAGGTGCCGAACTGGCGATAGCCCAGGCGCTTGTAGAGGTTGATGGCGCCTCTGTTATCCTCGCGGACTTCCAGGCGCATGATGATACGGCCAGCGTCCACCGCCTCAGATTCTGCTTCCCGTACCAGTTTTTCGCCCACGCCCTGGCCACGCACAGCCGGAGACACCGCAATGGAGTAGATTCGGGCGAGCCGGGTGGCAGCGCTCATCAGAATCAGGCAGTAGCCCACCAGCTCGCCATCGGCCTCGGCCACAATCAAGCGGTCTCTGGGCATCTCCAGAAAGCGGCGGAAGCTACGCCTGGAAAGCCGGTCTTCGGCGAAGCACCGGTTTTCGAGCAAGACCAGGGCGTCGAGATCCTTGCTGGAGGCTTGTCGGAGCTGGAAATCAGGCATTGAGAGACGGCCTTGAAAAACGCGAGGAGGGCATGCTGTTGGGCTTCCCGTACTCCGCTATTATGTGTGAGAGTCAGGGTAACGCAAAGACCACAAGGATGCGTAAAAGCACGCATTATGCGCCGATTGTGCAGCGATTGTGACCGGCGTATTGTGGCCACAATTACCACAGGCAAGACCTTTCAGGGAGGAATGCCTTCAATGTCCCGATTGCTTATCGTAGTGGACCGCGCCAAAGACTGGGCGCCTTATTACCCCAGTGAGGACGTGCTGACGTTTGACCAGTACCTCCAGTTCTCAGCTCCGCCCGCCAGTCGGGTGAGGGTCATCAACCTGTGTCAGAGCGCCCGTTACCTGAGCAAGGGGTATTATTGTTCACTCCTGGCGGAAGCCCGTGGTCACCATGTCGTACCCTCGGTGATGACGCTCAATGATCTCGGCCGCAAAGGACTGTTTTCACTTGAGCTGGAAGAGCTTGATGAAAGCGTCATTAACTGGCTGGAAGCAGCGGGTTCGGCAATTGACCCTGCCAGCGATGAGCGCGCGGCCACCCACGAAGTGCGGGTCCGGACCTACTTTGGCCAGGCCGAGCACCCGGATCTGAAGCCGGTCGCCCGGGCGCTGTTCGAGCGGTTCCCTTGTCCGATTCTTGAAATTGTTTTCAAGCGCCGCAAGCAGTGGCAAATCGAGTCCATGAAGCCGGCGGCTCCGGCGGATCTGGGTGAGCAGGAGCAGGACGTGTTCGCGGCGGCCCTGGATCGTTTCAGCAGCATGGTCTGGCGTAAGCCACGGACCCGACGCCGTTACCGCTATGATCTGGCGGTGCTGGTCAATCCCGATGAGGAGATGCCGCCGAGTGACAAGGTTGCCCTGAAGCGTTTCGAGAAAGCCGGTCGCAAGCTGGGTATCAACGTTGAGCAGATTACCCGGCGGGATTATATGCGCCTGCCGGAATACGATGGGTTGTTCATTCGTGAGACCACTGCCATTGATCATCACACCTACCGGTTTGCCCGCAAGGCGGCCGCTGAGGGCATGGTGGTCATTGATGATCCGGTGTCGATCCTCAAGTGCACCAACAAGGTGTTCCTTGCAGATCTCCTGAAGAACAACAAGGTTCCCACGCCCAAGACACTCATCCTGTCGAAAGATCAGAAGAACGCTGTCGAGCAGGTCATCAGTGAGCTGGGTTTTCCGGTAGTTATCAAGATCCCGGATGGTGCGTTTTCCCGAGGCGTAACCAAGGCCGAAGACGAGAAGACCCTCCGTGCCGGGCTGAGAGACCTGTTCAAGCAGTCCGCCCTGGTGCTGGCTCAGGAATACCTTTACACCGATTACGACTGGCGTATTGGTGTGCTCGGTGGGCGGGCCATCTACGCCTGCAAGTACATGATGGTGAAAGGCCACTGGCAGATCTATCAGCACAGCGAATCCGAGAGTGAGAGCGGTGGCTTTGAGACCATGCCCACGTATGAGGTGCCAAGGAATGTCATTCAGGCGGCCCTGAATGCCACCAGACTGATCGGCAACGGGCTGTACGGTGTGGATATCAAACAGTCAGGCAACCGGGTTGCCGTCATCGAAGTCAACGACAACCCGAGCATTGATGCGGGCGTGGAAGACCGCTTCCTGGGGGGCGAGCTCTACACCCTGATCATGCAGGAATTTCTTTCAAGGATGGAAGAGAACAGGCGTCGCTAGGTTATATGGCCGGCGGCTTTCAGGGGCCGGCCACCCATACCCGGACACTCCCGAACCAGGGGTAATCACCGAGCTCTTCCCTGATGTTTGAGGATGAGAAGACGGTTTCACCCTCGGGGCTGTCCAGGAACAGCTCCAGATGCACCTTGTTTTTCAGATAGTGCAGCCGGAGCCGGCTGTGTTGCGGCAACTCTCCCAGGTGTCGGGCCAGGATGGCCCGGATGTCTTCACGGGAGGGCAGGCGCTCGGAGGTCAGCGGCTGATCTTCGTCGTTTTCGGCGTCGATGTGGAAGTTGATGTCCCGGATGTTGTCCAGGGCATCCCGCATTCCCGAGACAACCTGCATGCCGATCTGATGCCCTTCCGATACGCTGATTTCCGGACGAACCACCAGGTGAATATCCAGCAGAATGTCGTGCCCCATACGACGGCTGCGAAGCTCATGCACGTTGCGCACTCCGTCTGTGTCCCGGGCGATACTCTTGAGCATCTCCGTGTCCTCCTGGGAGAGGCCGGTATCCACGAGTTCCTTGACGCTGTCCCAGGTAAACTTCCAGCCAATGTGGATAATGATGCCTGCGATCACCACCGCCGCGAACACATCAAGCCAGACCATGCCGAGCATGGCGCCGGCCGTGGACACCAGAACCACGACTGAGGAGAACGCATCAGTTCGGCTGTGCCAGGCGTTGGCGATAATCAGATCCGAGCGGATCTTCAGGCCGACGTGGCGTGTGTATCGGAAAATCCATTCCTTGCCCGCAACAGACGCTGCAGCTGCCACCAGAACCGGCCAGCCAGGCACAGTATCCACGCCACCCTCTATCAGACGTAGGGTGTTTTCCCAGGCCAGGGCGGCGCCAACGGCAATCAGGATGCTGCCCAGAACCAGAGTGCCGAAGGTTTCGATTCGCTGATGGCCGTAAGGATGGTCGTCATCCGGCTCCTGGCGGGATACCTTCATGACGCCAAGAACAACCAGATCAGAGGCAACATCCGTAAAGGAGTGAATGCCATCCACCAGCAGGGCCTGGGAGTTAAAAAGAGCACCACCAATGACTTTTATGACCCCGAGTACGGCATCGAGAATCATTCCGATAATGGTCACGCGCGAGGCCGCCTTCATTTCGCCCGCGAGGTTTTCCCGGTGCTGTTGGGCGGGGGAAATCGGCTCTTGCATTGATGCACTCCAGATCAGAAGACAGGTGCCAGTATAACGTTATTCTCACGGGCTTTGGCAGGGGTGGCTAGAAGAGGGGATTTCAAGTGATTTATGCACATCATTGCAGAACGATGACTGGGTAACATTTTGTTTAGTATTTGTCGACAGCCATGAGAAAAATATATAAGTCATTGAAAATAAACATAAAAATAACTGGTCAAAAAATGATCAATTTGTAGATTGGCGCAGTTATCAAGGGATGGCAACCGTTGCCCCGCGATTTTCAACAGGTTTATCCACAGATTCCGTGGAAAAGGTCATGAGAGTGCCCTGATACAGTCATTTACAGCTGATTTGGTTCTATCCCGGGATGCTGTGGAAAACTTCCGGTATACTCCGCCCACTTGGATCAGGGGAGTTTTTTCAGATGTACGGCGCTATCCGCAATCTGCTTTTCCGCCTTCCAGCGGAGCAAGCTCACAATGTTGCATTGAATGGTCTCGATCTTGCGCACCGATTAGGCGTTTTGAGCGCTTTTTCACCAAAGATAGATTCATTGCCAGTGAATGTTATGGGGCTGGATTTTCCGAACCCCGTCGGGCTTGCCGCAGGTCTGGATAAGAACGCCGATCACCTCGATGCGCTTGGCGCCCTGGGCTTCGGTTTTATTGAAGTCGGTACCGTGACGCCTCTGGCGCAGCCCGGCAACCCCAAACCACGGATGTTTCGGCTGCCGGAGCATCAGGCCATCATTAACCGGATGGGTTTCAACAACGAGGGGCTGGACCACTTGCTGGCCCGTGTGGATCAGCGCCGCTACAAGGGCGTGCTTGGAATCAATGTTGGCAAGAACAAGGACACGCCCAACGACCAGTCCGAATCCGATTACCGGAAGGGGATATCGGCGGTTTACAGTCGGGCCGATTACATTACGGTGAATGTGTCCTCGCCCAACACGCCCGGTCTTCGGGATTTGCAGTTTGGAGACTCTCTGAAAGGCCTCCTGGAGGCCATCAAGGACGAACAGCTCCAGTGTGAGAAGGAGCATGGCCGGTACGTGCCTGTGGCTGTGAAGATCGCCCCGGACATGGACGATGACGGTATCCGGTTCGTGGCATCCGCCCTGCGTGAGACGGGCCTTGATGGCGTGATTGCCACCAATACAACGATCAGTCGGGATGCCGTGGCAGGTCATACCCATGCCGATGAGGCTGGTGGCCTCAGCGGTGCACCGGTGCGGGAGGCTTCTCTCAGGGTTATCCGGGGGCTTTACGCGGAACTGGGGGAATCACTACCGATTATTGGTGTCGGCGGCATTATGGACGGTGAAAGTGCAGCCGAGAAAGTCCGGGCCGGTGCCAAGCTGGTCCAGATCTACACCGGTTTTATTTACCGGGGGCCTGAACTTATTAAAGAGGCTGTTGAGGCGATCCGGCAGGTCAAGTGATTTACCGCGCCCCATAACGAAGGTGGGCCCGCTTAGCGGGCCCGAGCGGGGAATGAACCCCGTGGCGCTTCATCGCATGGTACGGGGCGGGAGGCCCCGTTTGGGTTGCTCTGAGTACTGCGTCAAATTGTGTGTAAAAAGATCAGATTAAGAATCGGGGTTAGTTGAGGCGTCACGCTGTCGTAACGTTAGCCAGTTTATGGATGCCGGATACGCCGGTCATGCCCTCCCATTGATCTGTGCGGCCTTCTCGCCACCCGTTCAGCCATTCCTGGCGAACTTCCGCCTGTTCAATCGGGCAGCTGTCTTTGGATTTTCCGGACACGCCAGCGAGATAACCCCGCTTGAATGCACGAGCGTACATGTCTCTTTTCTGTCTTTTCATGCCGTTCCTCACTGATGGATTAACAGAACAAGCGTGTACACATCTGCAGTGGCTGCGACCAGTGTTATCCGCTCCGGGATAACCCACTATTGTCAGCTCAAGCCAGAGCAGTCAGGATCCTGTTAACGGAAGGTTTGCACCCTTCCGGAACGACGCGTCACTTACAAGGTAAATCGAACCTTTAGCGGATGTACACTAATTATTTCATCTATGTGACGCTTTTTTTATAGTTATATGAACTAAAAATTTTGCTGCGATTTTCGGAATAGCCATTATTTCGGAAACTTACCTCAAGCCGTCCAGGAACCAGGAGTTGAACTTGTCCAAATCTGTATTTTTCGTAACCTGCCCGAAGGGGGTGGAATACCTACTGGCGGACGAGCTCAGCACCTTTGGTCTGGATACCGTACGCAATGCCCCGGCCGGGGTCTGGGTGGAGGGTTCTCTGGAGGGTGGTTATCGCGCCTGTCTATGGTCGCGTCTCGCCAACCGGGTGATCCTTCACATTGATGAAGTGGACGCCAACAGCGGCGATCAGCTCTATGATGGCGTTGTTCACATGGACTGGCAGCAGCACATTCCTGTGCATGGCAGTTTCCGCGTTACGTTCCTCGGTCAGAACGAGGCCATCCGCAATACGCAATATGGCGCTCAAAGGGTCAAGGACGGCATTGTGGACCGGTTTCAGGCCAATGGCGGACCGCGGCCTTCAGTGGATGCCAAGAATCCGGATGTCATTGTCTCCGCGCGACTCAATCGTGGCCGCTTGTCCCTGGGCATTGATCTGAGCGGTCACAGCCTGCACATGCGGGGCTATCGTAAGGATCAGGGCATGGCACCCCTGAAGGAAAACCTGGCCGCGGCATTGCTGATGCGAGCGGGCTGGCCGGAGATTGCCGCCGCCGGCGGCGATTTCGTGGACCCGATGTGCGGTTCAGGCACCCTCGTGGTTGAAGCTGCCATGATGGCGCTGGATATGGCGCCCGGCCGCAAGCAGGAACGGTTCGGTTTCGAGAAGTGGCCGGGCCATCAGCCGGAGCTCTGGTTATCGCTGCGCCAGGAGGCGGAGCGTCGCGCCCACGAGGGCAAGCAAGGGCGGATCCCGAGAATGGCGGGCTTTGACCAGGATAGCCGGGTCATCGGGACCGCTTGGAAAAACATCCAGAGGGCAGGTCTGGAGAATGTTGTGCACGTTGAGGCTCGTGCAGTCGATGCCCTGGAACTGGAAGGCGACTGGTCTGATCAGGGGCTGGTCCTTACCAATCCCCCGTACGGTGAGCGGTTAAGTGAGCGCAGGGAGTTGGGCGGCTTGTACCAGGCACTGGGCGACGCGGTTAAACGCTGCGTTCCAGGCTGGCGCCTCGGTGTATTTACCGGAGCCCCGGAATTCGGCAAGTCCATCGGATTGAGAAGTTACAAGCAATACCGGCTTTTCAACGGCAAGCTGCCCGCCCAGTTGCTGCTGTTCGAGATTAATGAAGTGAGCGCCATGACACCGAGGACCCCGGATATTCCCGGTGAGGTCAACCCTCGGATTGCCAATGAGGAACGCGCGGCCATGTTGCGCAATCGCCTCAAGAAGAACTTGAAGACCATTGGGCAGTGGGCAAGAAAGCAGGGCATTGGTTGCTACCGCCTCTACGATGCCGACATGCCGGAGTTTGCGTTGGCGATCGATATCTATGAGGGGCGGGTGCACGTACAGGAGTATGCGGCCCCGAAATCGGTGGATGAGCGTGCTGCTCGAGAACGCCTGGCGGAGGCCCTTGCAGTCATTCCGGAAGCACTGGGAGTGGAGCCAGAGGATATGGTGTGCAAGCAGCGCCAGCGGCAAACCGGCACCAATCAGTATGAGAAGCAGGCAGTCAGTGGCGAGTTTTTCAGGGTTCATGAACACGGCTGCGTGTTGAAGGTGAACCTCAAGGATTATCTGGACACGGGTCTGTTTCTGGATCATCGGCCGGTGCGGCACTGGATTCAGCAGCACTCGGCAAACCAGCGATTCCTGAACCTGTTCTGTTATACCGGCGCGGCCACTGTTCATGCTGTTGTTGGAGGCGCCAGCCGCTCGCTCAGTCTGGATATGTCAAAGACGTATGTCGGCTGGGCCGAGGAGAACCTTGCGCTGAACGGAGCCGACCCCAATAAGCATCGGGTAGAGCAGGCAGACTGCCTGGCCTGGCTGGCAGACCGGAAAACGGCGGACCAACGGTTTGACCTGATCTTCATGGATCCGCCGACCTTTTCCAACTCTGCCCGTATGGCCGGCGTTCTGGATATCCAGAAGGATCATCCCACGCTGGTCAGGCAGGCCATGGCAAGGTTGAGTTCCGACGGGTTGTTGATCTTTTCCAACAATTTCCGACGCTTCAAGCTGGACGAGACACTGGAAAGCGAGTTCGAGGTTGCTGAAGTGACGCGGGATACCCTGGACAAGGATTTTCAACGCAACGCCCGGATTCACCGGTGCTGGCATATTCGCCACAAGGCTTAATGGCGATCTGATAGCGGGTCGGATCAGCAACACGAGATCCGGCCGGCCATTCAGAACTCGTAGCGCAGTCCGCCGGAAAACTGGAAGGTGTTCACATCCGTTCCCGTGTCTTCGAAAAGCTTTCCGCCTTCGAAGACCAGAAACGTATCGTTCATCACTTCGAAATCAAGCCCTGCAATCCAGCTGATGGAAAAGCCGCTGTCCGGGAACTCGCCTTCGAGATCCAGGTAGGGGTTGTTGCGATCATTTGCGGGATCGCTGATCTCGCCTTCGCCGTGGATATAGGAAAAGCCGAACTGGCCGTAGAGGTTTGCATAGTCGGTGATCGGGTAGTGCAGGCCCATGTACCAGCTGGCGTAGTAGTCAACGCTCAGCGTCAGGTCACTGTCTGGTACCTCGGCGTCTTTGAAGCCGCCACCGGCCCGCAGCTCGGCGTGAAACAGATCGGTTATGTGGCCACCCACCACCAGTGTTCCGCCTGTGCCCCAGGCGGTTTCCTTGGTGTTTGCACCGATGGTGCGGTGGTTGTAGGTGGTTGCCAGCAGCCCGATGTAGTGTTTGTCGGCCCTTGGCGTTTCCTGGGCCAGGGCGGCCTGGGATGCGAGGAGCAGGGCAGGGACAAGCGGACAGATGAGGGGCGTTCGCACAACCTTGTTCATTGTTATCGGGCTTCCTGACATGGGCGAATACGGGCTGATTCTGCCTCGTGTAACCGTTTGTTACGTCGACCCGTGTCACACTTCCCCCTGTCAATTCCTGCTGTTTCTCAATCCTCGTCGAACAGGCCTTCTTCCCGCGCCATCAGCAGCAGTGCGTAGACGCCATTTTCAGGCAACTGGGGTTCCAGGCTTTCCTCGAACAGGAGCTGGCGGCGGCGGTCTTCCAGGGTTTCGCTGTCCAGGCCGGTGATCAGCTCACTGATGGGTGCGATTTCGAACGGGGCCTCCTGTGCCACGGCCGTGAAAATGAGGTCTACCAGAATCTCGTCCGGATCGAGGCCGTCCACGAAGACGGTCTGGTCGGGCAGATCCTGGTGCAGTTCCCGGGCAAGCTCGATCAGGGGCACGCCCTGTTCTTCAAGGTAGAGAAGGTCGACATCGCCCAGGTCACCGTCTTCCGGGAGCCAGTCGTCGGAAGGAGCGATAACCACGGTTTTCATTCGGCCGTCTTCCAGCGACCAGGCCATGGCGGTGGGAAAAAGCGCATCGTCGGTCTGGCAGTATTCAATGTCGAGAAATCTCGGTGCTGGCACGTTGGGCTCCCGGTGATGGTTGATTTGTGACCCGGTTATAGGGAATGTCCGTTGACGCAGTATGAGGCTTTACGGCTTCATGCCATACTGTTGGCGCAATTATCTTTTAATCAGGGACATCATGGAACACGCTGAATTTAACAAAGATTTATTGAAGTTTCTGAACACTTCCCCCACACCCTGGCATGCGGTCGACACCATGAAACAACGGCTGAGTGCGGCCGGGTTTCAGGAGCTGGATGAGCGGGAAGACTGGTCGCTGGTGAGCAACCAGGGCTATTACGTTGTCCGCAACGGCTCCTCAATTGTCGCCTTCCGAACTGGCAGCAAAGATGTCACCACCTCGGGAATCCGCATGGTGGGTGCTCATACCGACAGCCCCTGCCTGAAGGTCAAGCCGAACCCTGAGCTCCGCCGCAAGGGCTTCTTTCAGTTGGGTGTCGAAGTTTACGGTGGTGTGTTGCTGAATCCCTGGTTTGACCGGGATCTTTCCCTGGCCGGTCGGGTGACGGTGCTGGATGAAGACGGCAAGGTACGGGACACCCTGGTGGATTTCCGTAAGCCTGTGGCATTCATTCCGAGCCTGGCAATCCATCTTGATCGAGAAGCCAACAGCAATCGCACGGTTAACCCACAGACCGATCTGCCACCGGTTCTGATGCAGGTTCCTGAAAGCGATACCACCAGCTTCGTGGATCTACTGTCCCAGCAGGTCAAGTCCGAGACCGGGCTCACTGTCCGCAAGGTCCTGGGTTACGAGCTCAGTTTCTACGATGCCCGTGAAGCCTCGTTTGTCGGATTGCGTGATGATTTCATCGCCTCGGCTCGCCTGGACAACCTTCTGAGTTGTTACATTGGCCTCCAGTCGCTGCTGAAAACCTCCGGGGACGAAGCCGCGTTGCTGGTCTGCAACGATCACGAGGAAGTTGGCAGTATGTCTGCCGAAGGTGCACAAGGGCCGTTCCTGACAGCGGTTCTGGACCGCTGGGTCGGCGCTGGCAAGGCTCGTGCTATTGCCAACTCAATGATGGTGTCGGCGGACAATGCCCATGGCATTCATCCGAATTACATGGATAAACATGATGAGAATCATGGCCCGATTCTCAATCAGGGGCCGGTGATCAAGGTCAACCATAACCAGCGGTACGCCACCAACAGTCGATCGGCAGCAGTTTACCGGCACATCAGTGACGAGCTGGGGTTGCCTCACCAGACCTTTGTGGTTCGGAGCGATATGGGCTGTGGCAGCACCATTGGGCCCCTGACGGCGGGGAACCTGGGTGTAACCACGCTGGATATTGGCGTGCCCCAGTTCGGTATGCATTCCATTCGGGAGCTGATTGGCACCGAGGATGGGTTCACGTTGTTCCGCGTGCTGACCGAATTCATGCAGCGCGAGCAGATTTTCTGAGGCCGTAAACGAAAAATGCCGCTGGTTCAGAAGAATCAGCGGCATTTCGGAATAAGTGGCTCCCCGAGCTGGGCTCGAACCAGCGACAAACGGATTAACAGTCCGTTGCTCTACCAACTGAGCTATCGGGGAACAGCATCAAGTGGCGCGCATATTAAGCGCTTTGGTTTACGGGGTCAACCCCCTGATATGAAAGGCTAAAAATTGTACGAAAGCAGGACTCTTCACTACCGGCCCCCGCCGTGGTTGCGCAATGGCCACGTTCAGTCTGTCTGGCCCACACTGTTTCGCAAAGTCCCGATGGTAGAACCGGAGCCGGAAGTGATCGCCACACTGGATGACGACGAACTGCACCTGGACTGGTACCGGCAGGGTAGCGATCGCCTGGCCATCGTGTCTCACGGTCTGGAAGGTCACAGCAGGCGGCCCTACGTGCTCGGTTTAACTCGCGCCCTGCTTCGGGAAGGCTGGGATGTTCTTGACTGGAACTTCCGCTCTTGTGGCGGGGTTATGAATCGGCAACCGCGGTTCTATCACAGCGGCGCCACCGAGGATCTCGGCCTGGTGGTCAACCACGGTTTGTCAGGTGCTTACGACACCCTGTTTCTTTCCGGGTTCAGCATGGGGGGCAATCTGACGCTGCTTTATCTGGGCGAACAGGGCGAGCGTGTTGATAGCCGGATCTGCGGAGCCGTTGCCTATTCGGTTCCCTGCGACCTGGCCGGCAGCGCAGATATGCTGGCGTTGCCCAGCCGAAAGATCTACATGCAGCGCTTTCTCCGGGATCTGAAGGTAAAAATGGAGGAAAAGGCGGAGAGGTTTCCGGACCTGATTGATATTTCGGGGTTTGATGCCATTCGCAGCTTTCATGAGTTTGATGACCGCTACACCGCGCCTCTGCACGGTTTCCGCAATGCCCGGGATTACTGGGCCCAGTGTTCAGCATTGGGGCGCATGCGAGATATCCGCGTGCCGGCGCTGATGGTAAACGCCGCCGACGATCCGTTTCTCTCGGCGCGCTGTTTCCCGGAATCCCGGCGGGAGCTGGGCGCTCATATGCGCCTCGAAGCTCCTCGTTGGGGCGGCCACGTCGGGTTTGTCGAGCATTCGAAAGATGGCTTTTATTGGTCAGAGCGCCGTGCGCTGGCATTCCTCCAGGGATTGACCTGAACCCTCTTTATTGCAGGATCGGTTTGAGCACCGGCCAGACATTCTCCAGCAGTTTGCCCTGGGCTTCCTCGGTCGGGTGAATCCCGTCGTCCTGCATCAACCCGGCCTGGTTGTAGATGCCGTCGAGGAAAAAGGGAACCAACGCGGTGTCGTATCGGTCAGACAGCTTCGGATAGATTTCGGCAAACATCTCTGTGTAGCGCTGTCCGTAGTTGGGCGGTATCTGCATGCCCACCAGTACGGCGCGAGCACCCGAGGTCTGCACCTTTTCGATCATGGAGGCGAGATTGGATTCGATTACGTTGGGGGGAAAGCCGCGAAGGCCATCATTGCCACCCAATTCAATGACCACGACGTCGGGCTCGTTCTCCTCAAGGAGATCAGGCAGCCGGCGGGCACCGCCATCCGTGGTTTCTCCGCTGATGCTGGCATTGACCACTTCCCAGTCGCTCAACCCTTTGCTCTCGAGCCGGTTTCTCAGCAACTGCACCCAGGCAGTTTCGGAGGGCACTCCATAGGCCGCACTGAGGCTGTCACCTACGATGAGCAGCGTGTTTTGACTGGCCACTGCCGGCAGCGCCAGCACGGCAAACACGAGAAAAAGAATTGATCTGACGTACACCAATGCCGTATGCATAGACAACCAATACACCTTTAAGCCGTTTTCGAGACCCAGGATCGGGAGATTCCGTGAATCAGATGACCAATGTTAACCCGGATAGCCAGAGCCCAATGTTACGGGTAGATAACCTGACCCACCGCGTCAGTGTTGAAACCGATACGCTCACGATCTTGCAAGGGGTCACTCTCGAAATCAATCGGGGAGAATCCGTAGCCATTGTCGGGCGCTCCGGTTCTGGTAAAACCACCCTGTTGGGTTTGCTGGCGGGTCTTGATACGCCCAGCGAGGGGACGGTGGAGCTGGACGGCTCGGTGATCAGCAAGCTCAGCGAGGATGAGCGGGCAAAACTCCGCGCACACCGGGTTGGTTTTGTATTCCAGTCTTTCCAGCTTTTGCCGGCGCTAACCGCGCTCGAGAACGTTATGTTGCCGCTGGAACTTGCCGGCATGGCGTCGCCGGAGAAGAGGGCCCGTGAGCTACTGGAACGGGTTGGGCTTGGCGAACGGCTGACCCACACGCCCAGACAGCTCTCCGGTGGTGAGCAGCAGCGGGTTGCCATCGCGCGGGCATTTGCGTCTGAGCCGCTGATCCTGTTCGCTGACGAGCCGACGGGCAACCTGGATAACCGCACCGGTCAGGCAGTGTCTGATCTCTTGATGGCGTTGAACCGGGAGCAGGGCACAACGTTGGTGATGGTAACCCACGATGAACACCTCGCGGCGCGCTGCAATCGGCAGTTCCATATTGAAGCCGGCGTTCTGACCGAACCGGAAGCAGCGCAGGAGATGGCGCACTGATGGCTGCTGCAAAAAAACTCATGTCGGTTCGCCGGGACTGGCGTGAACGAGACGTTCGCGTCGTTCTGGCCGCTCTCATCATCGCCGTTGCCACTGTTGCCACCATTGCCCTGTTTGCCAGTCAGCTTCAACGCACCCTGGTTTCTTCAGCCAGCTCGTTCCTGGCAGCGGATCGCCAGCTTGAGGCAGAGAATGGCCGACCGATTCCGGACGCCTGGCTTCAGGAAGCCTCCGATCAGGGCCTGAAAACCGGTCGAATGGTGGAATTCTCCACCATGGTGTTCGGTGACGAGAATTTCCAGCTGGTGTCAGTCAAGGCCGTGAGCAATGAATATCCGCTTCGCGGCGACATCGAAATCCAGCGGAACCCGACAGGTACCCGGGAACTGGTAAATCAGGGGCCCGGGCCGGGAGAGGTCTGGATCAACCCGCGTTTGCTCAGGCTGCTGGATCTCGAAGTCGGCGATTCGCTTGAAGTTGGTAATCTGAATCTTACCGTGTCCGGCCTGCTCATCCGGGAGCCGGACGGCGGTTTCCGGCTGTCGGCATTGGCCCCCCGCGTGATGATGCATGTGGATGATGTGGCCGCCACCGGGGTCATCCAGGAGGGCAGCCGGGTTGAATACGTCTACCTGTTTGCCGGTGATGAAGCTGCGCTGGAATCGTACTACCAATGGTTGGAACCCAGACTCGAACCCAGTCATGAATGGGCGGGTGTCCGGGATGGCGAGACCTTCTCGCGCTCACTCGAGCGAGCCGAGCGATTCCTGCTGTTGGGTGGCAGTCTTGCAGTCCTGCTTGCCGCCGTGGCCGTGGCTGTGGCGAGTCGTCAGTATGCCCTTTCCCAGCGCGATACCGTGGCACTTCTGAAAACGCTGGGGCTCAGCGGTGCGGGTATTGGCGGTCTGTACCTCAAGCGCCTCGCGCTCTGGGGTGTCACCGGGATCGTGGGCGGACTGCTGGTCGCGATGCCGCTGTACTGGTTGCTGATTCACATGCTGAGCCAGGTGCTTGAGCGCCCGGTGGAATTTCAGCTCGATCCGTCTGCATTGGTGCCCGCCTTGCTGACGGCACTGGTCTCTCTGTTTGCGTTTGCCTATCCTCCCGTTCGCAGGCTTCGCAATGTTCCGGCAATGCGTGTTCTGCGCAGCCAGCCGGGTGAAACCGGGCGCGAGGCCCTGCCGGATATGATAATTGCCATTGTGGCGGTTTTCGGGCTTGTGTGGATGTATGCGGGCGAACTTGCCCTGGTGGTTTCCCTTCTGGGGGGGCTTGCGTTGCTGCTCGGGGCACTTGGCCTGGTGGGTTGGCTGTTGGTGGCAACACTGCGCAAGGTTCGCGGCGGTGGTAACGCCTGGCGTTTGGCCCTTGTGGGGCTGTATCGGCATCGCCGGGCCAGTCTTTCCCAGATTGCTGTATTTGCGATGACGTTGATGCTGGCGGCCACGCTGATATTGGTGCGTACCTCTTTGTTGACAGACTGGCAGGCCCAGTTGCCGGATGACGCGCCCAATCATTTCCTGATCAATATTGCACCGGAAGCGGTCGAGGACGTCGATTCGTTCTGGCAGGAGCGTGGCCAGCCACTGGACAAACTTTACCCGATGGTTCGAGGACGCTTGACCGAACTCAATGGTCAGCCAGTCAAGGAAACGGTCAGCAAGGATGAGAATGTTAACGCTCTCAACCGTGAACTGAACCTGACCTGGATGTCGGCCTTGCCGGACGACAACGAGATAGTCGAGGGCGCCTGGTTTGGTGAAAACCAGAAGGAAGGTGTCTCGGTGGAAGCGGAGCTGGCCGGAAAGCTGGGACTGTCACTGGGCGACGAACTGACGTTCACCATTGGCTCGGAAAAGGTGACAGAAGCCGTCACCAGTATTCGGACGGTCCAGTGGGACAGCATGAAGCCCAATTTCTACATGGCGTTCCCGCCGGAGGGCGGGCTCACCGAGATGCCCGCGACCTGGATCACCAGTTTTTACCTGCCCAAGGACAAGAAAGATGCCCTGAACGAATTTTCCCGGCAGTTCCCGACGGTTTCCGTTCTGGAAATTGATCATGTGATTGAGCGGATCCAGGAGATCGTCCGGCAGGTCACCCAGGCGATTGAAGCCATTCTGGCGTTGATCCTTGCCGCCGCGCTTGTGGTGATGGCTGCAGTCGTCAGTGCGACGCTTCAGGATCGACAGAGGGAAGGCGCGCTGCTGCGAACACTTGGCGGGCGCCAGAGGTTGCTGGTTCGCAGCACCATGCTCGAATTTGCGTTGCTGGGTGGTTTCGCAGGTGTGCTCGGAGTGGTCGCCGCCGAGGCGGCAGTCTGGGCGCTTCAGTTCAGGATGTTCGAGGGCACATTCCAGTGGCACTGGCACGTGGTGCTGCCGATTCCAATCGTCAGCGCCGTTGTTCTTGCCCTGTTCGGCCGCTGGCAGCTACGGCCGGTGTTGAGTGTATCGCCGATGCTGTTGTTGCGACGCCTCGAGTAGCGCCGGGCGGCTTCAGCGGTAGTTGGCGAGAATGGCATCCAGCTCGCCATTCGCCTTCATCTTCGCCAGTTCTCCGTTGAACTGGCTGGCAAAGGACTGCCAGTCTTTCCGCAGCATTAGCCGGAACCCGTAATTGCTGATGCTTTCGTTGCTGATGTCGAAATGCTGCCGCAGCCCCTCGTTTCTGAGAATCCACTTTCCGACGAGCCGGTCGGCGACGGCGGCGTCGAAGCGGTCACCGTGCAGCACGAAGGTGAACATGTCCTTGTCTCTGGAAACATCAAAGCGGCGAATCCGACCTTCCTCGAAGTAGGGCTCAAGCAGCGGATATCGGTAGCCGAGGTGGGTGACAATGGTTTTGGAGATCAGATCGTCCGGGCTCTCGTAGTAAAAGCTGGATTGTGCTGGCACAAAAAACACTTCCTCGATGTCGACTACCGCATCGGTAAACAGGAATTTCTCCGGGGCGTCCGCCCACTCCCGAGCCCTTGGTGTGGCATCGATGTATCCATTAAGCAGCATCTGATCTACACGTTTACGGGGGATTTGCTCAGCGATTACCCGGTATCCGAGCCTCTGGGCTACCTCGGACACCACATCCCACATGATTCCTGATGGTTGGCTCTGGTCACCGATGAGATAGGGCGGGTAACCATTGGGCGAAATATTGAAACGGAAAACCTTTTGTTCGCCAGACGTATCTTGTGAGGCAAAAACTGGCGAGGAAAGTGCAGTCAGTACAAGAAGAAGGACACCAAGAGTGGCATTAACAGGGCGGGGATATCGGTTTTGCATGCGGTGGGGCTCTCTACGGAACAGTACTGTAGGTGGATAATGAACCCGGCTATCATCCCTGCCAGAATTGGCTAATTCTCCTCTCTTGCTTGATCAATTTCAATGATGTGAATTCTATCTCCACACAAGGCAAACGCCGGGGGCCAGGCAGGGCCCCCGGCGAAAAAGTCACGCCCAGGCGCGGCGCAGAACTGAGCGGGCATCCTCCAGCGTTACTTCCTTCGGATTAAACATTATGGAACCATCATCCAGCGCCATTTCAGCGATATGGTCCAGCTGTGCCTCGGTCACCTTACCGGTTTCCTTGAGTGTCCGGGGCAGCTGGCAGCGCTTGTACAAGGCATCCCGCAACTTCCGGATCGCGGAAATACTGGCCTCTGCCCGGCGGCTTGCCGGTGTTGCTGCAAAGACTTCGGGGCCCTCGAGGTACAGCAAAAGTTCACCCAGGGGTTCCCGGATGGTTTCAAGGTTGTACTCCAGGGCGTAGGGCAGGTAAAGACTCATGCAAAGGCCGTGGGGCAGGTGGCAGACGGCGCCGGTGGCGTGCCCCAGGGCGTGCACCAGACCCACCATGGAGTTGGAGAAGGCGATGCCGGCCATGGTCGAGGCTTGCGCCAGCTCCAGTCGTCCGTCGCTGTCTTTCGGGTTGTCCATGACCTGAAGGAGCGACTGGCTGATTTTCTTGATGGCCGCGGTCGCGTAGGCGTCACTCAATGGGTTTTTCGCCATGCAGGTGAACGCTTCGGTTGCGTGGGTCACGGCGTCCATGGCTGTGGCGGCAGTAATGTGCGGCGGCAGGGTGAGGGTCATGCGCGGGTCAATGATGGCCGCGTTTGGCAGCAGGAACGACGACGTGAAGGGCAGCTTGACGCCCTTGGCTTCATCGGTGATGACCGCAACCGATGTAACTTCCGAACCGGTCCCGGCTGTTGTCGGCACCACGAAGAAGGGCTTGAGCGGATGCTTGAGCACACCGGCACCGCTGTACTTGGCGATATCGTCACCACCCTCGGAAACCAGGATGTTGACGGCCTTGCCGGTATCGATCGCCGAACCACCGCCCACGGCGATGATGGAGTCGCACTTTTCCTGACGATAGATGCCGGCGATATCGCGAACCACCGTGGTCGAGGAGTCGGGCGGAACGTCATCATAGATGGTGGTTATTTCCAGCCCGCTTTCCTCGCAAGCTGCGATCACGGGTTCCAGGAGGCCCGCAGCCCGCACGCCCTTGTCGGTTACGATCATTGGCCGCTTGGCAGCCATTCCGGTCAGCTCGTAAGGGATGTGTTCAAGGGCAGCCTTGCCGGCAATGACTTTTACCGGGCAGAAGAACTCATAGTATTTATTGGTCATCACGCTCTCACTGTCTCAACGAAATTGGTGGCAACTTTCAGGTAAATGCGCGCGGCGCTGATCAGCTTTTCCGGCAGGTGGAGGTCGGCCGGGTATTCCTTTACGGCGCGCTCGGCGACCATTTTCGGCAGGATGAAGGACTCAAGCCGGTTCAGTACCCGCGTCATCCGCACGGCATAGCTGATGTCGCCATCCACCAGCATGCGGTCATTGGCGAAAGCCACTGATGTTTTTTCCTGGAAAGACAGCACCAGGAAAGCGTGGGCGATGTGCTTGAACTGAATCGACAGGTCGATCGGCCGTGGGGCCTTGTCACCGTGGTAACGGAAACGCCCCTGGCCGGTATGCTCGACGATCAGCTTTGAGCCATCCGGCATTACCATCATCTCAAACAGGAAACCGTCAGGCAGTGCCCGGGCTTCGTTCTGAACCTTCTCGTCCACCTCGCTCACAGCCTGCAGGGCTCGCCCCATCACCTGGAACATCAGTTCCACGTACAGTCGGCGCGCCTGGAAGACCATGGGCTGGATACGTTTCGCTAGCATGTCCGTCATCCAATCGTTGTTGATGTCACCTGATTTTTAGAGTTATTGCTCTAAAAGTCAATGGAGGCGATGACAGAAGATGTGCGTCAGACCGGCAATCTTGATCCCGGGCAATAAAAAGGCCGGAACCCCTCGGGACTCCGGCCTTCTAAAGTCAACGATTCCGGCGGCAATTATTGCGTGAGTGCCGCCAGTTTACGTTTGGCCTCTTTAGCTACGTCTCCACCGGCTTCGGCGGCCTTGCTGTAATAGGCAATGGCTTCATCCCGGTTGTTCTGTTTTACCGCAACATCGCCCAGTCGCAGGAAGGCAATGGAAGTGGGGACGGTTTCATTGGCTTTGGTCAGATTCTCCCTGGCCTTGTCCAGATTGTTGAGCCTCAGAGCATTCAGGCCATTGTAAAGGCGATACTTGAACATCTCGGGGTAGAGCTCCACCGCCTTTTCAAAGTCGGCCGCAGCCTTCTCTGTTTCCTTCTGGTCCTGATAAATGCGGCCGCGAAGGGCATAGAACATGGCTTCCCGTGGCAGCAGACGGATGGCTTCGTTGATCTTGTCCAGCGCAGGCTTCATCTCGCCTTTGGAGGCCAGCTCCATGGCTTTGTCATGGGCATCGTAAGCCGGTTGCAGCGAGCGGAGTTTGGCCATCTTGCGTTCATAGACGTCCTCACCGCGGTAGCCGCCCGCGCCAACCTTCTGCACCAGTTCGCGGTTCTCCTGCACGCGTTTCGCTGAGGGGGGATGGGTCGCGAACAGGCCATCAATGAAACTGGACTGACGCCCTTCGGATAGTTTCAGGAACAGCTCCTGAAGCTCCACTGCTGCCTGTGGGTCATAGCCAGCTTCTTTCATGTAGAGAATGCCGTAGTGGTCGGATTCGAGTTCATCGCCCTGGCTGTATTGCGCCAGCGCAAGTTGCGCCCCAAGGGCAGCACCACCCATGATCAGACCAGCCCATTCGTTGTCCGACAGGGCAAAGCCAAGTCCGGCAACGCCGGCGCTGATCAGCATTCCCTGCTGCATGCGCTGAACACTGTGCCGGGCTGCCGCATGAACAATCTCGTGCCCCAGAACCGAGGCAAGCTGAGCCTCGTCGTCAAGCTCTGTCAGAAGGCCACGGTTAATGGCGATCTTGCCTCCGGGAAGGGCCCAGGCATTCGGTACACTGCTGTTCAGAACCACGAATTCGTAGGGCAGGTCCGGTCTGTCGCTGACCCTGGCCATTTTCTGGCCAACCTCGCTCACATAGAGCGTCAGCTCCGGGTCCACATAAAACCGACCGCCCTGGGTTTGCTGGGTGGGCACGTACTGCTCGGCGCCCATGGCGAGCTCCTGGCTTTCACCGATCAGCGAAAGCTGATTTTCCCCGGTAACCGGATTGACCGAGCAGCCGCTGAGTGTCAGCGCCAGCGCAATGGCTACCAGGCTGTTTTTGATGGCAGACAGGTTCACAGTAAGCTCCCTTTTGGATGATGCGATGTCGGGTTCGTTCAAAACAGTTGCCCGCTTCCTGAATGGGCAGTTTATAGCACATGATCGGCCATCAGTGGATTACCGCAACCTGCCCGGCGGTGGTGACGAGCAGGCCCTTGGCGTATCATAAGCGTCTGTTCCCGCTCTGTTTCACCAACTTCGCACCCAAGGCAACCCATGAGTAATTTACTCGAACTGATCGCTTTGCTCTGGTTCCTCGTCTGCTGGCTGGGTTATACCGAATACTCGAAACGCCGTGCCGCGGACCGTCCCTGCCTGTCCAACACCCTCGACCTTTACCGGGAGGACTGGATGCGCGTCATGTTGCGGCGGGAAAACCGGATTGCCGATGCGTCTGTGGTCGGAAACCTGGAGCGCAACGGTGCGTTTTTCGCCTCCAGCTGCCTGCTGATTCTCGCGGGTATTATCACCGCCCTCGGCTACACCCAGGAAGTCATGGAAGTATTCAGTACCATGCCCTTCGGCACATTGCCGACCCGGGAAATCTGGGAACTTCGCATGGTGGTGCTGTTGGTGGTCTTTATCTACGCCTTTTTCAAATTCACCTGGTCCATGCGGATGTACAACTTTGTGTCGGTGATGGTGGGCAGTGCCCCTCCGCCAGACGACACCAAAACCAGCCCCGCTGGCAGGGAGGCGTTTGCACGAAGTGCCGGCAACATCTGCAATCTTGCCGGCGATGCCTTTAACCTTGGGCTGCGGTCCTACTATTACGCACTTGCCGTGGTAGGCTGGTTTATTCACCCGATTGTCTTCATGGCGGCGTCCACGCTGGTTGTTGTCGTTCTCTATCGACGCGAGTTCTGTTCGACGGCACTGGAAGCATTGAGGGCAGGGAAGGTCTTCGAGGAGCCGCTGCCCGGCAAGGCGGAAAACAGCCCAAAACCTAAAAGCTGATCCACAGGTTGAATCTGAATGAACGATGATATCCGACGGAAACGGGTTAGCCGTTTTATAGCCACCCTCAACCAGGCCAAAGAGCTTGGTCTGTCGGTTACCGAGGCCACAAAAGGCAGCCTGACACTGTGCCTGCCTTACAGTGATCGCATTATCGGTAACCCGGACACCGGAGTGATTCACGGTGGGGCCATCACCACCCTGATGGATACCACGTCAGGGTGCGTGATCCTCTGTGCCCTGGAAGATTTTGAACTCTGCCCGACGCTGGACCTGCGCGTGGACTACATGCGCCCGGCCCAGCCCCGCAAGCCGGTTTATGCCCGGGCTGAAACCTACCGGGTAACCCGGAACATCATTTTTACCCGCTGTGAAGCTTACCAGGAAGGCGGTGAAACCATCGCCAACTGCGTGGCCACCTTCATGCGTATCGGGAAGGATGCCAGCCCGAAACATTACCGGGACCTGATTACCGGAGGTGAAGAATGACCGATCCTGAAATCCTGCGTTACACCCAGGAGACCGGTGACTTCAGCCGCATGCTCAGCAGCATTCCCTATGCCACCTGGATTGGTCTTCAGTGTGAGCAGTTTGGAGACGACCTGATTTTCCGTCTGCCCTGCAAAGACTCCAACCTGGGTAATCCCATCCTGCCGGCCATCCACGGGGGCGTGATCGGTGGCTTCATGGAGATGTCTGCCAACATCTACCTGATCATGTCCCAGGAAAGTCTGCGCATGCCCCGTATCGTCGACTTTTCCCTGGATTACCTCAGGGCCGGTCTCAATCGCGAGACCTACGCCGAATGCCGCCTAACCCGCCAGGGCAACCGCGTTGCCAACGTGATGGTCAGCGCCTGGCAGAAATCCCGCTCGCAACCCATTGCGACTGCCAGGGCGCACTTCCTCCTCGAAGACTGATCTTGCCTATACTCCGGGGCTTGAAATGCCCCGGTGTGCCCCCACTTTTTGCTCAGACTGAGATTTTTGTGCAGGAGCGAGCACGGAGGCCGTTCCGAAACACGCTGTGAATACGTCCATGTACGCTCGGCTCCGCCATCCATGGCTCCGCACGGTTTCGGAACGGCCTCCGCGCTCACTCTCAAAGCTATGAGGTAACTCGGGCACAACGCCGTGCCTGTTTATTCGTTTCAGGAGACTAAAACGCCATGACGGTTGAAGCCAATAAAGAAACGCTTGGATTCCAGACCGAAGTGAAGCAACTGCTTCACCTGATGATTCACTCGTTGTATTCCAACAAGGAAATCTTCCTTCGTGAGCTGATTTCCAACGCTTCAGATGCCGAAGACAAACTGCGTTTCGCAGCGCTGAAGGACGACAGCCTGTATGAAAGCGATCCTGAGCTGAAGATTCGCCTGGATTTTGACGAAGAGGCGAATACCGTCACGCTCACCGACAACGGTATCGGTATGACCCGTGACGATGTTATCCAGAATCTTGGCACCATTGCCCGTTCCGGTACGGCTGAATTCCTCCAGCAGTTGTCCGGCGATGAGAAGAAGGACAGCAAGCTGATCGGTCAGTTCGGTGTTGGGTTCTATTCGGCGTTTATTGTTGCCGACAAGGTTGATGTATTTACCCGCCGCGCGGGTGCGCCTGCAGAAGAAGGTGTGCATTGGGAGTCCAAGGGTGACGGCGAGTTTTCCATCGAGCAGGTCAATCTGGATAACCGCGGCACCCAGATCGTCCTGCATCTGAAGCCAGACGCCAAGGAATTCGCCAACGGCTGGAAGCTGCGCAGTCTGGTGAAGAAGTACTCGGATCATATTTCCTTCCCGGTTGTCATGAAGGCTGAATCCGACGAAGGTGAGAAGAAGGACGAGTACGAAACCGTTAACGATGCGACAGCGCTATGGACACTCCCCCGTACCGAGATCAAGGACGAGGAGTACAAGGAGTTCTACAAGCACATCGCCCACGATTTTGAAGACCCGCTCACCTGGTCCCACAACAAGGTGGAAGGCAAGCTGGATTACACCAGCCTGCTGTATATCCCGGCCCGTGCACCGTTTGATCTGTACAACCGTGAAGCGCCCCGTGGCCTGAAACTTTACGTGCAGCGCGTGTTCATCATGGACGACGCCGAACAGTTCCTGCCGCTGTACCTGCGTTTTGCCAAGGGTGTGATTGATTCCAACGATCTGTCCCTCAATGTGTCACGTGAGATCCTGCAGAACGACAGCACCGTGGAAAGCATCCGCACCGCGCTCACCAAGCGGGTCCTGGATATGCTGTCCAAGCTGGCCAAGAAGGATCCCGAGCAGTATCAGAAGTTCTGGGGCGAGTTTGGCACGGTATTGAAAGAAGGCCCGGCGGAAGATTTCAGCAACCGCGAGAAAATTGCCGGCCTGCTGCGCTTCGCCTCTACCCACACCGGTGAAAGCACACAGAACGTGTCGCTGGATGACTACATCAGCCGGATGAAGGAAGGGCAGAAGAAGCTTTATTACATCACTGCCGACAACTTCACTGCGGCCAAGAGCAGCCCGCATCTGGAAGTCTTCCGCAAAAAGGGCATTGAGGTGCTGATCCTTACAGATCGCATCGACGAGTGGATGATGGGTTACCTCAGCGAATACGACGGCAAGCAGTTGCAGGATGTTGCCCGTGGCGACCTGGACCTGGGCGAGGTCGAGACCGAGGAAGACAAGAAACACAAGGAAGAGGCGGCTGAAGAGCACAAGGACCTGCTGGAGCGCATCAAGAATGCCCTGAGCGACCGGGTGCAGGAGGTGCGTGTAACCAACCGCCTGACCGATTCACCGGCCTGTCTGGTGGTAGGCGATTTCGATATGGGCGCCCAGATGAAGAAGATCATGGAAGCTGCCGGCCAGAAAGTACCGGACAGCAAACCGATCTTCGAGATCAATGTTGATCATCCGCTGGTCCAGCGACTGGAAAGCGAGAAGGGCGAAGAGCGGTTCAACGAGCTCTCTGCCGTTATCCTGGACCAGGCCACCCTGGCCAGCGGAGAGCAACTCCCGGACCCCGGTGCCTATGTCACCCGTCTGAACCGCCTGCTGCTTGAACTGGCGAACTGATCGCCAATGCAGCAGATTATTGTGGATATCAGCATCAGCCCTGATGAGTGGATCAAGCTCTATCAGGGCGTTGCCACAGATGTTCACACCACGGCCCGGGACGGACGCTCTGTCCGATTCCCGGCCCGTATCCTCTCCCGTTTTTATCTTCGCGATGGCATTCGCGGCAGTTTCCGCATCGTCTTTGACGAAGCCGGCAAGTTTTCATCCATTGAGCGGCTCTGACCGACCAGAGCTTCATCCATAAATAAAAACTCTCACAAATTTATTTTTAATTAATTGTATTACGCCATCGGTCCCGCGCTACGGTGGAGCTGTTCTCGTTAGGCAGGAGCAGATCCATGTCCAATGTAATGTCACTCAGTCGTTCAATCGCATGGCCGGACTTTTTAGACATTCTGGCGAGATATTCAAGTGATTACGCTTGTGCCCAGTAAGGCAGAGAACCCGCAAACATTGCGGGAAATCCTATAGGCGCACGCTATCCGGGACATAAGAAATACTCAGAGCAGATTATTGGGTGTGTCCTATAGTTAGAAGTGCCTGAATCAAAGCAGTGTCGTTTTGCCAACCCCAATGAGGAGAGAAAAATGACAGACAACAACAGTGCGGGCGGAAAGTGTCCCGTAATGCACGGTTCAAACACTCAGGAAAAAGCCGATGTAGCCGGCTGGTGGCCTGAGAACCTCAATCTCGACATCCTTCATCAG
Organism: Marinobacter sp. DSM 26671; assembly: GCF_900112835.1. Classification (NCBI taxonomy): domain Bacteria; kingdom Pseudomonadati; phylum Pseudomonadota; class Gammaproteobacteria; order Pseudomonadales; family Marinobacteraceae; genus Marinobacter; species Marinobacter sp. DSM 26671. The sequence continues at coordinate 40,605 of NZ_FONF01000008.1, read as the reverse complement.
CACGACCGCAAAACCAATCCTCTCGGTGAAGACTTCGACTACCGGGAAGAAGTGAAAAAGCTTGATCACGAAGCCCTCGAAAAAGACATGCACGAGCTGATGACCAACAGTCAGGAATGGTGGCCTGCCGATTGGGGGCATTACGGCGGCCTGATGATTCGACTGGCGTGGCACGCCGCTGGAACCTATCGCCTGGCCGACGGTCGTGGTGGTGCCGGCACCGGTAACCAGCGGTTCGCTCCGCTGAACTCCTGGCCCGACAACGGCAACCTCGACAAGGCACGCCGCCTTCTGTGGCCGCTTAAGAAAAAATACGGCAACAAGGTGAGCTGGGCCGACCTGTTTATCCTGGCCGGTAATGTTGCCTATGAGTCGTTTGGCCTGAAGACCTTCGGTTTCTCTTATGGCCGCGAGGACATCTGGCATCCGGAAAAAGACATCTACTGGGGCGCGGAAAAAGAGTGGCTGGCGCCGTCTGACAGCCGTTATGAAGACGTCGACAAGCCCGACACCATGGAGAACCCGCTCGCTGCAGTGCAAATGGGCCTGATTTATGTGAATCCTGAGGGCGTGAACGGTGTGCCGGATCCGCAGAAGACCGCGGAGCAGGTGAGAACGACCTTTGCCCGCATGGCGATGAACGATGAAGAAACCGCAGCGCTGACCGCTGGCGGCCATACGGTGGGCAAGGCTCACGGTAATGGCGACGCCGATGCCCTCGGCCCGGAGCCGGAAGGGGCTGACGTTGAAACCCAGGGCTTTGGCTGGATGAACCCGAACCTCGACGGCAAGGCGACCAACGCGGTTACCTCTGGCATCGAAGGTGCCTGGACCTCGAATCCGACCAAGTTCGACATGGGCTACTTTGATCTGCTGTTTGGCTACGAGTGGCAGCTGACCAAGAGCCCGGCTGGTGCAAACCAGTGGGAGCCGATCGACATCAAAGAAGAGCACATGCCGGTTGATCCGACTGATCCGTCCGTCCGTCGCAAGCCGATGATGACCGATGCCGACATGGCAATGAAAGTCGATCCGAAGTACCGCGCAATCTGCGAGAAGTTCATGGCAGATCCCGAGTACTTCAAAGACTGCTTCGCCCGTGCCTGGTTCAAGCTGACCCACCGCGACATGGGGCCCAAGTCCCGCTATATCGGACCGGGTGTGCCTGATGAAGATCTGATCTGGCAGGATCCTGTTCCCCAGGGCGAGACCAATTACATTGAGGAAGTGGTCAAGCAGAAGATTGCCGGGGCCGGATTGAGCCTGAACGAGCTGATCTGCACCGCGTGGGACAGTGCCCGTACTTTCCGCGGCTCAGACATGCGTGGTGGTGCAAACGGTGCGCGGATTCGCCTGGCGCCCCAGAAGGACTGGGAGGGTAACGAGCCCGATCGTCTGGATAAGGTGCTGAAGGTTTACGAGCAGATTTCGGCTGACACTGGCGCCAGCGTTGCTGACGTTATCGTGCTTGGCGGTAACCTTGGCATCGAGATGGCAGCCAAAGCAGCCGGCCACGAGGTTCACGTACCCTTCTTGAAGGGACGTGGTGACGCTACCGACGAGATGACGGATGCCGAATCCTTCGATCCGATGGAGCCGCTGGCGGATGGCTTCCGCAACTGGCAGAAGAAGGACTACGTGGTCAAGCCGGAAGAAATGCTTCTGGATCGTGCCCAACTGATGGGACTGACAGCGCCTGAAATGACCGTCCTGCTGGGTGGCATGCGGGTGCTCGGTACCAACTACGGCGGCACCAAGCACGGCGTATTCACCGATCGCGTTGGCCAGTTGACCAATGATTTCTTCGTCAATCTGACTGATATGTCGAATCGTTGGGAGCCGACTGGCAAGAACTCGTACAACATCGTGGATCGCAACAGTGGCAATACCAAGTTCACTGCGACCCGTGTTGATCTCGTGTTCGGTTCCAACTCGATCCTGCGTGCCTACGCAGAAGTGTATGCCCAGGACGACAACGAAGAGAAGTTCGTGAAAGACTTCGTTGCAGCCTGGAGCAAGGTCATGAACGCCGACCGGTTCGACGTCGAATAAGACCTGTAAGCAAGCGATTGGACACCCCGGTTTCGGGGTGTCCGTCTATCAACTTCCCGCCAAATTCCTTACAATCCGCTCCGTGTGATTTTTGATCAGTCTCACCCCGAACAGACCCTGTAATTGCTGGAGCACTCATGCGCATCATTCTCGCCCCAATGGAAGGGCTGGTTGACGCACCCATCCGTGAAACCCTTACCGGGGTAGGCGGCATCGACCGTTGCGTAACGGAATTCGTTCGTGTCACCCATGGCATGCTGCCACCGAGAGTGTTCTACAAATACGCCCCCGAATTGTACAACCGGTCGCTCACTCAAGTGGGCACCCCCGTTGCCGTTCAGCTGCTGGGTTCAGACCCTCACCAGATGGCGCGCCACGGCGTGCGTGCGGCTGAACTCGGCGCCACCCAGGTGGATATCAACTTTGGTTGCCCGGCCAAAACGGTCAACAAGCACAAGGGTGGCTGTGTGTTGATGCGCGAGCCGGAGCTTATGCATGAGATCGTGGCTGCTGTGCGTCAGGCTGTGCCAGCGCATGTGCCGGTCACAGCCAAAATGCGGCTGGGGTATGACGACCGATCCATGGGTGTGGCTTGTGCCCAGGCATTGGAAGCGGCAGGCGCGGCAGAGATTGTCATTCATGCCCGCAGCAAAGTAGACGGGTATAAGCCGCCGGCCTATTGGGAGGAAATCGCCCGGGCCCGGGAAGCTGTCAAAACCCACATAATTGCCAATGGCGAAATCTGGAGTGTCGCGGACTACTGGCGTTGCCGTGAGGTGTCCGGCTGCGATGACGTGATGATTGGCCGTGGCCTGATCGCCCGGCCAGACCTCGCCCGGCAGATCAAGGCCAGCCAGCAGGGCAAAACGGTGCCGGATATGACCTGGCCGGAAGCTGTCGCCCTGGTTCGTGAGTACGCTACGGTTCTTCAGGGCTGGCTTGAGGACCGCTATGTGACCGGTCGTATCAAACAATGGCTTAACTTTCTCCGCCAGGGTTTCGCCGAGGCAGAGGCGCTCTGGCCCGAGGCCCGGAAAATCCGTCAGGTGGCGCCCATGATGGCATGCCTGGAACAGCGGGTTATCCTGACGGACTCCCGCGCTGCCTGATCCTCATTCAAGCGCACTGACTCAATCCCCACGCGTTGACCTTCCCGCCGCCTAAACTGGTATCAACGGGATTGTCGTTCGTATCAATACCGGTACCAATAAAAAACGAGTGGGAGGACGAACAACATGTTCAGAGCAGGTTTGCGCAACACGATGGCCTTTGCCGGAGTGTCAGTCGGTATGCTAGTGGGCGCCGCTATGCCGGCTGCCGCCGACGACCACGTGGTGAAAGTCACACCCCTGGGAAGCCACGATGGTGAGTTCTGTGGCCGGGACCGGGCGCTGGTCTTTGAAGATCCCAATGGCACCCGAATTCTCTATGACGCCGGCAGAACGGTCGCCGGTCCGGATGATCCCCGACTGGGCAAAATTGATGTTGTTCTGGTTTCCCACATGCATGGGGACCATGTGGGTGATCAGCGCATCAGCAAGACCAATCAGGGCACGTGCGGATCTCCAGACACCGGCGTTTCAACATTGCCACAATCCAACACTGTTGATATTGCGGTAAAACACGGTTCAAAAATTGTTACGGGTAGCGAAATGCCCGCCTTCTTTGCCGCCAAGCTGAAAGATGCCGGCGGTGATCCTGCAAACTCGCTGTTGGTTCGGTTCGGTGGCGAGCGTGAGGTTGGCGGAGTGGCAATTACGACCGTGCCGGCTGTGCACAGCAATGGCGTATCGCCTTCGTTCCTCACCGGGCCACTGGCAGAGTATCTGGCTGCCGCGGGTGTTGGCGCCAGTGTCGGACCACCCACGGGCTACGTGCTCAGGTTCTCCAACGGCCTGGTGGTCTACCTGTCCGGTGACACTGGCATTACTGCCGAGCAAAAGCTGGTCGTGAAGGATCACTACGGTGCGGGACTTGTGGTGATGAACATCGGTGATACGTTCACCACCGGACCGAAACAGGCCGCCTACGTAATCAATGACCTCGTGCAACCGAAGGCGGTTATCGCCTCCCACGCCAACGAACCTGCGACCTCCGGTGGCATGGTGCAGGAAGGAACGCGCACGGCTCTGTTCCGGGATTCAGTGACAGTGCCGGTTCATGTGCCCCTCAGTGGCCGCACCATGGCGTTCAATGGCATGGCGAGCTGCGTCTCCGGCTGCAACTAAGGGAACACGGGCACGCAGGGCTGTTGCCGGTCAGTCTTCCATCTCCGGTCGGTAATGGCCCGCGCGAGCGGCACCGTTCAGGCGGGCCCGCTTCAGCATTGCTGCCTGAGCCTCCGGACCATTGTCCAGATTGCCTGCCCAGGCCTTCTGTGCCGGTTCCTGCAAAGCCCGTCCGTAAGAGAAGCTCAACTCCCAGGGCTGCGCGCCCATGCTGTTCATGGCGTTCAGATTGAGAGTGGCTTCTTCCGGTGTCTGGCCGCCCGAGAGGAAGAAAATGCCGGGTACCGCAGCCGGTACCGCCCTGCGAAAAACATCGAGAGTCGCTGTCGCCACGGCTTCCGGGGATGCCTTCGGGCTTTCCTTGCCCGGCGTCACCATGCTGGGTTTGAGGATCATGTATTCCAGTGCCACCTTGTGTCGGTAAAGGGCGTGGAACACCTCCCGAATCACCGCCTCGCTGACTTCCGCGCAGCGCTCGATGGAATGGTTGCCATCAATCAGTACTTCCGGCTCAACGATCGGCACGATACCCAGGGACTGGCAGATCGCCGCATAGCGGGCGAGAACCTCGGCATTCGCCTCGATCGCCTGCCGTGAGGGCAGGGTGTCCGATATATGGAACACATCCCGCCACTTGGCGAACCGGGCCCCCTGGTTTTTGTAGATCTCCAGGCGGTCCTCCAGACCATCCAGGCCAAAGGTGATTTCATCACCGGGGGCATTCACAAGAGGGCCTTTGCCCTTGTCTACCTTTATGCCCGGCACAATGCCTTTGCTGGCCAGCACCTTTGGCATGGGAACATTATCCAGGCTCTGCTGGCCGAGAGTCTCTTCAAACAGAATGACCCCGCTGATGAATTCTCCGAGCCCGGAAGCCGAGAAAATAAGGCTTCGGTACTCCCGGCGCATATCTTCGCTCGACTCCACGCCAACGGCCTTGAAACGCTTGGCAATGGTCGGGTGGCTTTCATCCGCCGCGAGAATTCCCTTGCCGGGCTGAACCAGTTCCCGGACGGTAGAGTTGAGTTCTTCCTGAATGGTCATGGTGAGCTCCTGGTTGATCCTTGAAAGTCTGTTGGTCGTTCGGCCAGCCACTCTATTGTAGACGTTGAATAGCGGTCTGGAATTTGATCTGCGCTAAGGCAGAAACCGATCTCCTGAATTAGGCTGTAGATGATAACAACAGGAAAACGGGAAGACCTGAATATGAAAACCGTTGTCAGCGTCAGCCAGGGATCTGGTGAGTACGATTATGATATCGAGACGTCGTTTCTTGGGCAGCCTTTCCGGATTATCCGGATCGGTACGGAAGGCGATCTTTCCCGGGCCGAGGCGGTTCTGGAGTCCGTGCATCCGCAGGCAGATGCCATCGGTCTGAGCATGGTACACGATCATTACGAGGTGGGCCGGGAGCAGCTTGAACACCCGGATACTGCCCGCCTTGAGGCCTGTGTGCCGGATAAGCCGGTAACCACCGGTGCCGGGTTGCGGGCTATCCTGCAGGAATGGGCTGTGCGTCATACCCAGTCTGAGCTCGGGCATTTCTTCGACAATGCCCGGGTGCTCTTTTTGAATGGGCAGGCCGGTTACCGGATTGCCAGGGCCCTTTCCGAACATACCGAGAATCTCTTCTTTGCCGATCCTTACACGGATTTCGGAGTGCCCAGGCTGCTGACTTCCCTGAAACAGCTGGAAACCTATACCTCGCTCACTGCACCCATCATGTTCAGGCCTGCGGCGGTGAAAGCGGTTGAAACCATTCTCCGAACACCGCTGTATCGTTTGGGTGAGAACCTGGTGAAAGGTTCGCTCCATCACGCGGTCTCCGAGGCTCATGTCATCGTGGCTTCGATAGGCGACCTGGAGAATTTCACGGCGAAAGAGCTGGATGGAAAAACCGTGATCACCTCGCGGGTAACGGACGCGGCTATGGACTGGATGCGTTCGCGCAAGGTTGCCATGGTAGTGGATTACAGTCCCTGGCTGGAGGGCCGCCCCGTTGGCGTGAATGTGATGGAGGCGATGATCAGTGCGGCGCTTTCCAGGACGCCGGACCAGTTGGGCCCCGATGACTATCTGGATGTTATTCAGAGCCTGCAGATTGAGCCGCGAATCCTTTACCCGAACGGTTATCGCCGGGTTAACCGGTTTGCGTTTGTCATTCACCCCCTGTCGCAGCAATACCTCACCAAAACACCGCCCCTGGACTGGGTTGCCAACGTATCGCCGCCTGTGGTCATGAACCTGGTGGAAAAGGCCATCGCGTATTCGCCACCGTTCATCTACTCCAAGGTATCCGGAATCCGGTCACCCAATGGCGATGAGGTGGAGGGCTGGCTCATTACCGTTGGTGGCACACCTCGGGAAATCATGGCCCACGGGCCGGAATTTACCTACGCCCGGTTGCTGCAGGCGGCCAAACTGGCCAAGAAACTCGGCGCCCAGATCATGGGCCTGGGTGCGTTTACCAAGGTCGTGGGTGATGCCGGTATAACGGTGGCCAAGCGGGCGCCGCTGCCGATCACGACCGGCAACAGCTACAGCGCATCCGGTGCCCTGTGGGCGGCCCATGACGCCATGAAGAAAATAGGGCGGGTGAGTATTGGCCCCAGTGGCAAAGCGGCCGGCAAGGCTATGGTGGTGGGCGCTACGGGTGCTATCGGGTCGGTCTGCGCCAGATTGCTGGCCAAGGCAGTGGACGAGATTTATCTGGCGGCACCGGAGCCGGCCAAACTGCTGGCTCTCAAGGAAAGCATCGAACAGGAAACGCCGGGTGCCATCGTACATGTTGCCGGCTCTGCCGAACGCGATCTGGCCGACATGGACATGATCGTGACCGCCACCTCCGGGGCCGGCAAACGTATCCTGGATATCATGAAAGTGAAGCCGGGCTGCGTCATAACCGACGTCGCCCGCCCACTGGATATCCCGGCGGAGGATGTCGCCAAGCGGCCGGATGTGCTGGTGATCGAATCTGGCGAGATTCAGCTACCGGGTGAAGTGCATATGAAAGACATCGGGCTTCCGAAAGGCATTGCCTATGCCTGCCTGGCGGAAACCATCGTGCTTGCTCTGGAAGCGCGTTTCGAGAACTTCACTCTCGGGCGGAATATCGAGTGGGAAAAAGTGCGGGAGATTTACAAGCTGGGGCTGAAGCATGGCATGAAGCTGGCCGCCATTTCCGGGGTGAACGGTGTGTTCACCGAGGAGGACTTCGAACGGGTTCGAGTCCTGGCGGCCAGCCAAGAAGCACCTCAGGCAGAAGGATCAAGCACACCGGCGTAGCGAACGCCGCTGAGCAGGGCCATCTCCCGATGCCAGGTGGACAGGTCATCTATGTTCAGTTTGCTCAGGCTGTCGTGGCCACAGGCTCGTGCCATCACCTGCATCAGTGAGACAGAGGCCTCAAGGAAGTTCTGCAGCTGTTTGGCAGACTGGTCGACGTTCAACCGTTGGCGCAGGTCCTTGTTCTGGGTCGCAATGCCTGCCGGGCAATTGTTGGTGTTACAGATACGGGCTGCAACACAGCCGATGGACTGCATGGCACTGTTGGCAACGGCAATACCGTCAGCGCCCAGCGCCATGGCCTTCACAAAATCGATAGGGACCCGCAGGCCACCGGTAACGATCAATGTGACCCGTCCGCTTGCACCGCGGTCATCCAGATAGCGCCGCGCACGCGCCAGGGCAGGAATGGTGGGCACACTGATGTGATCACGGAAGATCTCGGGTGCAGCACCGGTGCCGCCGCCACGGCCGTCGAGAATGATGTAGTCGGCGCCGGCATCCAGGGCGAATTGCACATCCCGCTCGATGTGATTGGCGCTCAGCTTGAAGCCCACGGGAATACCTCCGGTGACTTCCCGAACATGGCTGGCGAAGCGCTGGAAATCCTCAACTGAGCGCAAATCGTCGAAAGTGGGTGGGGAGTTGGCCGGTTCGCCCTCAGGAATATTGCGCACCTCTGAGATCTTGCCGGTGTTCTTGTTGCCCGGCAAATGGCCACCGGTGCCGGTCTTGGCGCCCTGGCCACCCTTGAAGTGAAACGCCTGCACTTTCTTGAGCAATTCTTCCTTGTAACCGAACTTGGCGCTGGCCAGCTCGTAGAAGTATCGGGAATTTTCCTGTTGCTCCTCGGGCAGCATGCCGCCCTCGCCAGAGCAGATGCCGGTGCCGGCTAGCTCGGCGCCACGAGCGAGGGCAATCTTGGCCTCCTCCGACAACGCGCCGAAGCTCATGTCGGAAACGAATAGCGGCATGCTCAGTGTCAGTGGCTTGCGGGCTTCAGGCCCGATCACCAGTTCGGTCGAGACGTCGGCGTCGTCTGCCAGCGGTTTACTGGCCATCTGCGCCACCATCAGTTGGAGGTCGTCCCAGTGGGGCAGGGTATGGCGGGGCACGCCCATGGCAGTTGTCGGACCATGGTGGCCCATACTGCTCAGCCCCTCACGGGCCAACTGATGAATAAATTCAACGGTGGGTTCTTCTTTGGTGGATTTGGCCTTCGGCGCATCACCGGATTCCTCGCCGCCATCATCATCTGACTCCGGCGCCTCCTTGCCAACCTGGTCATCGCTGAACTGCTGGTGAGTGCCGTCACAATAAGGCGCGCTTCCGGTCTGTTTACACTGGCACAGAACGGCCTCTTCGTCTTTTTCGGCCTTGAAGACCTTGGGCTTGAACCCCGTATCTCCGTGGGAACCGTCGCAGAACGGCTGGTTGTTGGAACGGCCACAAACGCAGAAGGCGTATTCCTCGCCTTTTTTCAGGCTGACTTTCTTGGGCTTGTTATCAGCGATCACCGGATTGCTCATTGCAAGGCTCCTTGTTTGGCGTATGCCACAAATGTACAAGGGTGTACGGGCATTAAACGCAAATAGGCTACTTGTAATGATCAAGTGTGGATCAGGACTGACCGCGCCGCCAATGCGGCGCGGCTCGCTCGGCGTCCGATTACGGCTGCAGGCCCGCCCTGGCTGCACGCGCCGCGTGCAGCTTCCGGTAGCTCTCGATCAACCGCTGATGCTTCTCCAGCCCATCCAGTTGCATGTTCGTGGCTTCCAGGCCGTGGAAACGAACGCTGCCATTCACTGAGCCAACAACAGCTTCCATGGTTTCCTCGCCGAACATGCGGGTGAAGTTGGTGATGTAGTCGCCCAGCTCCATTTCGTCGTCAAGGGTGACTTCGAGAACCGCATACATGGCTCGGTAGAACAGGCCGCGCTCAACGGTGTTGTCGTTGAACTGAAGGAACATGTCGACGAATTCCAGGGCTTCTTCATGCCACTGCAGGGCTAGGCAGATCAGGATCTTCAGCTCAAGGATCGTGAGTTGGCCCCAGATGGTGTTTTCATCGAACTCCACGCCGATCAGGGTGATGATCGTCATGTAGTTGTCCAGCTGGCTGGCTTCCAGGCGCTCCACCAGATCGGCCAGTTGCTCATCGTCCAGGCGGTGCAGGTTGAGGATGTCTTCCCGATAGTCCAAAGCCATGTTGGTATTATCCATGATCAGGTCTTCCACCGGATACACCTCGGAATAGCCCGGAACCAGGATTCGGCAGACCGGCGCGCCCAGTTCCTCGTAAACGGCGACATACACTTGCTTGCCCAGTTCCTCAAGGATACCGAACAGACACTCGGCTTCCTCGGCGTTGGTGCCGGAAAAATCCCATTCAACGAAATCATAATCGGACCTGGCGCTGAAGAACCGCCAGGACACCACGCCTGTGGAATCGATAAAGTGCTCCACAAAGTTGTTTGGCTCGGTCACTGCCAGGCTGTTGAAGGTGGGCGCCGGCACATCGTTGAGGCCCTCGAAGCTGCGGCCCTGCAGGAGTTCCGTCAGGCTTCGCTCAAGGGCCACTTCAAAGCTCGGGTGAGCGCCGAAAGAGGCGAACACGCCGCCCGTTCGCGGGTTCATCAGGGTAACGCACATTACCGGGAACTGGCCGCCGAGGGAGGCGTCCTTTACCAGAGTCGGGAAACCCTGGGCTTCCAGGGCTTCAATGCCTTCCAGGATGTTCGGGTATTTTTCCAGTACCTCCCGGGGCACGTCCGGAAGTGCAATCTCCTCTTCGATAATCTGCTTCTTTACCGCCCGTTCGAAAATCTCCGACAGACACTGAACCTGTGCTTCGTTCAGGGTATTGCCCGCACTCATGCCGTTGCTGAGAAACAGGTTCTCAATCAGGTTGGAGGGGAAATACACCACCTCGCCATCCGATTTTCGCACGTAGGGCAGGGAGACAATGCCCCGGTCGGCTCTGCCGGAGTTGGTATCAATCAGATTGGAGCCGCCAAGCTCGCCGTCCGGGTTATAGATGGCGAGGCAGTGGTCATCCAGAATGCCTTCCGGCAGCTCGTCGTTGGGGCCCGGCTTGAACCACTTTTCGTTCGGGTAGTGGACGAAGTCGCTGTTGGCGATGTCCTCACCAAAGAACTGATCGTTGTAGAAAAAGTTGCAGCTGAGCCGCTCGATGAATTCGCCCAGGGCAGAGCAAAGGGCGCTTTCCTTGGTGGCACCCTTGCCATTGGTGAAGCACATGGGTGAGGCGGCATCGCGAATGTGCAGGGACCACACGTGAGGCACAATGTTGCGCCAGGAGGCAATCTCGATCTTCATGCCCAGCTCTTCGAGAATGCCAGTCATGTTGGCAATGGTCTGTTCAAGGGGCAGGTCCTTGCCTTCGATAAAGGTCTGGGTGCCGCCTTCCGGCTGGGTCATCAGCAGTGCCTGGGCGTCCGCGTCCAGGTTCTCGACGGTTTCAATCTCGAAGGTCGGGCCGGTCTGGACCACTTTTTTCACGGTGCAGCGGTCGATCGAGCGCAGGATGCCCTGGCGGTCTTTCTCCGAAATGTCCTCGGGCAGCTCCACGGAAATCTTGAAGATCTGGTTGTAGCGGTTTTCCGGGTCCACGATGTTGTTCTGGGACAGGCGGATATTCTCGGTGGGAATGTCCCGGGCCAGGCAGTAGACCCGGACAAAGTAGGCCGCACACAGGGCAGAGGACGCCAGGAAGTAATCGAACGGGCTGGGCGCCGAGCCGTCGCCCTTGTAGCGAATCGGCTGGTCCGTTACGACCGTGAAATCGTCAAACTTGGCTTCAAGTCTGAGGTTCTCGAGAAAGTTGACGTTGATTTCCATTGCAGAGAGTCCTGGATCGGAGAATTTGGCGCGCCATGGTTTTTAATGGCGGCCATTATCCAGTTTTTGCAGGCGTTCGTCTTGGTCGGTCTTCTACGGATGATGTAACGCCAGCTCGACGGCCTGAGCTGCGTGAATCTCCGTGGTGTCGTAGAGGGGAACCCCGGTATCCGCCTGCTTGATCAGCAAGCCGATCTCGGTGCAGCCCAGGATCACCGCCTGCGCGCCGCGCTCGGAAAGCGAGCTGACAATATCGAGGTAGATGTCGCGCGAGTCCGGCTTGATCTCTCCCAGGCAAAGCTCCTCGTAGATAACACGATGCACCTCGTCCCGCTGGATTTCATCCGGCGTGAGAACGTCGATACCGGCGGCCTCCAGTCGGTCCCTGTAGAACGCCTGTTCCATGGTAAATCGCGTGCCCAGCAGGCCTACCCGGTTGATTCCATCATTCTTCAGCACCTGAGCTGTGGCATCTGCTATGTGTAGCAACGGGATCTCGATCGCCTGTTCAATTTCAGGAGCAACCTTGTGCATAGTGTTGGTGCCGATCACCAGGAAATCCGCGCCGGCCCTCTGCAATGACAAGGCGGCGTCGGAAAGAATGTCGGCAGTAGCGGGCCAATCACCTTTGTGTTGAAGCGCTTCGATCTCGGCGAAATCCACGCTGAAGAGCACCAGCTTCGCCGAATGCAGCCCGCCCAGTCGGCCTTTGACCCCCTCGTTGAGGAGTCGGTAGTAGGTTTGGGTGGATTCCCAGCTCATGCCGCCGAGAAGGCCAATCGTTTTCATGGGTAATCTCCTTATTATCCGCTAATTGTCACGATAATCAGCGCCACTGCATAGACCGAGAGCATCAGGGCGCTTTCAAACCCGATCTTGCCAATTCCATAGCGTTGGCGCCGGACCATTCCCATTAACAACGTGGCTGTCATCAGTATGCTGACAAGCCCCCAGGTCATCTGTATCGGGGTAATGTCGTGATAGATGGAACCGCCAGGGTAGCCCACATCGGCTGAAGCGATCACCAGCATATTAAAACAGTTGGTGCCGAATATATTGCTTACCGCCAGGGTCAGCGCGTTCCTGCGGATGGCAGCAATGGTGGTGACCAGCTCGGGTGAGGAGGTAGCGAGCGCGGTAAACAGGCCGCCAATCAGGGTATCGGACAGGCCCGTTTCGTCACTGATCACTTTGGCCCCTTCCATCAGTACCCATCCAGCTATGCCTGTAATTGCAGCCAGAATAATGAAAGTGACCCAGGCCTGGGCAAGACCGCCGCGAAGATAATGACCAGGCTTGTCGGGAACGGTCTGGCGGGTCAGTCGGGGAAACCACATGGGTTTACTGTCTGTTGTGCGAACCAGGTGAAGCCCGAACAAATACGCTGCGGTAATCACGGGTGTGATTGGGTGTATTCCCCAGAGGGAAACTGGTGGACTCGCAATTGCCAGTAGCGGCAAAGCCAGCAGAACGATCAACAACGCGGCCAGCATCAGGTTGGTGGAAGATGCAGCTGCGTGCTCCAGGTTGGCCTTCCGGTACATGATGTCTGCAATGCCCAGAAACACCAGGTTCGCAGCCATGCTGCCCATGACATTGCTCATGGCCAGATCCGGCCTTGAATCCATGGCCGCGCTCAGCGTGGCGGCGAAGTCGGGCAGTGAGGTTACCCCGGCCAGCAGAAAGATGCCGAACAACGCCTCGCCCAGACCTGTGCGATCAGCCAGTTCATCGGCGACCCGCGCAAGTCGGCTGCCGGCTGTCACAATAACGACGGATGCGATGGCAAAAGCTATGATGCCGGTAGTCAGTGATGGAAACACTCAAGGCCCCAGACTGTTGCGATTGCTTGAATTGCTTACGGTAACTATAGCGGTTGCGGAATGGCCAGGATGAATATCGGTGCCCGGAGAAAGATTCCGGCTTCTATAATAGATTCAGGAAACCGGGTGACAGAGTCGGGGCAAAACGGGAGCGATGCATGAGCAATCTGATGAATACTGTTGAACAGAACTGTGATTCGGCCGATGCGCCGTGCAGCGCCATCGAAACCATTTTGAGCCCCCGGGTTGCCAATCTGGGCGGCTTCTCCGTACGTCGGCAGTTGCCAACCGCGAAGCGGAAAATGGTAGGCCCCTGGGTATTCTTTGACGAAATGGGCCCGGCGGAATTTCCGGCTGGCCAGGGTCTCAACGTACTGCCGCATCCCCATATTGGTATTGCCACTGTTACCTACCTGTTTGAGGGCGAGATACTGCATCGGGATTCCGTTGGCAGCTACCAGCCAATCCGGCCCGGAGATATCAATCTTATGGTGGCCGGCAGCGGTATCGCCCATTCCGAGCGGGAGCGTCCTGAGATCACCGCAACGCATCACCGCTTGCATGGGCTCCAGCTCTGGCTGGCCCTGCCGCAAGAGCACGAAGAAACTGCGCCAGCGTTTCACCACTATCCAGAGGATGACATCCCCGCGGTTGAGATAGACGGCGTGCCGGTTCGAGTCATGATCGGCAGTGCTTACGGAGTCACTTCGCCGGTGCTCAAGTTCAGCGAAACCCTGTACCTTGAAGCCACCCTTAAAACCGGTCAGACCCTGGCATTACCCCAGGCGCCTGAGCGCGCCGTCTACGTTGCCAGTGGCGCCCTGCGAGCCCATGGCTCTGAGCTGCCTACCCACAGCATGACGATCTTTTCCCGACAGCCCGGTGTTGCCATTACCGCCACAGAGGATACCCGGATTGCCGTGATTGGCGGTGAGCCGCTGGGCAAGCGTTTTATCGAGTGGAACTTCGTCTCTTCTAGCAAGGCCCGTATAGGTACAGCCAGAGAAGACTGGCGGGCAGGGCGGTTCGAGAAAGTCGTGGGTGATGAGGAAGCGTATATACCGTATTAGCCTGTCGTCTCGGTTTTCCACGGGCCCAACGCCTTGTATCCGGGGGCTGCAGCCCTCAGCCTTGGACTAAGCCACTTATTTTGCAAAAGGGGAAGCCAGAGTCCATGGAGCCCGTCACCAAGAAGCCCTGCATTGACGTCTGCGAGTTTAACAAGAGGGCCATCTGTAAAGCCTGTGGCCGAACCAGGCAAGAAAAAAAGGAGTGGAAGCAGCTCTCTCCTGACCAGAAGCAGGCGATCTGGACGCGTATCCTGGAGTCTCACGGCTCGGGTAAAGGAAAGAATCCCAAAGCATTGCGCGAGTTGTACGAGAAGGCCCAAAAGAAGAAAAAAAAGAAGAGCTGATCGCCGCAGCGGTTTTCAGGCTGCGGCGACCAGAGACGTCAGGATGAAGCTTTAGAAACGATATTTGGCGTTTGCATTCACAGTGCGCCGCTCGCCGTAGCCGCAGTCTGCGCCTTCGGAGCGGCACCAGGTGATGTACTCGTCATCGGCCAGGTTTTTGGCATCTACGGTGAAGTCCCAGTTCTGCCAGGTGTAGCCAATCATGGCGTCGTAGAGGGTAACGGAAGGAACGACGGGCCCGCCTCCTGAGCCAACGTTGTCACCCACGTAGCGCACCCCGGCACCGACCCGCCAGTTGTTGGCGATGTAGAGCTGGTTCCACCAGGAAGCCTGACGCTCGGCCACATAGGGGAGCCGGTTGCCAGAGGCGTCATCCCTGGCATTCAGATCGGTGTAGGCCAGTTGGGTTTCGAAACGCTGCCAGCGTTTGTTCACCTGCAGCTCCCAGCCGTCGATCACGGCGCCGGTCTGCTCGACACCTCCTGGCGTATTGCCATCACTGACGCGGTTCTCCTGGGTAATATCGAAATACGCGGCGCTGATGCCCAGAGACTCGTCCGGTGAAACATACTTCACGCCAGCTTCCTGCTGGTCGCCGGTTGTCGGTTTCAGGGTATTGGCCTCGGGAGTGCCGTCGGTACCGAGGTTCATGCTGAAGGCTTCAGCGTAGCTGATGTACGGAGAAATCCCGTTTTCAAACCGGTACATCAGACCCGCGCGACCGGTAGTGGCTTCTTCATCACTGACGGTGTCTGATCCGGAGACGGCCAGGCTGCGGTTCTCGGCCCAGTCGTGGCGAAGGCCGGCGGAAACGACAACAGGGCCGATTTCAATGTGGTCGGCAACGTAGAGGCCAATCTGCTCAATCTCGTTGTCTGGCCGGTCGGATGGGTTGATGATGCTGTCATTCAGGTTGCCGTACTGTGGGTCGTAAACATCGAATCTTCCGCCCAGACCATAGCCGTAGAAGTAGTTGTCCTGTTCCCAGAGGGCATCCTGGCGGTCGGCTCCGATAATAAGACGGTGGCGGGTCATGCCCAGATCAACATCGCCCTCGAGACGAGCGTCCATGTTGAAGATACGGGTTTCAGTGTCTGCCGTGTAAATGGTTCGTGAT
Source organism: Marinobacter sp. DSM 26671 (assembly GCF_900112835.1). Classification (NCBI taxonomy): domain Bacteria; kingdom Pseudomonadati; phylum Pseudomonadota; class Gammaproteobacteria; order Pseudomonadales; family Marinobacteraceae; genus Marinobacter; species Marinobacter sp. DSM 26671. Next base: position 24,825 of record NZ_FONF01000008.1, on the reverse strand, counting down.
ACCTCACCGTTGGCGTCAGGAATGCTTGGAATAGTGATCCAATGCTCACGAGTTTCTGCGCTGGAATCGGTATAACGGGCCGTAGCGGAAACCGCCCAGTTGGAATTCAGCTGATGGTCGACAAACAGGGTAGCTTCGGTCTTCTCACGGTCATAACGATCCCAACCCGGTTCGCCAACAAACCGCTCGGAACCGATGAAACCCTGAGAACCCGGCTCCAGGGTGCCGGCCTGTGGCAGGAACTGGGCAGACACCTGGCCTTTGTTCTCCTGACGGTTCAGAAGCAGGGTGATGCTTGTATCATCGGTGGCGCGCCAGGTTAGTGAAGGGGAGAGCACGTAGCCATCGTCTTCCACATAATCCACCTGTGTGTCGCTGTCGCGTCCCAGTGCGATCAGACGGTACAACAAATCACCACTCTCGTTGACGGGGCCGGTTACATCCACGGCCAGTTGCTTGTGATTAAAGGTGCCATACTGAGCCCAGATCTCGCCGCCCTGTTCCTCTTCCGGGAGCTTGGATACCCCATTGATGATGCCGCCCAGATCGCTCTGGCCATAAAGCATGGAGGAGGGCCCCTTGAGCACTTCGATGCTCTCGAGGGCGTACACATTGGTGCGAACAGTGTTGTAGGAACCGTAGATCTGACGCAAGCCATCCAGGTAGCGGCCGGCGTCTACTCCACGCACTTTTGCGGAATCGATTCGGGTATCAAAACCGAAGTTGCCCGCGTTAACCCCTGGGGTGTAGAGCAGGGCGTCCTGGATGTTCTTGGCGCCGGAATCTTCGATGAAGCTGCGATCGACGATTGAGACCGAATAGGGTTGCTCTTCAACCGGAACGTTCAGTTTTCCAACGGCTGGCGTTTTTTCCAGAGGTATATAGTCCGGAGCGGTAATCGCATCAGAAACCACTTCGAGAGCTTCGAGTGTGGTCGCGTCGTCGGTTTGCGATTGCGCCATGGCCATAGAGCTTGCGCCGAGGAGTGAAACCAGTGCTGCAGAGCTGCAGCGTCGGGAGCGGATGACTTTCATACAAAAATGCGCCTTCGTTGTTAATGCGGAGGCGAATGATAACAATTATCATTAAATAAACAAGAGGTAATGAAATCGCGTGACAAGATCAGTCGATAGTAAACGAGAGGATTCTCGAGAGGTGGCTGTAGGGCAGGCCACTCTCCTCATGCCAGAGATTAAACGCTTCCTGCGCCTGCATCAGCCCTTTCTTGCTGGTGGGTGAGGCATCCAAAACCTCTTCCCTATGCAGCGCGGCAATAACATCCCGTGAAAGGATAAAGCCGTCCCAACCCACTCGCCGCAAAAAGTACTGGGCGCTGTTGCCACCGAGCCTCGCTCCGTTGCGTTTAAGCCATATCAGCAGGCCGGCCTGGTCACTGCTGGGCCAGTCGGCGAGGAACTTGCCGAAGCTGCCGTGTTCCCGGGAGGCATCGACAATCATCCGCGCATTTTCGGGAACGGTCTGAATTTTCTGAGCGTTCCTGACGATGCGTTCGTCGCCCGCCAAACGCTCAAGCACTTCGGGAGGAACCTGCTGCCAGTAAAGCGGTACAAAGCCTTCGAACGCCTCTTCGAACTTCGGCCATTTGTTTTCGATCACCCGCCAGACGAAACCGGCCTTGAAGATGCACCGGGTGATTTCCGAAAGGTATCGATCGTCACCAAAAGCCTCAAGCTCGCCGGGTGCCGCCACTCTCGGCAGCCGTGCGCGAACCTCGCTCTCGCCGCCTTTCTGAAGAACGGCCTGTTCGTAGATGCGGGAAAAGGACATAGCGGTCTCTGAATCAGTCCAGTGTGTTAAGTGATTTTTTCCGGCCAATGTGCGACAGGCCAATAATCAGGGTTCCGAGCAACCCGAGGGCAGGGCGCACAATCAACCGGAATACCCAACTGCCGATGTACAACACCGGCAGTAGTATCAGCATCCACCCGAGAAACTGCACCAGCTTTACCGGGTAGCCCATTACTTCCGCTACCTCTGCCAGGACGTCATTGATGATACCGGGGTGTGTGACCACCAGATACCCCACGCCAATCACGGCGGGCCATTTTGCGTAGCGGGCGGTCGTCATCAGCATGCGCCCGCTAGTCGTGAGGCGAGCGGCCAGTGCTGCGGACCGGGTACCCCTGGCAGCGCCTCTGGATGAAACAGCGACAGCCCGTCCTACCCGAAGTACCTTCAACGCGCTGGCAAAAACCAGAACATCCACCGACGCCCAGCCAATATCAGAGGCGGTCACGTCGTCACCGGTGCGGTGCTGAATCTCAAGGTTGCGTATACCACTTGCGAAGAACTGGTTGATGTTCTCCAGCACCCGTTCGGTTCGAACCCAGATGACGTCGCCCTGCTCGTTAAATACGAACTGGCCCAGGAAATCGTGCCCTTCTTCCTGAATAAAGCGCACGGCGTACCACCCGCGCTCTTGCGGAGTCAGCTTTTCCTTTCGGGAGGTATTTTGTTGGCCGCCGGTACTGTTATCGGTTTCTTCGCCTCCGGTAAAGAACTCAAGAGCCGCCTGATATTTGCTCGCCAGATCGTTCATCAGCTCGATAGAGCCAACAGGTTTGCTCAGGAAATAGTGAATCGGCGGAAGAATGTTTTCGCCATAGAGCCGAAGAATTTCCCGGAATTCCGGTTCGGGACCATATAGGGGAAATACTTCGCGTGTCATCGCCGGGTATCGCAAATACGCTGCCCGGGCCTTCAGTAGCAGCAGTTCGTCGTCTGCCATATCCAGCAAGGCTGCCTGAACTTCCAGTGGCTCTTTCTCGATCCGAGGGAATTCCCGGAGAGTATTTTCCGCCTGAATCTGGATCAGCCGCTCTTCAATCAGCATGGGCCGGGATGTGACCGTCGACAACAATGCAACGATCACCGAAATCCCCAGAATCAACAGGAGTTTTCTCATCGAAACTTACCCCGGGCAGGAATGGGTCAAAGAACCGTGTAGGGGTTGCCGCTTTTGTAGCTCGATCAACCAGCGACTACGCTTTGGAGAGTAGCGCAAATGTATACGCCCCGAAAATGCAGATCATTCCGGGATTGGGCTGGCATGCTTTTGGCGAAGGTCGAACGGGAGTTGCAAGTGGCGGTAAATCAAGCGAAGCGTGGATTTGTGATCAGAGAGGCCCGGGAAGAGGATCTGCCCGAGATGGTGGGCTTCCTCGCCAAACTGGCGCTGCATGTTTCGGGTGCGCCTCCCCATGATTTGAAGGAAAGCGAGTACAAACGGCTTCTGCGAACCCTGCACTCCGCGCTGGACGATCCCAACAGACGACTCGTTGTGGCTGAAAGCAAAAGCGCCGGGCTCGTGGGTATGGGTTATGTTTATATCTGGAGAAGCCAGGGCATCTGGGAGCAGTCGGAAGCGGCAGAATTCAAGTCCGGCGTTATTGATGATATCTGGGTAGAGCCGGACTTCCGGGGGCTTGGTATCCTGAAGGCACTGTTGCGGGATCTTGTCAATTTCGCGGAGGAGCATCACGCCTCGGAGCTGATCCTCGAATACTCTGCTTCAAACAAGGAAGCCAAGGCTGCCTGGACCAAACTAGGTTTCAAACCGACTGGGGTTCGCGCGGCGGCATTCACCTCGGTGGTTAAGCAGGCGCTGGCGGAATCACAAGGATAAGAAAAGGAAACAGGCCATGATCGGCGATCGCAGTGTGAATGTGTTTTACGATGAGATCATGCTCGGGCATAACCCCGAGGTGGATCTTCCGTTCATGCCCAGCCGGGTGGAAAAGCGAGTGCGATCCATTCTTCAGGGCTTGGATTTCAAATGGAGCTATCCGGAGCACCCCGGGCGGATCAGCGCCATCAAGGAGTATCTGGATGAAAACCCTGTGGCAGGTACTCAATTCAAATCGGGTGCGGCTGCCGCAACCTACGATCAGCTGGCACGGGTACACACCACCTCCTACCTTGACCACATCTTCTCACTGGACGGCAAACGGGCGTGGCTTGATAAAGACACGACGGCGGTGTCACCCGACAGCATCAAAGCCGCCACGGCTGCGGCCGGCAACGCCATTGCCGCCGTTGAAAGCGTTGTGAAAGGGGAGTGTGACAGCGCGTTTGCCCTGATCCGCCCGCCCGGCCATCATGCGGAACCGGTTCGGGCACGGGGATTCTGCCTGCTCAATAATGTGGCCATTGCTGCGGCCCATGCCCAGGCCAAACTCGGCTGTGAGAAGATTCTGATCATCGATTGGGATGCCCATCATGGCAACGGTACCCAGGACATTTTCTGGGCAGACCCCGATGTCCTGTTTTTCGATACCCACTGCGCGGCGCCATTCTATCCCGGATCCGGTCACCTGGAAGAGATCGGTGATGGGCTGGGGGAGGGCTACACCATCAACGTGCCACTGCCGGAAACGGCTGGCGACGTTGCCTTTGAGAAAGTGTTCCGGGAGATCCTGATGCCGGCGGCGGATTACTTCCAGCCGGATTTGGTGCTGGTCTCTGCCGGCTTTGATCCGCACAGAAACGACATGGCCCTGAACCTCACCTACGATGGCTTCAAAGTAATCACAGGCATTGTTCAGGCGATTGCCGACAAACACTGTGAGGGACGGTTAGCGCTGGTTCTGGAGGGTGGCTACAGCCTGAGTTCGCTGTCCAAGGGGGTGCACGCCGTGCTCGAAGTGCTGGCCGGAGGAGAGGTGCCGGAAGTTCATGAGATCGGCGTGCCGGAGGCCGAAGAGGCAGCTGAGTTCCATCGGTCTGCCTTCAGTGATGAGGACTAATTCTGCTTTGAGCAATAAAAACTAGGTCAGTCGGCTGAAAACACCCGGCTGGCGGCTTCCACAACAATCCCGTGCCGCTTGGCCAGTTTCACCCGGTCATCATCGTAGCCGCCGCCAATCACCGTCGCTACTGGAATGTCCCGACGTTTCAATTCACTGAGCACCTGAAAGTCCCGCTCAAAAATTCCCTGTTCGGAAATGTTCAGCCGGCCGAGGGGATCATTCCTGAATACGTCCACGCCTGCGTCATAGAGCACGATATCCGGCCGGGATAACGCCAGTGATTTGTGCAGCGTTTCGCTGACAACCTCAAGATAGGCCCCGTCTTCGAGGCCATCCGGTAAGGCGACATCGAGATCGCCAATCTTTTTCTCGAACGGGTAGTTGCGCTCACAGTGAATCGAGCAGGTAAAGGCATTCGGCTCGTTCGCCAACAATGCAGCGGTACCGTCACCCTGATGCACATCCACATCGAAGATAAGCACACGTTCAATGCCCTCCTGTTGCAACAGCACATTGGCGGCGATCGCCAGATCGTTGAGGATGCAGAAGCCGGCAGCGTAATCGTAATGGGCGTGATGGGTGCCACCGGCCAGGTGACAGGCAATGCCATGCTGGAGGGCCAACTGCGCCGTCAGAACCGTGCCTGAAGGAGCCAGGAAAGTGCGTCGGACGAGGCCCTTGCTCCAGGGCAGATTCATCTGCCGTTTCTCCCGCGCCGAGAGTTGATCGCCGGCGAAACGGGCGAGGTAATCCGGGCAGTGGGTACGGGTCAGCCACGCCTGCCGGCATGGGGCAGGGCGAAAGCTATTGGCTTGAGTGAGAAGCCCTCTCGAGCGGGCGTAATCGGCAAGGAGCCCGAATTTTTCCATGGGAAATCGGTGCTTTGCCGGGAATGGGAAGCTGTAGTCTGGATGGTGAACCACGGGTACGGGCATTTGATCGTCCGGCTGCAGTGGATTTGTGACGTCAGAATGTTATTTGGCAGGCACGGCTGCGATGCCAGAATCACACATCGACTGGATTTCTTCGGCGGAATACCCGCACTCTGCCAGCAGTTCGCCGGTTTGCTCGCCGAGGCGCGGAGCTCCCTGCCAGTGCTGCTCCGGTGCGGCCGAGAATCGCGATGGGGCCCTGGCCTGGCGCAGTCGGCCAGCCTGGGGGTGGTCGTAGTGTGAGAGCAGATCGTTGGCCAGCACCTGGGGATGGTCGAGCACCTGAGTGCGGGTCAACACCGGGGCACAGGGCACTTGTTCGGCTTCAAGCCTTGCCAGCCAGTGTTCGGCCGTATCGGTTTTGATGACCGACTGGATCAGCTCCAGCCTCGCATCAATATTCTCCTGGCGCAGCCGGGCAGTCAGGAACCTTGGATCCTCCGCCCACTCCGGGCGGTCCACAGCACAAATAAGGGCTTGCCACTCTCGATCGCTCTGAACCGCAATGGTGATGTAGCCGGTTGTGGTCTCATAGATGAGATCCTGAAGGCTCGCAGCCTCCTGCTGTGGCACCTCACTGTGAACAAAGGTCTGGCTGCCCATGTCGGAGCTCCAGAGAAACGCGATGATCGCGTCCAGCATGGACAGCCGGACATGCTGGCTTTCCCCGGTGCGTTCCCGGGCGAACAGAGCCGCGGTAATCGCCTGGGCTGCGGTTACACCGGTGAGCTTGTCGGGCAGGATGGTCCTAACCAGTTGCGGACGCAATTCATCGGCGCCGGCCTGCACGGTGGCCAATCCGGAGAGGCCCTGGATCAGCGGATCGTAAACCGGTCGCTGGGAATAGGGGCCGGTATCACCGAAGCCACTGATTGATACCATCACGAGATTCGGGGCCACCTTGCGCAGCTTCTCCTCGCCAAGTCCCATCCGCTCAATGACGCCCGGCCGGAAGTTCTGCACAAAGACATCGGCCGACGCCACCAGTCGAAGCAGCGCGTCGCGTCCTGCCTTTTCTTTCAGGTTCAGTGCCACTGATTTCTTGTTGCGGTTGTTGTTGAGGTACAGCGCCGACATATCGCCCTGCCGATTGGCCGCGGAGCGAGTAAAGTCTCCACCCGCCGGATTCTCGATCTTGATAACCTCGGCACCCTGATCCGCCAGTATCATGGTCGCGAGAGGCCCGGAAATCATGGCTGTCAGATCGATAATGCGGATGCCATCGAGCGGTCCGGTCATGGTCAGGACTCCTGTTTTTCCTTGGAGGCGCCAAAAAACGTGAGTGCGCCACTCTTAAAAAGGGTTCGTACTCTAAACTTTATGCGGATGCCGATCATTTACCAGTACGCAACAGAGCAGGAAATTCATCAAACCAGAGGAGCGCCAGTGTCCACCAGTGTTGAAATGACCGACATTTTTCTCGAGTACCCCACAGAGTCCGGCAAGGTTGCTGTACTCAAAAATGCCTCCCTCATGGTGCCCCCGGGAGAAACACTGGCAATCACAGGCCCCTCTGGTAGCGGGAAAACGTCCCTGCTTTTGTTGCTCTCCGGCCTGCAGCGACCGACCAGTGGTGAAATTCTGGTCGGCGATCAACGCCTGGGCGACATGGACGCCAATGCTCTGGCCGACTGGCGAAGTGAGCACCTTGGCATTATTTTCCAGTCCTTTCACCTGCTGCCTGGCCTCACGGCCCTGGGAAACGTGAGTCTGCCGCTTGAGATTGCCGGCGAGGCCAGGCCGCGGGAACGAGCTCTCGCCATGTTGGAGGCAGTTGGTCTCAGCCATCGGCTGCAGCACTACCCGGGGCAGCTCTCTGGCGGCGAGCAGCAACGGGTAGCGATCGCGCGGGCTCTGGTTCATCAGCCAAGCCTGTTGTTGGGGGATGAGCCCACAGGCAATCTGGACCACGAAACCGGTGAGAAAGTGCTCTCTCTGCTGTTCGACTTGCACAAGGACAGCAAATCCACGCTGGTACTGGTGACTCACGACGAGCGCGTTGCCGAGCGTTGTCAGCACAGGGTCCGGATGGACGGTGGGCGTCTCTATGCCTCCTGAACGCTCCACAAACCCGCTCTGGATGCTCCGATTCGCGATCACCGACCTGCGGTCACGTATCTCTGCATTGAAGATTTTCCTGGCCTGCCTGATTCTCGGCGTTACCCTTGTGGCTGCGACAGCCAGCCTCTACCGGGTGATCGAGCAAAGCTTGCTGGCGGATACCCGCGCTCTGCTCGGTGGCGATGTGGAGCTGGATACCAGCGAGCCGCTGCCCGATGATGCGCTCGAATGGATTCGGGCTACCGGCAAAATTTCACTGGTTCGGGAATTCGATACCATCGTCAGCGGAAGCGGCGGCGACGGCTTCTTCCGGGCGGAGATACTGGTTCCGGATGCTCTCTATCCCCTCTACGGCGAGCTGGAGCTAACGCCGGATGAATCTCTGGGGGCGCTTACAGACCAGAAGGAAGGGCAGTGGGGGGCTATCATCGATCCTTTGCTGGCCGAACGCCTGGGCCAGTCGGTGGGTGACCAGATTGAGATTGGCGCCGCCACCTTTCGAATCAGCGGCCTTATCGAGAAGCAACCGGATCGGAGCCTGAACGCCAATTGGCGAGGTCTGCCGATCATGATTTCCGAGCAGGCCGTGGAGGCAACCGGTTTGATTCGCCCGGGTAGCCGCGTGGATTACGAATACCGGGTACAAACCGAACAGAATCTCGACACCTGGCTTGAGGAATTCGAGCAGGCATTCCCGGATGCGCGATGGGAAATCACTACGTTTGCCGAGCGCAGCGAACGGATTTCCGAGCGTCTGGACCAGATTGCCACAGCACTCATCCTTATCGCTTTCACTACATTATTCATCGGTGGCCTCGGCGTTGCCAACAGCATCCACGCCTACCTCGATGAAAAGCTGGGCACAATTGCCACCTTGCAAACACTTGGCCTGCGTCGCAAACCGCTTGTCGGCATATACCTCCTGCAGATTGGTGTATTGGGCAGCCTTGCAGGGCTTATTGGCGGTAGTATCGGGCTGGGGCTTTCCGCCCTGGCGATCAGCCTGGCGGGCGATGCCTTTGCTCTGGCGGGGCCCGATGGGGCCGTCGGTTGGTTGTCCTTGTGGTTGGTTCCCTTGCTGCTGAGCTGGCTGTTCGCTGTTCTGACTGCTTACGTGTTTGCACTGCCGGCACTCGCTCGAGCCCTGGCTGCTGCGCCGGCCGGGCTTTTCCGGGGACAGGTCGAGGCGGCTCCAAACGAGCCTCGCAGCTGGCGGATCGCCAGCTATCTGCTGCTGGCCGTTTACATCGGCGCTACTCTGTTCTGGCTCCCATCGCCTCATCTGGGCTTTCTGTTCCTGCTGGCGGTTACGCTGCTTTGGGGCCTCCTGGAAGGTTTGATCAAGGGGTTGCGCCGTGGAGCCAAAGCCCTGGAAAACGGCGGTTTTGCCGACCGCAGGTTTGCCCGGCGGTTGGCCCTGGCCAATCTGCACCGGCCGGATTCGCCGCTCCGGGCAACCCTGCTGTCACTGGGTACCGCACTGACGCTTGTGGTGGCCTGCACGTTGATGGTTACCACGCTCCTGAGGGCGCTTGAAACCACCATACCGGAACAGTCTCCGGCGCTAATCCTCTATGAAGTGTTCCCGGACCAGATGGAACCGCTGCAAAACGGCCTGGAAGCGTTGGATGCTTCCAGCCGCGTCGAGTTGCTCCCGATGGTCCGATCCCGTCTGGACACTATTAACCAGAAGCCGATTGCGGAGGTTCTCGCCGATAACGCCGAAGCTCGGCGAGAAGCCATGGGAGATGAATACAAACTGAGTTATCTCTCGGGAAACCCCGAAGCACTGGAACTGGTGGAGGGCAACTGGTGGGAATCGCCGGCCCCCGAGGGGGAGCCCGCTTACATGGCCATGGAGGATCGGGAGGCTTACCAGCTTGGACTGGGGGTGGGCGACCAGCTCACCTTTACTGCACAGGATAAGAGCATCGACGTCGAAATCCGTGCAATTTACCGGCAAAAAGGGCTGCAGACCCGATTCTGGTTCGAGGGCATATTGCAGCAAGGCGCACTGGACGACTTGATCAGCCTTTACGTTGGTGCGGTCTACCAAAGCGATGAGGCGGCCAGGGAATCCCAGCAATGGCTGGCACAGACCATCCCCAATGTAATCACGCTGCGCACCGCTGACTGGCTGGAAACCGCAGGCGATCTGCTGAACAAGGCAGCCGCGGGCCTGGCGGCTGTGGCATCGGTCAGTCTTCTCGCCAGCCTGCTTGTGCTTTCCAGCGTGGTCAGTGTCAGCCGCAGGCGGCAGCTTTACGAGGCCAACCTGTTGCACTGCCTTGGCGCCCGTCACGGAGCGATCCGCCAATCCATGCTGCTGGAAACCGGTTTGCTGACCTTTCTGGCAACGGTTTTCGCGACAGCGCTTGGTGCGCTAATTGCTTTACCTGTAGCTGACCTGGCCCTGAAGCTGCCGGCAGGCGATTTATGGTGGATTGGGACACTGGTTGCCGGAGGTGTCAGTTCGCTGGCGCTGCTGGGTGGACTCCTGCCCACGCTCAGGGCAATGCGGTTAAACCCCGCGGTGTTGCTCAGAGACCGTTAAAATGGCCTGCTATCGTAATAAATTCGTCTTTTTGATTAAGGAGGTGTAAACATCAGTTAAATCATAGACCTAAGAATATGAAAAATGACTGTTTGTTCGTTTTTTGGCCGCTATCACGAGTTGCAGGCTCAAAAAATCCGGTTATATTGAGGAAATTAAGGAAAATTGCCTACCAAATGGCAAATTTCAAAAATTTTCACTAAATAATCTACGGTAGTATTTTTACGTATGCTTTTTGCACATAACTCCTATTGTGTAGGCATAACGGACACACACTTTTCGCCCACGAAAGAAAAAGAGAGAATAACTATGATTCGCAAACTAGCACCGCTTGTATTCGCTTGTGCTGCGGTAACCTCCGTAAGCGCGACAGCCGATCAGCTGGACACCGTGATTCAACGTGGCACTTTGAACTGTGGCGTGGTTCTGGATTTCCCACCAATGGGATATTTTGACGAGAACAACGAGCCTGCAGGCTTCGACGTCGATTACTGTAACGACCTGGGCGAGGAGCTCGGCGTAGACGTCAATGTTCTCAACCTGACCTGGGGCGAGCGGATTCCCTCCCTGGTGTCCGGCAAGACTGATGTGGTTATCGGTTCTACCTCCGATACACTGGAGCGCGCCAAGACCGTTGGCTTCACCTACCCGTACTTCGTCTTCAAATTCCAGGTTATCGCCAACGAGGACAAGAACATTGAATCCTTCGACGACCTGAAGAACCTGAAAGTCGGTGCGGCACTCGGCACCACCTACGAAACCGAATACCTCGCGTATGCCGAGCAACAGGGCTGGGGCAAGGACAACTACACCTCCTTCAAATCCGAGAACGATGCGTACCTGGGTCTTTACCAGGGCAAGGTCGACGCAATCATCTCTACCAACACCAACATCGCGACCAAACTGCGTAGCGAAGAGTTCGCAGACTTTGAAGCGGGCCCCTACGTTCCCAACTACGACGACGTTGTGGGCATCATCGCCAAGCGTGATGAGGTTGCCTGGATCAACTACCTGAACCTGTTCCTGGTACGCCAGATTCGGGACGGCAACATGAACGAAGCTTACAACAAGCACTTCGGTACCGATGCGCCGGCCGATCTGATCAAGTCCCTCCGGGACAACAAGTAAGCGCCGAACCGACGGCCGCCAAACAGGCGGCCGTCATTGCATTGGTTCCCGGGTCGGGCACTCACCCTCGCGTGTCCTGACCTAAAATTCTGATCAAGGCCCTTCTCACCGGGCTCTGGTCGAGTTTCCTACCATTCATAAAATGGCCAAGGTATGGACTACGAATTTCACTGGAACGTTGTGTTCCAGAACATGCCCCAGCTGCTGAACGGTGCCTTCGTTACCCTGCACGTATCCGTTCTGGCGATGCTTTTGGGCGTTGTGATCGCAATACTGTTGGCGATCGCCAAAATGAATAACACAAAGTTCTTCAGCCAGGTTGCTACGGTCTGGGTCGAGATCGCCCGGAATACGCCGGCCCTGTTCCAGATCTACATGGCCTATTTTGGCCTTGGAGCATTTGGTATCCACCTCAGCCCCTATGTGGCGGTACTGAGCGCACTGGTCTTCATCAACGCGGGCTACCTGACAGAGACGTTCCGGGGTGGTTTCCAGTCGATCCCGAGCACCCAGTACAGCGCTTCCAAGTCCCTGGGCATGACCAGTATCCAGACGTATCGATACATCATCCTTCCCCAGATGCTGAGACGCATTTACCACCCGATGACCAACCAGTTTGTCTGGTCCATCCTGATGAGCTCTCTGGGCATTCTCGTGGGCATGAGCGAGCTTTCTGGCACGACTCAGCGTTTGCAGTCGCTGTCGTTCCGAACACTGGAGTTCTTCATTGTGGCGGCCGTGATGTACTTCGTGATCACCAAACTCGTGTTGTTCGGGTCATCATTGCTTGCGCGTAGACTCTTCAAGGGGGAAATCTGATGAATTCCTTATTCACACCCCTGTCCTGGAGCGATAGCGGTCTAATCCTGACCGGCGTCTGGAATACCATCATCATCTCCGTTGTCGCCATCGTGGTGGGCACTATTCTGGGTTTGATCGTTGGTTTTCTCCGTGCCGAGAGCAACAAGGCCGTCAACGTCCTTTTCGGTAGCGTGCTAGACGTGCTGAGAAGTGTTCCCCTGATCATCCAGCTTATTCTGTTCTCCACCTTTGTCGGTGCGATGGGGAATCCACTGGCGCCGTTTGTTGCGGGCTCCATTGTGCTTTCGCTGTATACCATGGCCTTCATGAGCGAGGTGTTCCGCAGTGGCTTTGAGAGCGTCAGTCCCTCAATGCAGACGGCAGCGCGCTCACTGGGCATGACCAAATGGCAGACCATCTACCACATTCGGTTGCCGATTGGTTTGCGTGCTGTGTTCCCCTCGTGGCTGGGTGTTGCACTCAGTGTCATCAAGGACTCGGCCCTGGTCTCGGTCATCGGTTACATGGAATTGCTGCGCACGTCGGAGCAACTGATTTCAAGAACCCAGCAACCGCTCGAGATTCTGATCGGTGTTGGTATCTTTTACTTCATTATTTCGTACCCGCTGTCCCACTACGGCCGGTATGTTGAGAGGAAAATGGCAATATGATCAGCGTACAGAATGTCCATAAATCCTTCGGCGATCTTGAAGTACTGAAAGGCGTAAGCCTGGATGTAAAGAAAGGCGAGGTCGTGAGCGTTATCGGGGGCTCCGGCAGTGGCAAGTCAACTCTCCTGTATTGCATCAATGCCATTGAGCCCATCAACAAGGGCAAGATCCTCGTTGATGATGTGGATGTCCATGCCAAAGAGACCAATAAGGACAAGCTGCGCCAGAAACTGGGCATGGTCTTTCAGCAATGGAATTCCTTTCCTCATATGACTGTGCTGGAGAACGCCGCACTGGCGCCCAGAATCGTCAAGAAAATGAGCAAGGAAGAGGCAATTGAAATTGCCAAGAAAGAGTTGGAGCACGTCGGCCTGGGTGACAAGTTCGACGTCTATCCCACCAAAATGTCCGGCGGCCAGCAGCAGCGCCTGGCGATTGCCCGTGCGCTGGCCATGAAGCCTGACTACATGCTGCTTGATGAGGTGACCTCCGCGCTCGACCCGGAGCTGGTCGGCGAGGTTCTGGATACCCTGCGCCTGTTGGCAGAAGAGGGGATGACCATGATCTGTGTGACCCACGAAATGGGGTTCGCACGGGATGTCTCTGATCGGGTGGCTTACTTCCACGAGGGTGTGATCGCAGAGATCGGTGAAGCACGCCAGGTGATTACCGATCCGCAAAACCCGCTCACCCAGAAGTTCCTTTCAAAAGTGCGCTAGAAAGTCGCCACAACCGTGGCGCTGGCTGGGGGAGTTCTTGGACCCGCTTTCCCAGCCATTTTTCCAGCCCGCCCAGAATCCGGCGGCTTCAGTTCCGGTTCTTCAGCACCTCATAAATCTGCCTGACCGCTGCCTCCTGCTTTTGTTTTTCAACCATATCTTCCAGCAGCTCCAGTACCCGTTTTTCGTCGTTGCTCCGAAGACCCGGCCAGTACACATAGGGCACCAGATCTGGATTGCTGATAAAGAACAAAGCGGTTTGTTCCGGATCGTTGGCGATGTCTCCGCGCAGGCCTACGGTAAACTGGCGGCCCTCGCCACCCCGTAGCGTTAACAGGAGGGATTGGTCCTGCTCGATGAATCGGGATTCCTCCACGGTAATGGGCTCTGCCAGATCCGGCACGGAGGTGATGTAGTATTGAAAGCCAAGGAACCCCAGCAGAACAGCAATCAACGCTGCCAGGGCAAAGGATTTGATCATTGAGCGTATTCCATTGTGGTCAAGCGTTCCTCAATCCCTGTTCATTAGGTAGTCTGCGACGGCTTGATATAGTGGCAGAGAGGTTGGGTCGATCTTGCTGTTACTGGCATTGGGAAACGATGCGAAGCGTACCAGAACCATGTTGGCGGTGGGGTCAATGTAGATGGTTTGCCCGTGAACGCCTCGAGCGGCATAAGCGCCATTGGCGTTGTTGAAGATCCACCACATGCTGCGATAGCTTCCGCCGGGAAGGGTGGTGTAGCCAGCCTTGGCAAAGGCCTTTTTGTCGCCGCCGGCCTGGATTGCATTCACCACAGATTCAGGGAACAGTTGCCGATTCTTGTACTTGCCTTTGTTCAGCATCAACAGGCCTATCCTGCCAAGATCCCTGAGCCCTGCGCTCAGTCCACCACCCGCGAAAGGCGTGCCTTTGGCATCGATCGTCATGTAGGCATCCTGTTCGGTGCCAAGGGGGTTCCAGAGACGTTCAGAAAGTAGATTCGCCACGCTCTTACCGCTTACCCGGGCGATTATCCAACCGAGGGCATCAGAATTGACAGTCCGATAGCCGAACGCATCGCCGTGGTCGCCGTTTTGCTCAACGGTTTGCAGGTACTCGAAATAACCCTCCGGTCCACTGTAATCAGAAGGCTTTGGCAAGGGGCTGGCTGCCGCAGAGTATTGCCAGATGTCAGCCTCAGGATCGGCGTAGTCTTCGCTGTAATCCAGCGCGGTGGTCATATCCATAACTTGCCGCACGGTGGCACTACCAAAAGCACTGTTTTTCAGCTCAGGCACAAGGCTGTCCACAGTTGCTTCATCGTCCAGTTTGCCTTCGGCCACCAGAACTTCAGCCAGTAGGCCGGTCAGGGACTTGGTCATCGACATAGCAGCGTGTTTGCCGGTCTCGCTCAGGCAGCCGTTGTAATATTCGTATACGATCTTGCCTTTGTGAAGAATCAGCAACCCGTCGGTGTAGTTCGCAGCCAAAGACTCGCGCCAGTTCATTTGGGTGTCGCTACCCATCGGCATGAACGAAATGTCGTTGATCCCATTATCCATTGCGTACGGCAGTGGATCGGGTGCACCGATGCCGCGGCTGATCCTAGTGGTCGGCAGCAGTTCCCGGATATGACAGACAGTCCAGCGGAGTTTAGGGAAGCTGAAGTAATTGCTTTGGGGGTGGGCGATCAGCTTGTCGTCGGGCGGCGGGAAACCGGTCATCCACTGTAGTGCTTGAGGGTCCGATTCCTCTGCGCTCAGCGGGGCAGAGCCGTGGGTGCTCCCCCACGCGTTCGGGCAGCTTAAAGCGAGTAGCACAAGGACATAAGCAGGATTGAAAGCGGACATGTCCATTCACCTTGTCGATTGATCACATGGCTCTGGAGAAGACTTCAAAAGGCAGGGCTTTTAATACATAGCTTAGCGGCGTCCATGGCCACCAGGGCACGTAGGCCCGGCGCTTCTCCGATTCGATGGCTTTCACCAGGGCCTTTACACCGGTTTCCAGATCCACACGGAAGGGCGCGCTTTTAGTGTCCCGGTTAATATCCGTGAGAATGTAGCCGGGCATAATGTTGCTGACGTTGATCGGCTTACCCTTGGTATCGAGCTGCAGACCTTCCGCCAAAGAGGCTACGGCGGCCTTGGTGGCAGCGTATACGTTCAGTGGACCACGGAAGCCGCGAACACCACTGACAGACGACATTAACACCAGGTGACCGCTGTTCTGCTCGCGGAAGATCTCCATGGCTGCCTCACTCTGGGCAATAGCAGCGATGAAGTTGGTCTCGGCGGTGTGGCGGTTGGCAGCGAAATGCCCACGGCCGATGGGCTGTGAGCTGCCAATACCTGCATTAACCACCACCCGATCAAGACTACCGAGCTCATCCCGGAAGCCCCGGAACACTTCGAACACCTGATCGTAATCGCAGACATCAAGGCCTCGGACGAGTACCCGGATATCCGGATGAGCCTGCTGCAATTCCCGCTGGAGAGCTTCCAGCTTGTCTGCCCGGCGCGCACAGAGCGCCAGATTACAGCCTTTGGCCGCCCATTCGCGAGCCATGCCTTCCCCGAGACCGGTGCTGGCACCGGTAATCAGAATGTTCTTTCGCATCAGCTATCCCCTGGATTCGTTCGGATTATTTGCGCTCACAGTACCATGATCGAACGCCCAGGGGATTGACTGAAATGCAACTCTGCACTGGCCATTCCGTTCAGGGTAGAACGTTACTCCACCATTACTGTGATCTTCTCGGAAACCACTGGCGGGTTGTGCGGCACATGCATGTGATCACCGACCAAAAGCTGCAGCGTGTGTTTACCCGGTGATAGCGTGATCTCGGTTTCGGTTTGCCCGCCACCAAAGTGTCTGATTTGATCCGTTGCCGGGAGGGATTTGCTCAGATCGGACGGTACGTCGGTATCGATCAGCAGGTGGTGGTGTCCGGTGCCTGCTTTTTCCACGCCAGCAGGTGCTACGCCCATGTTCCGCAGACCAAAGACGACTTTGAAGGTTTCGTTTACGGTTGCGCCGTCAGTTGGTTGCACGAAATACACGCCAGCGTTGGCCGGCGCCTCAGACTTCATGCTCTCTGCAATCGCTGCTACTGGCGCGATCAACAGAGCTGAAAACAGTGTAATTGCGATCCTGTTCATTTCGTTTCCTCCTTGGTATTCGCCACCAGTGAGTATAGTTGAGGAAACGTATGCGTGGCGGCCGCTTCAGTTTTCCAAGGCAGGAATTATGTGCTCCTCAATTAACTGGAACTGGCGGCGCAAAAAGGCTGAACCCGGCGAGGGAGGGGTAGGGTCAGAGGTCATCACCACGGTCAGTTTGCGAGCGGGCATCACATACAGTACCTGGCCTCCGTACCCACGCCCGTAATACCCCATTTCGCCGGCGAGCGGCTGCTGGAACCAGCCATAGCCATAGGGATCATCTGTGTAGGCGGACCTTCCGCGTTCAATCCAGGACTCCCGCACCCAGTTTTCCGGAAACAGGCGCCGATCACCAAGGCGGCCTTCATTGCGATAAAGCTCGCCGATTTTTGCCAGGTCCCTTGGCGAAAGAGCCATATTATTGCCACCAAAATAGATCCCCTGGGGGTCCCGGCCCCAGGCAGGAATGGTTATATTCAGTGGCTCGCCCAACCATTCCCGCGCCAGGTCGAGCGTGCTGCGCCCGGCGCTTTCGGTGAGCGCCGCCGAGAGCAGGTGGCTGCTGCCGGTGGAGTAGAGCATGCGACCGCCCGGCTCATCCACGAACGGCCGGGTGAGCACATGGTGCACCCAGTTATCGCTGTTCACCCAGGGGCCATAGTAACGGCCAGATGTCCGCTGCAACCCGGCCTGCAAAGACAGCAGGTGCCCCAGAGTTATCCGGTCCACGCCCTTGGTGGCGGAGGCGGGTACGCGGTCACCGAGCGTTTCAATAACCGGTTGATTGGTTCCCTCGAACACACCTTTTTCGATGCCGATACCCACCAGCGCGGCGAGTACTGTCTTTGAAAGAGATTTGATGTTGGTTGGCGTGTCGAGCCCGGCACTTTTCAAATCCAATGCCAGAACTTCCTGGCCCTCATGGACAACAATCAAGGAGTGAAGTCGCTCAAGGTTTGCAGCCTCTCTGGACACCTCTGTTTGCCAGTCGGCCGTCTCTGAGTGGCTTGGCGGGGTCACCAGGAGCAGCAGTGCGAAAAGCCAATATGAAAAGCGTTGCATAGTGTAAGGAGGCGCTAGCGTCTTCGTTTTGGTAAGTGGAACGTCGATCATATGACTACTGTACGTCAGCGCGCCGAGAGGAGGTCACGGCTTAATCAGATCTGTGGTGATTATCGGGTACGCGATGCAGATTTATGCGCCTCTAGGCGCAAACATGATGATCGCCATGCCGAGCAGGGCTACGCCGGATCCCACCAGATCCCAAACGGTTGGCCGGATACCATCAATAGCCCAAAGCCAGAGAATGGCCATAAAGATATACACACCGCCGTAGGCCGCATAAACCCGACCGGCGGCAGTAGGATGCAGGGAAAGTAACCAGGCAAATGCCGCCAGGCTCAGGGCCCCGGGTACGAGAAGCCAGATGCTCTTTCCCTCGCGAAGCCAGAGATAGGGTAGGTAGCAGCCAACGATTTCAGCCAGCGCGGTGACGAGAAAAAGACCGACTGTCTTCAGTTCAGGCACAGGTTTTTCCTTATGATCGATGAAATGCCGTATTCAATGAGGTTTCGAGATTCGCTTAGGGTTATTTCAAACCCTCGTCTGGAATCAGAGCCAGTAGATCCGTCACCCCGATATCCACCCCGGCCTGTGAGAGCAACGTAGAAACCTGCCCGCGGTGATGGGTCTGGTGATTGAAAAAGTGTTGAAGAAGACTGGAGAACCGACGGTTCGCTGGAACCCCTTTTGTGTTCTGATAACGGAGAACCACGTTCAGGTCGTCATCCGACAACGTGCCAACCCAACAGATAATATGGTTGTCGAGCCAGGCCCTCCGCTCCGACAGTGCGGCGAAGTCCTCAAACAGGATATCGTTCAGTTTGTTGGGTGAGGGCAGATCTACGACTTCCTTCAGGGCAATGCTAAACGTTGGGTGCATGGCGAACCGTTTTAGCCAAATGGTGTCGCCAACAACAATGTGGTTGAGCGTTCCGAGAATGGAGCCGAAGAACGCGCCACGATCCTTGGCCAACTCGGTTTGTTCAAGGCCCCTTGCCGCTCCATAGATCTTTTCATTCATCCACTGATTGTAGGCGGCCATCAATTCGAAATTTGTTCCCAGACTCATTGTCTTGACCCTGTTCGAACTCTTTGGGTTTCATACGGGGATTGGTAGGAAATTACAAAGGACTCCTAAACCATAGGCCTGAAATTCGGTAATGCCGCAACCCGATCCAGCCATGCGCGAATCGCAGGGTAGGCTTCCAGCTCAAAACCACCCTCATCCGCGACGTGGGTGTATGCATAGAGTGAGATATCTGCAGTAGTGACCTTCTCACCCGCCAGGAATGGCGTCTCTGCCAGTTGTTGCTCCATCACCTGCAAGGCCTTGTGCCCGCCGGTTTGCTTGGCGGCATACTCGTCGGCTTTGTCTGCCGGCAGTCCCAGGTACTTGTTGATGAAGCGCGCAACGGCGATAAACGGCTCATGGCTGTATTGTTCGAAGAACTGCCATTGCAGAACGCGGGCCTGAGCGAGGCGGTCATTCGGGTACAGATCAGAGCCGAACGCGAGGTAGTTGATGATGGCGTTGGACTCTGACAGCGTCTCGCCACTATCCAGCTCCAGCAGAGGAATCTTGCCATTCGGGTTCTTTTTCAAAAAATCATCGGATTTTGTGTCGCCCGCCAGAATGTCGACATCAATCCACTGGTGGTCGATGTTCAGCAGTTGGCAAACGAGCTGAACCTTGTAGCAGTTCCCGGATTGGGTATCGCCATAGATTTTCATGCAGTTTCCTTTGCTGGGAGAGCGCCGTTTTTCAGGCCGGGGCGTTCAGGGCTCCGATCCGGGCTGCTTGAGGTCTTTGGTGTAGACATGCGTTGTTTTGGATTGCGTATAACCAACCGCCGGATAAAAGCCATGAGACTCCAGGCGCGTTACATTAGAGCGTACCACCACCCGCGGGAGTCCCATAGAGCTGGACCAGTCTTCAGCAGACTGGACCAATAGCTGGCCGATACCAGCCCTCCGTGCCCGGGAGCCTACAACCAGGCCTGTAATTTCCGCGACAAACAGCTCGCTGAGGAACAGGCGCTTTTCCACTGCTATCCATCCGACGACCGAACCCCCGGAAAGGGCGACGAAAAGCTGATGGTCGGGAGAGTTAGCGATTGCCTCGAGCCATGCTTTCGTTCGGAGCCTGCTGGCTGTGTAACCCCATTCGAGGACCAGAGCGTGAATGCCATCAAGATGATCAGCCCGCCCCGGTTCGATTGAAATGTCCATATTCAAACGCTAGTCCGGGAGGGTGTGCTATGGCGATTCATTCTTGGGATTTGCCTTTGACCCACCTGTCGCCCTCCTTGCGATATTCCTCTTTAACCGCCGCCCAGGCTACTTTGTGGGCCGTCTCTATCGCAGCTGGCTGTCCTTGCTGCCTCTGCGATTGATGCCGCCAGACTGGCTGCGCTCCTTTTCATGGGCCGACTGGCAGTCAATGCACAAACGAACACCGGGAATGGCCTTGCGCCGGGCCTCTGGAATTGGTGCTCCGCACTCATCACATTCCTCGGCACTTTCGCCTTTGGCCAACTGGCTGCGTGCGCGCTGGATTTCATCCTCAACGCTTGCGTCGATCTGTTCCTGAACCGCACCATCACGAGACCATCCGCCTGCCATGGGGCCCTCCGAAGTCTGGCTGACTGAAACCACTCAACGTTAGCATTGTAGCTCGGGTGCTCAAAGATGGCCGACGCTGATTTGGCTGATGCGAACGGTTAAAGCCTACCGGCTTCAGTCTCGCGCCCACCTCGAAGAACCAGATACAGCAAGGGCCCTGCGGAGACAAACACTGCTGTCAGAACGAAAAACGGAACCAGGTAACCCAATCCTTTGCCTCGACGTTTGGCATCCTGGTACATCCAGATGCAAGCCAATACCGCGAGAATGTAGAGATCGATAACAACCTGTGCGGTATCGGGGCTCGACATCAACTGGGCGCCGAATGCGAGGAGCGATTGCTCGGCGCCGGCCATCACCCAGAAGGTGAAGCCCATAAACAGGCAGAGAACGACGAGGGGGAGGGGGGATAGTCTCATAATCTTCCTTGATTTATTTGTTGCTGGAATTAAATGTCTTCAGCGATGCGCTTGAGGGATTCGCCATCAAGAAAATCGGAGTCAATCTTTAGCAGCTTTGCATCTTTGCCGATCACAAAGAGGAAGGCTTTGTTCCCGTGGTCGGAGTAGGCGAGTGAATAGGAATCCTGCGTCCAGGTGGCGACATCTCTGCCGCTGACAAAATTCTCGTGCACGGCCCCGATCAACGTCTGGTCACAATCGGCTGCAGCTGTCTCAAAGAAAACAGCCTCGAAGAAAGTGGCCGCTGGGCAGCCGTATTCCAACGTTTCATCGTGGGTCATGTCTGCGAATGCCAGGAATCGTTTACCTAGCTCGTCGCCGTATCGGAAGATCAACATGTTCTGGCTGTCGCCAATATCGCCAACAGCGGCGAAACCTGCCGGAATGCTGAATCTCAAGTCCGAGTACAAAAGCTCGATTCGGTTACCGGCATGAACAGCAACGGACAAACTTAAAGCAACAGCGATCAATCCAATCTTGAACATCTCAAATTCCCTTTAGTGCCATGTGGATTTCAGAGCGGAAATTCTGGCTGACTTGCAGCTTGCAAATGTAATAAGTCTGACTGTTACCGGAAGCGATGTTTTTACCGATGCCAGCCACTTGTTTCACGATATAGGAGATTCCTGGCTTGCCGCCGCTCGGTCTGGGAACCAGGTCCATGGAAGCTGAGCACGATTGCGACTCGGTTACTGCGGTATAGACGACCTCAGCGGATCGTTCATTGACGGATTCAGGTGAGGCCGTGCCATCGCCCCAGAAAAAGTTGATGGCAGCGGAGACATACTCACGGTCACTGTGATCCATGATCCAATTCCTTTTGTTTACTGAGAGATCACGTCCTCCTGGACGCTTTGCACGTTAGCAAATGATCATTGCGAGAGCGAGTAAATCTACTGCGACCAAGTCACGTTCAAATTCGAAAAAATAGATCTGCTTCAGTTATTTGCGCCGGACTCATTTTTTATGCAGCTCCCTGTAGCGTTCCTCCAGTTCGGCACGAATGGCGCGGCGCTCCTTACCGTTGGCAAATCGCCGGATCTGATCATCGGTACGTGGAACCAGCTGCGGCACGGCGACGGCTTTACCGTTGTCATCAACCGCCACCATGGTAAAAAAGCAGCTGTTGCTATGGCGAACCAACTTGTCGCGGATGTTCTCGGTAACCACCTTGATGCCGATCTCCATGGAGGTACGGCCGGTGTAGTTCACGCTGGCCAGAAAGGTGACCAGCTCGCCAATTTGGATGGGTTGGAGGAACATCACCTGGTCGACGGACAGAGTAACGACATACGTCCCGGCGTAACGGCTGGCGCAGGCATAGGCGACTTCATCCAGGTACTTCAGCAGGGTGCCGCCGTGCACATTGCCAGAGAAATTGGCTTTGTCCGGCGTCATCAGGACGGTCATGCTCAGGCTTGTTGAATTGTTTTCCATGGCGCTTCTCTGTTGGTTTGCTGTCCAGTATAGGCGCCAGGGTGCTGGTGGTGGCAGTAGTTATTAATCGGCCTCGAAAGTCACCAGATCCACATCCGCTGCCTGGGTGCGTAACGGCACCAATGCCTGATAGGCAGGGGAATTGTGCCAATCGGTGGCGGAATCCGCATTGGGAAAGCGGATAACCACCGTATCGGTGTGCCGGTATTGCCCACTCAGCACCTTTGCCCGTGTACCCCGAAGCACCAGCTCCCCATCCCAGGGAACCAGCGTTTCCGGAACAAGGCTGCGGTATTCTGCCCATTTCTCGGGGTCTTTTACGGTGATGTTGCCGATCACGTAGGCGGTCATTGGCGTTCTCCGGTTTTTATTGGGCTGATGTCCATGAAAAATGAAAATGACTGTATGTATTACTGGTTCAGGATATCTTCGATCCAATTCAGGAATTTGGCCGCACTCCTCGTTTCGAAGCTATCCCTACCTGGAACGTAATAGCACAAATCTGATGTTACCGATTGCGTGTCGAAGTGCTGCAGAACGTTGGCCTTCAACAGCCGTTCGACGAGCGTTGTAGAGCAGAACACCAGCCCGTTGCCTGCCATAGCCTGTTGGATCCCGAAAAGCTCCTGATCAAACGTTTTGAGTTGGATATTTGCCCCCTGCAGTCCATTTTTTTCTAACCAATCGGCGAGGGGAGGGGCCGGTAACGCTTGGTTTTTCCACTCCGTGGTAAAAAGGGTTAAAGGGGCATTTTCCCAGGAGGGAGGCGTCATTCCATAGGCACCAAATACATTGAATGACTCAAATCGAATGACATCAGAAGGCTCAGCAACTGAGACATCCCCGAATCGAATGGGAATGATGTAGGATTGGCTGTCGACCGACTCGCCGGTCGATATTTCCACAGAAATCTCGGGGTTGGCTTGTTCGAAATCGTGCTGGGAAGGGATCAGCACCATCGCTGCCAAGGATGATGTCGTCGTCACCCTGACTGTATTGCCTGCCTTCACCACCTCTTCCAAAGCGCTGTCGATTTTCCGAAACCCTTCCGAGGTCGCTTTGGCTAATCGGATACCCGTTCCCGTCAAGGATATCCGTCTTCCTTGCCGATGAAACAGGCTCACATTCAATCGGTTTTCCAGGTTGCCAATATGGTGTGAGATGGCTGTCGGCGTCAGCGAAAGTTCTTCTGCCGCCAACTTGAAACTACCCCGGCGGGCAGCCGACTCAAAGGCTTTCAGCGCCTGTAATGACACCTGCAATGTGAATCTCCAGGTCAATCACGAGTTCATGAACGTTTGGATGAGTTTAATTCATCTGCAAGTGTAATTTTTCCGTTTGTGCAAGTCCATCCAGCGCCACAAACTAGCTCCTGTCATCAATCAGCCAAGGAAATGAACATGAGCACACTATTACACATTGATTCAAGCGTCAGAGCCGCGACAAACCCGAACCCGGATCACGATTCCATCTCGAAAAATGTCGCCCGCCGATTCATTGATACCTGGAAACAGAACCGGCCTGAGGATGAATATATCTATCGTGATGTTGGCGTGAACCCACCCGCTTTCATCACTCAGGATTGGATTGGCGCGGTGTTTACCCCGGAGCAAGATAGGACCCCGGCGCAGCAGGAGACACTGGCACTCTCTGATACACTTATCGCTGAGGTCTCAGCAGCCGACGTTATTGTGATCTCCTCACCCATGTACAACTACGGTATGCCGGCTCAGCTAAAAGCCTGGTTCGATCAGATCGTACGTATCGGCAAAACGTTTGATTTCGATCTCGAACGAGGGGACTTCCCGCTGCAGCCTCTGCTCTCCGGTAAGACATTGATCATCGTGACCTCCAGCGGAGAGTTTGGCTTTGAAAAAGGCGGAATAAGAGAAGAGTCTGGCCACCTGGTGCCGCACCTCAGAACGTTGAGCAAATACCTCGGGGTGGACACCATTTACGAAGTCACCGCTGAATATCAGGAATTTGGCGACGAGCGGCACCGCGTGTCAGTCGCCAACGCCAAAGCTCGAGCCGAGAGCCTTGCTTCAGAGCTGAGCCTTTCAGCCCCGGCGTTATCGTCAAGAAATGAGGTCACCGATGCGTGACCGAATTGATGAAGAGCGTCTGGCAACCTGTTGCATATTCCGGCCCATCGTGACCACCCATTCCGTTTGAACGTGACCGCCTGTTCCGGGCGATCGTGACCGCTCATTCCGTTTTATCGTGACCGATTTCGGGCGTTTTTCCGGAATCGCCGGTCACGATGCCGGAATCACTGCCAACACGCTGGAATTCTTCAACTTTATCCGGCATACCCGTTTCTTTTTCATCACGAGGAAGGGCGGATGCCGGCAGCGAGGATTTCCATGCGACAGATCATCGAGGTCTTGCGCCTCAAGTACGAAGCGGGCCTGAGCCATGAGCGCATTGCCCGTGCCTGCGGGCTCTCCAAGGGCGTGGTCG